>DATABO010000101.1:0-32145 GCA_036259535.1 Thermoleophilaceae bacterium
ATCCGCTTAGGAACCGCTGCTCGGGCACCCCGCCACCGCCGCTGCTTGGGCCGGGCGGCAGTCTCGCCAAGATCTCGGCGAGGGCGGCGCTCTGGCCGGGCGTGAGCTCGCGCACCGTCGCGCGGGCGCCGACGCCGCGCAGGGCGGGCCGGCGCGGCGCCTCGACCGAGCGCTCGATCGACACCAGGCCGCGCTGCTCCAGCCGGCGGACGCTCGCGTGATCGCAACCGCTCACTCGCGCCAGGTCGCTCACCCTGAGCGGGCCGTCGACCAGCGCCACGAGGCCGGCGCGCTGGCGGCTGCCGAGTCGCGCGTCGCCCTCGAGCGCGGCGCGTCCTGCCTCGGTCAGGGTCGCGGTGAGCGACTCGCGCGCCTTGGTCCGGCGCCCGACGCCCGTGCCGGTTCCCGGTGGCAGCACCAGCGCGAGCCCGCGCGCGGGCGTCGAGACGTACTCCTGCGCCACCCAGAGCCCGAGCCGCACCAGCTCGGCTGGGACGTCGGCCGCGAGCGCCTCGATCGGCTCGGCCAGCCGCTCCGGCGCCAGCTCGCTGGTCTCGGCGACGTCGACGACGACGCCGAGCATCCGCCGTGGGCCGAACGGCACGACGAGCACGCTGCCGACGCCGACGCCGCCGTCGAGCAGGCCTTGGCCGACCCTGTAGTCGAACGGGCCGCGCAGGGCGCGGGCGGTCGTGAGCGGCTCGACCTTCGCGATCACCCCGTCAATCTAGGGCGCGGCGCGGGCGGACGACCTTTGCCCAGCAGCCGGCGAAGGGCTTGCCGGGCTTGGGCCCCTAAGAGGCTTCGCCGGTCGTCGAAGGGAGGCAAAGGGCGGCGTAGTGGACGGTGAACAGGCGCTCCGCGCGCGCCGGCGCGGCGGCGAACACGGCGCGGCGGGCGGCGGTCTTCGCGAGCGCCTTCGCGTTCTCGGCCGGCGTGCCGGCGAAGAACGAGTGGACGGCCAGCGGAAGCGGGTCGGCGATGTCCGCGACGACGTGGAGTCCGGCGGCGCTCGCGAGGCGGGACACGTCGGCGCGAGAGAAGCGGTGGAGGTGGCCGATCGCCTCGCGACCGGCGGAGGCCGAGCCGCGCGAGGCGCTCAGGTTGTCCTCGAGCGGCACCTCGACGACCAGCGCCCGAGCGGCGCGAGCCGTCTCACGCAGCAGCGGCAGCGGGTCGGGGACGTGCTCGAGGACGTGCGAGAGGATGCCGAGGTCGTATGCGTCGTCGGGCACCGGCAGCGCGTGGCCGTCGAAGGCCCGAGCGAGGTCGACCTCGGGACGCGACGCAGCGTAGGCGACCGCCCGCTCGGAGAGGTCGAAGCCGTGTCGAGCCTCCCCTACTCCGCGCCCGGCGAGCTGGGCGAGCAGGACGCCGTCGCCGCAGCCGACCTCGATGACGCTCCGCGGCGGGCGCGGCAGCGCTTCGAGCAGCGCTACGACGTGGTCGGCCTTGCCCGCGGCGCAGAGCTCGCGCCAGGCGCCGTAGCGGCGGGCGTCGTCCCCCTCCGCCGAGTAGTGGCGCTCGTAGACCTCGCGCTGTTCGATGTCGTCCCGCGCCGCCGGGACCGGTCCGCCTGCGCGCCTCCGCCTAGGCGACCGGCGCGGCCTCGGAGATGCCGGCGGCCTCGCGCAGCGCGTCGGCCTTGTCGGTCCGCTCCCAGGTGAACTCGTCGAGCTCGCGGCCGAAGTGGCCGTAGGCGGCGGTCTTGCGGAAGATCGGCCGGTGCAGGTCGAGCTCGCGCCGGAAGGCGGCGGGACGCAGGTCGAAGTGCTCGTCGACCAGCTCGGCGATCCGGGCGCGGCCGATCTTCTCGGTGCCGAAGGTCTCGACCATCACCGAAACGGGATGCGCGACGCCGATCGCGTAGGCGACCTGGACCTCGCAACGGTCGGCGAGGCCGGCCGCGACGACGTTCTTGGCGACCCAGCGGGCGGCGTAGGCCGCCGAGCGGTCGACCTTCGACGGGTCCTTGCCCGAGAACGCGCCGCCGCCGTGGCGAGCCGCGCCGCCGTAGGTGTCGACGATGATCTTGCGGCCGGTCAGCCCGCAATCGCCCATCGGACCGCCGATCACGAACTTGCCGGTCGGGTTGACGAGGAAGTTGTGGCCGGACTCGAGCGTCCCCGCGTCGTAGGGAACGCCCTCGCCGTCGAGCACCGGCACGACGACGTGGTCCCAGAGGTCGGCCTTGATCTGCGGCTGCTCGACGCCCTCCGCGTGCTGAGTGGAGATCAGCACCTTCTCGACGGCGACCGGCCGGCCGTCGCGGTAGCGGACCGAGACCTGGGTCTTGCCGTCGGGGCGCAGGTAGCCGAGCGTGCCGTCGTGGCGGACCGCGGCGAGGCGCTCGGAGAGGCGGTGGGCGAGCGCGATCGGCGCCGGCATCAGCTGCGGCGTCTCGTTGGTCGCGTAGCCGAACATCATCCCCTGGTCGCCGGCGCCGGCGACGTCGAAGTCGTCGCCCGAGCCCTCGGCGCGCTCCTCGTAGGCGTGGTCGACGCCCTGGGCGATGTCGGGCGACTGCTTGTCGACCGTCACCATCACCGCGCAGGTGTTGCAGTCGAAGCCGTAGGCGGCGTCGTTGTAGCCGATCTCGTCGACGGCCTTGCGCGCGATCGCCTGGAAGTCGAGGTCCGCGGTGGTCGAGATCTCCCCGGAGATCACGATCAGGCCGGTGTTCACGAGCGTCTCGCAGGCGACGCGACCGGCCGGATCGGCGGCGAGCACCGCGTCGAGCACGGAGTCGGAGATCCGATCGGCGATCTTGTCGGGATGTCCCTCGGTGACGGACTCCGAGGTGAAGAGGAACTCGTTGTCGGCGAAATCGCTGATGCTCATGGGGAGGGGCTCGCTCCGGGGTCCGGGGACGCTCTGAAAGGTCGAGGAAGGTTACAGAAGGGGCAACCCGTCACCAGCCAGGCGCCGGCGGGGGTCTGGGGGCGCGAGCCCCCAGTGGCTATCCCTTTCGGCGTCCAGCGGTCGTCTTGATGTCGATCACGAGCGGCACTCCCTCGAGCCCGAAGCGGTCGCGGAGCCGGTTCTCGAGGAAGTAGGCGTAGTCGCGCGTCACCAGGGAGCGGTCGTTGACCTGGAGGGCGAAGCGCGGCGGCGAGGTCTCGAACTGGGCCAGGTAGTACAGGCGCAGCCGCTTGCCGTGCTTGGCCGGTGGCTGGCGGACGTCCTGGAGGTCGGCGAGGAAGCGGTTGAGCTGCGGCGTGGGGATCCGCTGGGCGCTGCGGTCGGCGAGGTCGAGCGCCTCGGCGACCAACCGCGTCAGGCCGCGGCCTGTCTTCGCCGACACCGCCATCAGCCTCGGCCGCTGGCGCAGCTTCTTGCTCACGCGAGCGCGGGCGTCCTCGAGGTCGGTCTCGGTCAGGTCCCACTTGTTCAGGGCGACGACCGTGGCGCAGTTGGCCTTCATCGCCAGCTCGGCGATCCTGAAGTCCTCGCTCGTGACCCCCTCCGCGGCGTCGCAGAGGACGATCGCGACGTCGGCGCGCTCGGCCGCCTGCTCGGAGCGCAGCTGGGCGTAGTAGTCGACGGTGCCCGCCACCTTGGTCCGGCGCCGCAGGCCGGCCGTGTCGACGAGCGTCACGGGGCGACCCTCGACCTCGATCCTGGTGTCGATCGAGTCGCGCGTCGTGCCGGCGAGATCGGCGACGATCACGCGCTCCTCGCCGAGCAGCTTGTTGACCAGCGACGACTTGCCGACGTTGGGACGGCCGATCACCGCAAGCCGTGTGGCGGCCTCCTCGTCCCGCTCCGGAACGCTCTCGAGCGTCGCGGCGATCCGGTCGAGCAGGTCGCCGGTGCCGAGGCCATGAGCAGCCGAGACGGCGATCGGATCGCCCAGCCCGAGGCCGTAGAACTCGGCAGCGTCGCCTTGGCGCTTGGCGTCGTCGACCTTGTTCGCCGCGACGAGGATCGGGATCGCCGAGCCGCGCAGCTCACGCGCCAGCTCCGTGTCGCCGGGTCGCATCCCCGCCGCGGCGTCGACGACGAAGACCGCCACGTCGGCCTCGGCGAGCGCGCTGCGGGCTTGGCGCTGAACGCCCCGCGCCAGGTCGTCGGTCTCCTCCATGTCGACCCCGCCGGTGTCGATCAGCAGGAACCGCCGGCCGTTCCAGTCGGCCTCGATCTCCTTGCGATCCCGTGTGACCCCCGCCTCGGCGTGGACGACCGCCTCGCGCGTCTCCGACAGCCGGTTGACCAGCGTCGACTTGCCGACGTTCGGGTAGCCGACGATCGCGACCTTCGGGAGGGACATGGGCGAATGAGGCTACTGGCGGGCGGTCGCGACGAGGTCGGCGATGCGGGCGACGACCTCCTCGACCGTGAGCGCGGTCGTGTCGAGCTCGATCGAGCCCTCGGCTGGCTTGAGCGGCGAGTGCTCGCGGCTGGAGTCCTGGGCGTCGCGAAGCGCCTGGTCGCGCAGGACGTCCTCGAAGTGGACCCCCAGCTCGGCCGCTCGGCGGCGGGCACGCTCCTCGGGGTCGGCGACGAGGAAGACCTTGACGGCCGCCTCGGGCATGACGACCGTCCCGATGTCGCGGCCCTCGGCGACCCAATCGCCCTCGGAGAGCAGCTCGCGCTGCTTGCGCACGAGCGCCGCCCGCACTGCCCGATTCGTCGCGACCTTCGACGCCGCCTCCGAGACCTCCGGCGTCCGGATCGCCTCGGTCACGTCGCGCCCGTTGACGATCACCCGCTCGCCGAGCGATATCTCGAGCCGCTCCGCCTGCTCCGAGGCGGCTCCGCCCTCCTCCAGCGTCACCAGTCCGACGGCGCGGTACATCGCCCCGGAGTCGAGATAGGTGAAGCCGAGCGCCTCCGCGACGGCGCGCGCGACGGTGCTCTTCCCGGCGCCTGCCGGCCCATCGATCGCCACCACCATGGCGCGCAGGCTATCCGCGCGGTCAACCGAGCAGATCGCGCAGGTCGGACTCGAAGCCGGGGTACGAGATCGCGGCCGAGTCCATGCCGAGAACCTCGACGCCCTCGCGAGAGGCGAGGCCGGCGATGGCGCCGAGCATCGCGATGCGGTGGTCGCCGCGGGCGTCGATCGTGCCGCCGCGCAGCGGCGAGCCGTCGCCATGGACCGCGAACCCGTCCTCGGTGGCCTCGATGTCCGCGCCGAGCGCGCCGAGGCCGTCGACGACCGCGGCGATGCGGTCGGACTCCTTGTGGCGCAGCTCGCCGGCGCCGCGGACGACGGTGTCCCCGTCGGCGAAGGCCCCCAGCAGGGCGACGAGGGTCAGCTCGTCGATTGCCGCCGGAACCTCGTCGGGCGCGACCTCGGCGCCGATCAGCGGGCCGTGGGCGACGTCGAGCTCGCCGACCGGCTCGGCGTCGCTGAACTCGCCCGGCGCTTCGAGGTCGCCGACGATCACGGCGCCCATCCGCTGGGCGATGCGGAAGAAGCCGCAGCGAGTCCAGTTGAGGCCGGTGTTCTGGATCACGACGCGGGAGTCCGGGACGAGGCAGGCCGCGGCGACCATGAAGGCGGCCGACGACGGGTCGCCGGGGACCGCGATCGCGTCGAGCTCGAGCTCGTCGACCTGGGAGACGGTGATCGTCAGGCCGTCGCGCTCGAACGGCACGCGTGAGCGCGCGAGGATGCGCTCGGTGTGGTCGCGGCTCTGACGGCCCTCGACGATCGTCGTCGACCCGTCGGCGAGCATGCCGGCGATCAGCACGCACGACTTCACCTGGGCGCTGGCCATCGGCAGGTCGTAGCGGGTTCCGTGCAGCTCGCCGCCGTGGACGGCGATCGGCGGCAGGCGGTCGTCGCGGGCGTCGATGCGGGCGCCCATCTGGCGCAGCGGGGCCACGATCCGGTCGACCGGCCGGCGGCGGATCGACTCGTCGCCGTCGAGCACCCACTCTCCCCCGGGCTGACCGGCGAGCCATCCGGGGAGCAGCCGCAGCAAGGTCCCCGAGTTGCCGACGTCGAGACGGCCGCCGGTCGTCTCCAGCGGTGCGTGGAGGCCGACGCCGCGGATCAGCACGCGGCCGTGGCCTTCGTCCTCGACGCCCGCGCCGAGCCGCAGCACCGCCTCGAGCGTCGAGCGGGTGTCGGCGGCGTCGAGGTAGTTCGAGATCGCGACCGGCTCGTCGCTCATGGCCCCGAACAGCGCGGCGCGGTGCGAGATCGACTTGTCCGCGGGCGGCTCGTAGTCCCCCCGCAGCGGCCCCGACGGCTCGAAGCGGGTGGCGGTCACGCCTCGGCGACGGGGAAGCCGAGGCCGTCGATCAACTCGCGCGCGCGGTCGGCCTCGTCATCGCCGGCGATCCAGAGCGTTATCGCGCCGGAGCGCATGTCCGGCGCGGGCGCGAGCGCCATGTCCACGATGTTCACCCCTGCCTTGCCGAGCGCCAGCGCCACCTCGGCGACGATACCCGGCCGGTTCGGCACGGTCGTGCGCAACTCGTGGACGACGCCACCGGCGAGGTCGGCCTCGAGCAGGCGACGGCGCGCCTCGGCGGCGCGCTCGTTCCAGGCGGCGATCGGCTCTGGCGCGCCGGCGCGCAGCAGCTCGGCGGCCTCGCGGAGCCGCCGCACAACGGCGTCGACCTCGGCGGCGATCGCCTCCCGGTTGGCGACGTAGATGTCGGTCCAGATCGCGGAGTTGGCGCCGGCGACGCGCGTGGCGTCACGGAAGCTCGGGCCGACCCGCGGCAGAGCGGCGTCCTCCTCGCCGAGCGCGCTCGCCGCCTGGGTGACCAGAGCGTTGGCCAGCACGTGCGGCAGGTGGCTGACGGTGGCGAGCAAACGGTCGTGCGAGTCGGCGTCGATCGCGACCGGGCGCGCGCCGAGCGCGGCCACGAAGCGATGCAGCCGCTCGAACAGCACGCCGGAGGTCTCTGCGGTCGGAGTCAGGTACCAGGTGGCAGCTTGGAAGAGCTCGGCGCGGGCGTGGTCGACCCCCGCGGTCTCTGCCCCGGCGATCGGATGCCCGCCGACGAAGCGCGGATCGGCCGCCGCCTCGACCAGCCCTCCCTTGATCGAGCCGACGTCGGTCACGACGCAGTCTTCGTCAGCCGCTGAGAGAGCCGCGCGGATCTGGTCGGCGAGCGCGCCGACGGGGGCGCAGCAGAAGCAGATGGCGGCACCGTCGAGCGCGTCCTCGAGCGATCTGGCGACTTGGTCGAGCGCGCCCAGCTCGCGGGCCCGCTCGAGGCGCTCGGCGCTGCGGCCGAAGCCGACGACCTCGACGTCCTCGACGCACTGCTTGGCGGCCAGCCCGATCGAGCCGCCGATCAGCCCCACGCCGAGGACGGCGACCTTCATCCGTCGCGGCGTGCCCGGACCGCGGTCGCCAGGCCGTCGAGCACGCCGACCGTCTGGTCCCAGCCCATGCAGGCGTCGGTGATCGACTGGCCGTAGGTCAGCTCACCGCCGAGGGCTTGCCGGCCCGCTACCAGGAACGACTCGAGCATCACTCCGACGATCGCCCGATTGCCGGCGGCGACCTGGGCGCCGATGTCCTCGGCCGCCAGCGGCTGGCGGTCGGGGTCCTTGCCGCTGTTGTCGTGCGAGGCGTCGATCACGAGGCGCTCCGGCAACCCGGCCGCGCGCAGCTTGGCGAGCGCCTGCCCGACGTGGGCGGCGCCGAAGTTCGGCGCCCCGCTGCCGCCGCGCAGGATCACGTGGCAGTCGGGGTTGCCGGTGGTGCGCAGGATAGCCGGCGTGCCGCTGTCGTCGATGCCGGCGAAGGCGTGCGAGACGGCCGCCGCCCGAACGGCGTCGACTGCGACTTGGACGTTGCCGTCGGTGCGGTTCTTGAAGCCGATCGGCATCGAGAGGCCGGAGCCGAGCTGGCGGTGGATCTGGCTCTCGGTCGTGCGCGCGCCGATCGCGCCCCAGGCGACGGTGTCGGAGATGTACTGCGGCGTGATCGGGTCGAGGAACTCGACGCCGACCGGCAGGCCGAGCGACAGAACCTCGAGCAGCAGGGCGCGGGCCATGTGGAGGCCGGCGTTGACGTCGACCGAGCCGTCGAGGTGCGGATCGTTGATCAGGCCCTTCCAGCCGGTCGTCGTGCGCGGCTTCTCGAAGTAGACGCGCATCGCGATCAACAGATCGCCGCGGCTGCGCTCGGCGATCTCGGCGAGCCGGCGGGCGTACTCCAGCGCCGCCTCGGTGTCGTGGACGCTGCACGGCCCCACCACGACGAGCAGCCTGTCGTCGTGGCGGTCGAGCACCGCGGCGACCTGCTCGCGACCGGCGATCACGGCCGCCTCGCGCTCTGCTCCGAGCGGCTGCTCGGCGAGCAGCCGCGCGGGCGTCACGAGCGGCACGGCGCGCTCGATGCGCTGGTCGCGGACGTGGTCGCGGCCGGTTGTCACCCCCTCTGTCATTCCGATCATCATGTCGTTTCTCCAACTCCTTCGAAGTCCTGGGCCGCCTGGCGGGACGGCCTATGCGCGGGCGTGGGCTATCGGCGTCCGACTGGGACCGTTCGGCCGACGGCAGGGGCTGCCGCTGCCGGACGCCTAGCTAAATCGCCAAGGGGACTCGCAGGCACGCCGAGGGACGCCCGGGCGGGCGGCTGTGCTGGTCGGCGTGGCTGTGCGAGCCATCGAGGAACTTGTAGCAGAGCTAGACCAGTTCGTCGAGGGCTGTCACGAAGCGCTCGTTCTGGTGGCGGGTGCCGAGCGTGACGCGCAGGTTGCCCTCGCTTCCGAGCGCTGCCCCGGAGCGGACGATCACGCCGCGCTGGGCGAGCCCGTCGACGATCGGCGCCTCCTCGCGCTCGCCGAGGCCGACCCAGACGAAGTTCGCCTGGCTGTCGGTGGTGGTCAGGCCGCGATCCTCGAGCTCGACCTCGAGCCAGGCGCGCTCGACGATCGTCGCCTCGACGCGGCGGGTCACCTCGTCCTGATGACGGATCGCCTCAGCGGCGGCCGCCTGGGCGAGCGCGTTGACCGAGAACGGCTGGCGGACGCGATCGACCGCGAGCCGAAACTCCTCGGGGCCGAGCGCATAGCCGGCACGCAGGCCGCAGAGGCCGTAGACCTTCGAGAAGGTGCGCAGGACGATCAGGTTCGGGTGGCGGCCGACGAGGTCGATCGAGTCGTCGGGGTCCTGGAGCGCGCTGAACTCGACGTAGGCCTCGTCGAGGATCACCGCGACGTGGCGCGGCAGGTTTGCCATGAACGCGTCGATCGCCTCGACCGGCAGCGCCGTGCCGGTCGGGTTGTTCGGGTTGCAGATCAGGACGAGGCGGGTCGCGGCGGTGACCTCGCGGGCCATCGCGTCGAGGTCGTGGCGCTGGTCGGCGTCGAGCGGGACCTCGATCGCGCGCGCCCCCGACTGGGCGGCGATGTGCGGGTAGATCGAGAACGACGGCCAGGCGTAGATCAGCTCAGCGCCGGGCTCGAGCAGCGCGTCGGCGGCCGACATCAGGATCTCGCAGGAGCCGTTTCCGACCGCGACGCGCGAGATCGGCATGTCGCAGCGGTCGGCGATCCGCTGGCGCAGGAGCGTCTTGCCGGGGTCCGGATAGCGGTTCAGGCGCTCGATCTGGCCCTGGAGCGCTCCGGCGACCGCCGGCAGCGGGCCCCATGGGGTCTCGTTGGACGCAAGCTCGATCAGCTCCCCCTCGTGCTCCCAGGTCTTCGCCGCGGGATAGACGGGGATCCGCTCGACGCGGGAGTTGAACTCGATGCTCACTGGGCGCCCTCGAGGTCGGCGCGCAGGCCGACGGCGTCGCGCAGGTAGACGTGGCGCGGCTCGGCGTCCGGGTCGGCGTAGGTGTGCAGCAGCACGCGGATCACGCGTGGCAGCGCTCCGGGGACGTCGATCTCCCGTGCGCAGAGCAGCGGCACGCTCGAGAGCCCCAGCCGCCGTGCGGCGACGGCGGGGAACTCGGCGTCGAGATCGTCGGTGCATGTGAAGATGCAGCTGACCATCGCGTCGCCGTCGAGCTCGTTGCGGTCGATCAGCGCGCGCAGCAGCTCGTCGGTGGCGTCGAGGATCGCCTCGGCTGTGTTCTCCTCGACGGTGGTGGCGCCCCTGAGCGCTCGCAGTCTCATCGCGCCGATTGTTTCAGCCGCTCGATCTCGGCCGAGGTGAGGCGGCGGGCGTCGCCGACGCCGAGGCGGCCGAGTCGGAGCGGGCCGAAGGCGGTGCGTTGAAGGGCGGTGACACGGTGGCCGACGACCTCGAGCATGCGGCGTACCTGGCGGTTGCGGCCCTCGTGGATCGCGATCTCGACGACGCCGGGCTCGACCAGGTGAGCGCGGGCGGGGGCGGTGCGGCCGTCGTCGAGCTCGACGCCGTCGCGCAGCGCGCGCATCGCCCGCTCGGAGGGGCGTGGCGGGTCGACCTCGACGCGGTAGACCTTCTCGACCTCGTAGCGGGGGTGGGTGAGGCGCTCGGCGAGCGCGCCGTCGTTGGTCAGCAGGATCAGGCCGGTGCTGTCGGCGTCGAGGCGGCCGACCGGGTAGAGGCGACGATCGGAGTCGACGAGGTCGACGACGGTCGGTCGGCCGTGGGTGTCCTCGGCGGTCGAGACGACGCCTGCCGGCTTGTTGACGACATACGTCTCGTGCGACTCGGGAGCGACCGGGCGGCCGTCGACCTCGACGCCGCTGCTCTCGTCGACGTCGCGGGCGGGGTCGGTGACGACCTTGCCGCCGATCGTCACGCGTCCCTGGGCGACGATCGCCTCGGATGCGCGGCGCGAGGCGACGCCGGCGTGGGCGAGGTACTTGGCGAGCCGCATCGGGCAAGGCTCGCAGGCTGCGAGACTTGCCGCGTGGACCTCGAACGGCTCGACAGCCTGCTCGCCGAGCGTGGGCAGCCGGCCTTCCGCGCCGGGCAGGTGTGGGAGTGGCTGGCTCGCGGGGCGGCGTCCTACGAGGAGATGACGAACCTGCCGGCCGCGCTGCGCGAGGCGCTGGCGTCCGAGCTGCCGCTCTCGACTTTGGCGCTGGAGACCGAGGCTCACTCGCGCGACGGGACCGAGAAGGCGCTGTTCAAGACCGCCGACGACCGGCCGCTCGAGACCGTGCTGATGCGCTACCGCGACGGGCGCCGCTCGCTCTGCCTGTCGAGCCAGTCGGGCTGCCCCCTGACCTGCACGTTCTGCGCGACCGGGACGATGAAGTTCGGCCGCAACCTGACCGCATCGGAGATCCTCGACCAGGCGCTGCACTTCCGGCGCAAGGACGAGGTCAACCATGCCGTCTTCATGGGGATGGGCGAGCCGCTGCTGAACCTCGACGCGGTGCTGGCCGCCTGCGAGCGGCTGCCCGACGTCGGCATCCACCCGTCGAGCACGACGATCTCGACGGTCGGCTGGATTCCGGGCATCGAGCGGCTGACCGAGCGCGAGGGCCCCACGATCCGCCTCGCACTGTCGCTGCACGCTCCCGACGACGCGCTGCGCTCGGAGCTGATGCCGGTCAACGACCGCTACCGGCTCGCCGACGTGCTCGACGCCTGTCGCGCCTGGAGCGAGGCGCGCAACCGCAAGGTGTTCGTCGAGTACTTGATGCTCGCCGGCGTCAACGACCGCTACGAGCAGGCGGTCCAGCTCGCGGAGGTCCTGACGCCCCGCAACGCCTTCAAGGTCAACCTGATCCCCTACAACCCAACCGACTCGCCGTTCGAGGGCTCGGGCCGCGAGGCGATCGAGGTCTTCCGCTCCACGCTCGAGCGCAACGGCGTGCCGGCGACCGTGCGGCTGACGCGCGGGCGCGACATCGACGCGGCCTGCGGGCAGCTCGCCGCGCGCGGCTAGTCCGCCGGCTGGCGCTGCTCGCCGGCCTTGAGCAGACGGTCGCGCAGCTCCTGCTCGTCCTCGGGCGACGGGTCGAACTGGGCGACGTCGGGCAGGGCGTCGAGCGCCTCGAGCCCGAACAGCTTCTGGAAGAGGTCGGTGGTGCGATAGAGGACCGCGCCGAAGCGCGAGCGACCGTGCTCTTCGATCAGGCCGCGCTCGAGCAGCGTGCCGACCGCCGACTCGGAGGAGACGCCGCGGATGCGAGCGATCTCGGGGCGCGAGACCGGCTGCAGGTAGGCGACGATGCCGAGGCACTCGGCCTGGGCCTGGGTCAGCGGCGGCGTGCGGGGCTTGGCGAGCAGGCGGCGGGCGGCGGGCTCGGCGACCGGGTCGGTCGCAAGCGCGAAGCCCCCGGCGACCTCGCGCAGGACCACGCCGCGGTAGCCCTCGGCGTAGTGCTCGCGCAGGCGGTGGAGCGCCTCGACGACCTGGTCCTCGCCCGCCTCGCAGGCCGCGGCGAGCGCGTCGAGCGAGACGGGGTCCGGCGAGAGGAAGAGCAGCGCCTCGACGATGCGGGCGAGGTCCTGCATCCCGGTCTCCTGGCTCACGTCCGGCCTGCCCGGATGGTTATCGGCCCGAAGGACTCGTCCTGCTCCCAGCTTGCCTCGCCGGCCTTGTAGAGCTCGAGCAGCGCGAAGAGCGTGACCGCCTCGGTCACGCGGTCGGCGCCTGCGACGGCGTCGTCGAAGCTGAAGGTGCCGACGCGCGAGAGCAGGCCGCGCATGTGGGCGAGCCGCTGCTCGATGGAGACGCGTGGGCGTGCGACGTGACCGAGGTCGAGCTTCGGCGGGACGCGCAGCAGCCCGCCGATCGCCTTGGCGAGCTTGGTCGGGTCATAGGAAGCCTCCGCCGCGTCGTACGACACCCGGCGCAGCTGGGGCGGCAGCGGCGCAGAGCGATAGCGGTGACCGTCCTCGGCCGCGAGCCGCTCGGTCAGGAACTCTGCCGCTTGCTTGTAGCGGCGGTACTCGAGCATCCGCGCGAGCAGCTCCTCGGCCGCCTCGCCGGGCTCGAGCTCGAGGCCCTCCTCGTCCGCGCGCGGCAGCATCAGGCGCGACTTCAGCTCGAGCAGCGCGGCGATCAGCACCAGGAACTCGGTCGCCGCCTCGAGATCCAGCTCGCCGACCGCCTCGAGGTGGTCGATGTAGGCGAGCACCACGTCGGCCAGCTCGACCTCGAGCAGGTCGACCTCCTCGCGCAGGACCAGCGTCAACAGCAGGTCGAACGGACCCTGGAAGACCTCGAGGTCGAGATCGAGCGCGGCGACGGACACCCGCAGAGCGTAGTGCCGCCGGGTGACGCTATGCGACGGGCTGTCCGACGCCCATCGCGGCGCGGACGTCGACGAGCGTCTCCGCCGCGAGCGCGCGGGCCCGCTCGGCGCCCTGCTGGAGGGTCGCCTCGAGCGCGGGCTCGTCGGGGCGCAGCTCGGCGTAGCGCTCGCGCACCGGCCGCAGGTAGTCGGCGACCGCCTCGGCCACCGCGCCCTTGAAGGCGCCGTACTGCTGACCGTCGAACTCGCGCTCGACGTCCTCGGGGGCGACGCCGCGCGTCACCGCGTAGATGTCGATCAGGTTCGCGATCCCCTCCTTGCCCGGGCCGCGGCGGACCTCGCTGCCCGAGTCGGTCACCGCGCTCTTGATCTTCTTGACGATCGCCTGCTCGTCGTCGTCGACGTAGATGCGCCCGCGCTCCTCGCTGCCGGTCGTCGACATCTTGCGCGTCGGGTCCTGGAGGTCCATGATCCGCGCGCCGACCTCCGGGACGCGCAGCTCGGGGACGGCGAGCACCTCGCCGTAGGTCGCGTTGAAGCGGATCGCGATGTCGCGCGTCAGCTCGATGTGCTGGCGCTGGTCCTCGCCGACCGGCACCTCGTCGGTGCGATAGGCGAGCACGTCGGCGGCCTGCAGGACCGGGTACAGGAAGAGCCCTGCGGAGACCAGCTCCCGCTGCTGGACCGACTTGTCCTTGAACTGGTGCATCCGGTTGAGGTCGCCGTGCGCAGTTACGGACGCGAGCAGCCAGCAGAGCTCGGTGTGCTCGTGGACGTCGCTCTGGCGGAAGAGGATGCAGCGGGTTGGATCGAGGCCCGAGGCGAGCAACATCGCGGCGGTGTCGTAGAGGTAGCCGCGCAGCTGCTCTGGGTCGTAGGCGACGGTGATCGCGTGCAGGTCGACGATGCAGTAGATCGCCGGATCGCCGCGGTCCTGGCCCTCGACGTAGCCGCGCACCGCGCCGATGTGGTTGCCGAGGTGCTTGCGCCCGGTCGGCTGGAGGCCGCTGAAGATCCGCATCGCGCGGCCAGTCTATGGCGCGCGGCGACCGCGCTAGTCGCTCGAAGCGGCCTCGGCGCGCTCCCAGAGCTGGAGGTAGGCCTCGGCGCCGTTGGCGAGGTCCTCGACGATCTGGGGACCGCCGACGATGCGCAGGTCCTCGATCCAGTCGGGATACAGGCCGTAGTGGTCGACGCCGTCGACGTTGACGTCGTAGGTGCGCGTGCCCGAGACCTGGCGGTGGATCGTCGTGCCGCCGTCGAAGGACTGGAACGGGTACTGGACCGGGTTCTGCGCGGCGTCCGGACGCGGGACCGGCTGGGCGTGCAAGCCGTTGATGTCGGAGCCGAAGCCGAGGCCGAAGAGCTGGTCCTCGCGGCGGTTGGCCCGCGCCGCCTGCCACTCCTCGACGAAGTGGTTGGCCTCGTGGCTGATCGGCCCGACCAGCCCGCCGAGCGCCTGGAGGCGCCGTTGGCTGCCCTCGTCGCCCCAGCTGTGGCTCGATATCACGCCGGGATAGCCCTCCTGCTCGAGGATCGTCAGCGCCTCGCGGCGCGCCTTGACGCTGAGGTGGTCGGTCTCGACGATCATCCCGCGGTCGATCATCGACCGGATCAGGTGCTCGCCGAGCGGCGTCAGGCCCTTCGGGTTGCAGAGCGGCGCCGGCGGATAGACCGGCAGCTGGCCCTCGAGCAGCGGCGCGGTCAGCACCGAGCCGAAGACGTTGTAGATCAGCGCGGCGTGCTCGCCGGTCGGGTTGGTCGGCTCGTTGTCGTGGTCGGCCGCGCCGGGGCAGTGCTCCGCCGTCCAGAACCGGCCCGTCGCGTACTTGTTGCCGACGTTGACCAGCACGCCCGTCGTGCCGGAGTCGAAGTGGACACCGCCGAGCGCGTTGTCGAACTTGTGGACGGGGAACAGCGAGCGAACGCCGATCGCGTGCAGCCGGTCCAGCTCGGCGTCGATCTGCTCGGCGCTGCAGCGCGGGACGCCGTTGAACTGGCCGCAGTCCAGGACCTCCGACACCTCGATGCCGAGGACCATCGCCAGCTTGCCCTCGTTGATCACGTGGCGAGCCTCGGCGGGGTCGTCGACGATCCGCAGGAACCCCTCCCCCGGCCCGCCGAACTGGGCGTCGATGTAGTCGACCAGCGCATGCATGTCCTCGGCCTGCCGGTACGCGCTGACCATCTCGTTGCAGTCGTTCTGCTTGAGCGGGTAGATCTCGCACAGCGCCCGGTTCTCGACGAGGTCGTTGACCATGATCCGCAGGCCGGACCGCCAGGCCCGCTCGATCCACTTCCAGTAGGTGCCCTCGTGGGTCAGCGACTCGTCGCGCGGCCAGCCGGCGAAGCTCGGCCAGCCGTCCGTGCTGTGCGTCCCCACCGGGCTGCCGAACGCGAAGAAGTTCTCCGCCACCGCCCCCACGCCGTTGCCGACGTGGTCGATGCAGTCGCGCATCGCCACCGTCACCCCATACGGGCTCCACGGCCGCCCGCAGTGGAAGCGGCCGCCGAGGAACCGAAACGCGCCCAGGTGGATGTGGTCGTCGAGGAACCCACGCACCGGCGCGTCCGGGCTCGCGCCCACGAACGGCTCGCCGCTCACGTTGACCTCGATCTCGGGGAACTCGGCGCATCCGACCGCCGGCTCGAACGACCAGCGCGGCGTCGTGGAGGCCACCTGCGCCAACCACCCCAGCGCTCCCACGCCCAGGTCCTTGTCCGTCGCCACGTTGGTCAGCCGCAGCACGCCGTCGACGTCGGTCACGCGCCAGTCCGCTGCCGGACCGGGGTTCGCATTCGCCGAGATCGCCCCGAGCACCGACGCAGCCGGCATCCGCCCATCCGGCCCGTACAGCAGATACCGCCCCAGCGCCGTCGCCTTCAGGCGAAACGGCGTCGGCGTGGCCACGCCCGGCGCCCTCGTCGCATAGCCGAGCGCGTCGCGCACCACCACCCGATCGGTCGTCGCGTCTCGCAGCGAGTAGCACCCGTTGGCGTACGAGTACACGTCGGCAGCAGCGGCCTGCGCTGCGCTCGCGACGACGCTCGCCGCCACGACGAGCACCACGACCGCTTTCTGCATCGGCTTCAGCTGGCCCCTCCCATGGGATCCCTCCGGTCCTCCCCCGCCCACTGCGCGGGTAAACAATGTCTACCACGTCGCTCCGAAGCGGCGCCGATCACCCCCGCTGACGCACCACCGGATTCTTCGCCGCCCCAGCCTCGTCCAACCGCCGAACCGGCGTCGTGTACGGCGCGTTGCGCGCGATCTCGGGATCCTCGGCGGCCTCGACCAGGATCGAGCGAACGATCTCGGCGAAGTGGTCCAACGTCTCCTTCGTCTCGGTCTCGGTCGGCTCGATCATCAACGCCTCGTCGACGAGCAGCGGGAAGTAGACGGTCGGCGGGTGGACGCCGTGGTCGAGCATCCGCTTGGCGATGTCGAGCGTCTTGATGCCGAGCTTCTCCTTGGCGCCGCGTCCGGAGAGCACGAACTCGTGCATGCAGACGCGGTCGAAGGCGATCGGCAGGTGCTCGGCGACTTCGGGCTGGGCCAGCAGCGCACGCAGGTAGTTGGCGTTGAGGACCGCCGTCTCGGACGCCTCGCGCAAGCCGTCGCCGCCGAGCGAGCGGATGTAGGCGTAGCTGCGCACGAAGACGCCGAAGTTGCCCTGGAACCCGCGCAGCTTGCCGATCGACTTCGGCCGGTCGTGGTCGAGCGCAAAGCGCGGGCCGTGACCGTTGTGGCCCTGCTCGCGGACGACCTGTGGCCGCGGGATGAAGGGCTCGATGCGGTCCGACACGGCGATCGGGCCCGCCCCCGGGCCGCCGCCGCCGTGAGGCTGGGTGAACGACTTGTGCAGGTTGTAGTGGACGATGTCGAAGCCCATGTCGCCGGGCCGCGAGATGCCCATCACCGCGTTGAGATTGGCTCCGTCGTAGTAGAGCGTCGCCCCCGCCTCGTGGACGATCGATGCGATCTCCTCGATGTTGCGGTCGAAGAGGCCGAGCGTGTTGGGGTTGGTGAGCATCAGGCAGGCGACGTCGTCGGTCGCCTTGGCGCGCAGGTCGTCGAGGTCGACGCCGCCGTGCTCGTCGGTGCCCACCTTGACGACGTCGTAGCCAGCCATCGTCACCGTCGCAGGGTTGGTGCCGTGTGCGGTGTCGGGGGTCAGCACCTTGTGGCGGTGCTCGCCACGGTCCTCGTGGTAGGCGCGCGTCACGAGCAGGCCGGCGAGCTCGCCGTGCGAGCCGGCGCTCGGCTGGAGCGATACATGCGGCAGTCCCGCGATCTCGCCCAGCGCCTGCTGGAGGTTCCACATCAGCTCGAGCGCGCCCTGGGCGTGCTCGGGGTCCTGCAGCGGGTGCAGGCGGGCGTGGCCGGGCAGCGCGGCGACGCGCTCGTGCAGCTTCGGGTTGTGCTTCATCGTGCACGACCCGAGCGGGTAGAAGCCGGTGTCGAGGTCGAAGTTCTTCTTCGACAGGCCGTTGTAGTGGCGAACGATCTCCGGCTCGGAGATCTCGGGCAGCTCGGCCGGGCGCTTGCGCCGGACGCTGGCCGGCAGCAGGTCGTCGATCGGCACCTCCGGCACGTCGAGCCCTGGCGGAGCGAAGGCACGGCGACCCGCGACCGACTTCTCGAAGATCGTCTTCGTCTCCTCCTTTCTCGGATCCAGGACGGTGCTCATGCCGGCGCCTCCTCGCGAACCGCGCCGAGAACGGCTGCCAGGCGGTCGATGTCGGCCTTGGTGCGACGCTCGGTCAGGGCGATCAGCAGGCCGTCCTCGTACTCCGGATAGTCGCCGCCAAGCCGGTAGCCAGGGTTGATTCCAGCCGCGCGCGCCCGCGCCACGGCGGCGTCGAGGTCCGGGACGCGGACCGCGAACTCGCGCACGACCGGGCCGGGATTGATCCGCTCGAGGCCGAGCGTCTCGCGCGCGTAGTGGGTCCGCCGCAGCATCAGCTCGCCGAGCTCGACGAGGCCGCGCTTGCCGAGCCAGGAGAGATAGATGACGCCCGCGAGCGCATTCAGCGCCTGGGCGGTGCAGATGTTGTGCGTCGCCTTCTCGCGCCGGATGTGCTGCTCGCGCGTTTGCAGCGTGAGCACGAAGCCGCGCTTGCCGTCGACGTCGCGCGTCTCGCCGGCGATCCGGCCCGGGAGCTTGCGGATGAAGCGCTCGGCTGTGGCGAAGAACCCGAACGACGGGCCGCCGAAGTCGAGCCTGTTGCCGAGCGTCTGTCCCTCGCCGACACAGACGTCGGCGCCGAGCGCGCCGGGCGGCTCGAGGATCCCGAGCGGCAGCGGGTCGGCCGCGACGACGAACAGCGCGCCGGTCCGCTTGGCCGCCTCGCCGAGCGTGCCGAGCTCTTCGACGGTGCCGAGGAAGTTGGGTTGCTGCACGAAGACCGCCGCCGTGTCGTCATCGACCAGCCCCGCAAGCGCGTCGAGGTCGGTCGCCCCCTCCCCGTCGAGCCCAGCCTCGGCGACGGTCATGGCGAAGCCCTTCGCGTGCGTCGCGAGGGTCTCGCGCGAATGTGGATGCAGACCGCGCGAGACGACCAGCTTCGTGCGCCTCGTCTCGAGCTTCGCCAGGTAGCCGGCCGCCGCCACCGCCGACGGGCCCTCGTATACCGACGCGTTCGAGACCGGCAGGCCGGTCAGCTCCGAGATCGCGGTCTGGTACTCGAACATCACCTGCAGCCCGCCCTGCGAGATCTCCGGCTGGTAGGGCGTGTAGGGCGTCAAGAACTCCGACCGCTGGAGGATCGAGTCGATCAGCGCCGGCGTGTAGTGGTCGTACATCCCCGCGCCGAGGAAGCTCGTCTCGTCCTCGGCGCTGGTGTTGCGCGCCGCCAGCGCGGACAGGTGCGCGTGGACGTCCTGCTCGGCCATGCCCGCAGGCAGGTCGAGCGGTCGGCGCAGCCGAACGCCCTCCGGGATCTCGGCGAACAGCTCCTCGACCGAGCCGACGCCGATCGCGTCGAGCATCGCCTGGCGGTCGGCGTCGGTGGCGGAGGTGTAGCGGCTCATGAGGAAGAAGGAGTTCGACCTACTAGGACAGCAGATCGCGATAGGCGGCCACGTCGAGCAGCTGGTCGACCTCGCCGGGGTCGCTGAGCCTGACCTTGACCAGCCAGCCATCGCCGTAGGGGTCCTGATTGATCAGCTCCGGGCTGTCGGTCAGCGCCTGGTTGACCTCGACGATCTCGCCGGAGAGCGGAGCGAAGACGTCGGAGACCGCCTTGACCGACTCGACCTCGGCGTATGCCGAGTCCTTGGCAACGGTGGATCCGAGCGCCGGCGGGTCGTAGAAGACGACCTCGCCGAGCGCGTCCTGGGCGTACCACGTGACGCCGAAGGTCGCGACGTCGCCGTCGATCCGCGCCCAGTCGTGCTCGGCGTGGTACTTGAGGTCCTCTGGATAGCTGGCTGGCACGCGCGCTGTCTCCTCCTAGGGCTTGTAAAGGGGCTTCTCGCGGACGGCTGCGGCACGCCGCTTGCCGCGCACGTCGACCTCGATCGGGGTCCCGGGGGTGGCGGCGGCCGCGGGCACATAGGCGAGGCCGATCCCGACCTCGAGGCACGGCGAGAGGCTGCCGCTGGTCACGACGCCGTCGCCATGGGCGGTCTGGACCGGGTTTTCCTGACGTGGGATGCCGGGGCCGGTGAAGGCGAAGGGGACGAGCAGCTGCGCGGGCTTGAAGTCGCGCAGCGCCTCGGCGCCGATGAAGCCGGTGTCGAGCTTGCAGGCCCAGGCGAGGCCCGCCTCGAGCGGGTTGCGGTCGAGCGAGAGGTCGTTGCCGTAGAGGTGGAAGCACGCCTCGAGGCGCAGGGTGTCGCGCGCGCCCAGGCCGACCGGCGCCACGTCCTCGGCGAGCACGGCGTCCCAGACCTCGCCCACGCGGTCGGGCGGCGCGAGGATCTCGACGCCGTCCTCGCCGGTGTACCCCGTGCCGCAGGCGAGGCAGTCGACTCCGGCGACCGTCACGGTTGCGGTGCGCATGCGCGCCGGCAGCTCGCCGGAGGCGAGCCCTGCGACGGCGGCTCGTGCCCGCGGGCCCTGGACGGCGAGCATCGCGTAGCGGTCGGCGGCGTCGACGACCTCGACGTCGAATCCGGCGGCGTGCTCGGCGAGCCAGTCGAAGTCGCGCTCATGGTTCGACGCGTTGGTGACCGTCAGATAGCGCGGCTCGTGGCCGGGGAGGCGATAGGTGAAGAGGTCGTCGAGCACACCGCCGTCCTCGCGACAGAGCAGCGAGTACTGGGCGCCGCCGACCGCGAGCCTGGACACGTCGTTGGAGAGCAGCCGTTGCAGGAAGGCCTCGGCCTGCGGGCCGCTGGTCTCGACCTGTCCCATGTGCGACACGTCGAAGACGCCGGCGGCCTCGCGAACCGCCATGTGCTCCTGACGCACGCCCTCGTACTGGACCGGCATCTCCCAGCCGGCGAACGGGACCAGGCGCGCGCCGGCCGCCTCGTGGCGGTCGTGGAGCGGCGTCTGGCGGAGTGTTTCGGCGGCGGAGGGCACGCCGGTTGGAGGCTACCTGCCTGTCCGGCGGGCCCGAGGCCGCGCTGGAAAAGATCCGCCGGTCGGCGTAAGTTCCGCGCAGCTGCTCGGTTAGCCGGGAAAGCAACCCGACAGGAAGGCGTTCCGATGTCCCGCAAGCCCACACTCAGCAGAAGGATCCCGACGGCCGTCGCCGTCGCGGCCGGCGCGCTGCTGGCGCTGCCCGCGTCGGGGATGGCGGCCGAGACGTTCGGCAGCCAGCTCACGAACTCGCCGAACTACGGCGCCTGCGCCGATAAGGACCTCCCCGCACCGTGCAGCTGGGTCTCCTACATCCATCCGAGCGCCCCCAACGGCGATCCGTACGCAGGTGGCGCTCCGAACGACGGCGTGATCACCAGGTTCCGCATCCGCGCGTACGGCGCGGGCGGCATCGGAACCCCCGCTTCGGTCACGTTCCGCGTTGCCGAGATCAGTCTCACCAACCCCGACTCGGCACAGGCCCGCGCGGTCGGCACCGGGCCGACGGTGCAGATCGCCGGAACCGGCGAGGTCGAGGAGTTCCCCGGCCGCCTGCCGGTGAGCCGCGGCGAGCACCTCGCGATCGACACCACCGACGCCCATGCCGTCTACGAGACCGGCGGCAACAAGTTCACCTACGGCTACGGGCCCGTGCTCGTCGATGGCGCCGCCGCGCGTACGTCGACGACTCCCGTCGGCGAGCTGCTCGTCGCGGCCGTCGTCGAGCCCGACGCCGACGGCGACGGCTTCGGCGACGAGACGCAGGACCGCTGCGCCGGCGAGAGCGGCAGCGACAACGGCTGCGACAACGCCAGGCCCGCGCTGACCGGGCTGAAGATGGCGCCCCGCGGCGGCAAGAAGGCCATTCGCAGGGTTCGCTACCGCCTCTCAGAGCCGGCGCGGGTCACCCTGCGCGTCCAGCGACGAGTCGGAGGCCGCTACGTCACGCGCCGCGGACGCGTAGTCAAGAACGGCAAGGCCGGCCTCAACCGCACCAAGCTGCGGATGCGGATCGGCGGCCGCAAGCTCCCCGCAGGCCGTTACCGCCTGACAGCAGTCGCCCGCGACGCGGCCGGCAACAGGTCGACGGTCAAGCGGCTCCGCTTCCGCGTCAGGAGGTAGCGGTACGCCGGGTGGCGATGAAATGCCCGTTCCGCTTGGGAATCGCGGCTCGGGCATTCATCGCCGCCCGGCTACCTCGGCCGGGACGGCTGCTCCCCAGCTAGTCCTTGAGGAAGCTGGGGATGTCGATGTCGTCGTCAGAGATCTCGAGCGACGAGCGCTGGTTGTCGTCCATCGAGACGTCCCGGCGGCGTGGCTCGCGGCGACGGCCGGTCGAGTCCTCGCTGAACAGCGGTCGCGACTTGGCGCCCTCGAACCCCGTGGCGATCACCGTGACGCGGACGTTGTCGTCGAGACCGTCGTCGACGACGGCGCCGAAGATGATGTTCGAGTTCTGGTCGGTCGCACCCTGGATGATCTCCGCGGCCTCGTTGACCTCGAACAAGCCGAGGTCGCTGCCGCCGGTGATGTTCAGCAGGATGCCGGTGGCGCCCTCGACCGACTGCTCGAGCAGCGGGCTCGAGATCGCGTGACGGGCGGCCTCGGCGGCGCGGTTCTCCCCGCCCGCCTCGCCGATCCCCATCAGCGCCGAGCCGGCGTCCTGCATGATCGTGCGGACGTCGGCGAAGTCGAGGTTGATCAGGCCGGGGATCGTGATCAGGTCGGTGATCCCCTGGACGCCCTGGCGCAGCACGTTGTCGGCCTCGCGGAACGCCTCGAGGATGCTCGTGCGACGCTCGACGACGGCGAGCAGCTTCTCGTTCGGGATCACGATCAGCGTGTCGACCTGCTCGCGCAGGCGGTCGATGCCCTCGTCGGACTGGCGCTTGCGCTGGGAGCCCTCGAAGTCGAACGGCCTGGTGACCACCCCGACGGTCAGCGCCCCGATCTCCTGCTTGGCGACCTCCGCCACGACCGGCGCCGCGCCGGTGCCGGTGCCGCCACCCTCGCCGGCGGTGACGAAGACCATGTCGGCGCCCTTGAGCGCCTCCTTGATCTCGTCGCGGCTCTCGTTGGCGGCGCCATAGCCGACCTCCGGCTCCGCGCCCGCGCCGAGCCCGCGCGTCAGCTGGTCGCCGATCTGCAGCTTGATGTCGGCGTCGCACATCTGGAGCGCCTGCGCATCGGTGTTGACCGCGATGAACTCGACGCCCTTGAGTCCGGCGTCGACCATCCGGTTGACGGCGTTGGTGCCGCCGCCGCCGATTCCGACGACCTTGATGACGGCCAAGTAGCTACCGGTGTCCATCGCTTGAATCCTTGCCTCGCCTGCTCGGGTTCGCTGTCGTGAAGCTCCCTATCGGACGTTCGCGTCCGGAGGTGAAGCGATCATCGAGGGTTTCCGCCGCCGCCGAGGAATCGCTGCAAACCAGCACTGTAGGTGGACTTCGAGGAAAATGTCAAACGGACGCTGCAACGTCACTTGCACTCTGACCCTCTAGCGAGGGTTGAGAGTTGAGCCGAGTCTCAAGTCAGGGTTGAGGGTACGTAGCGGCGATTTCGAAGCCGCCCGCGACGGGCCGCTCGGGGATTCGCACGTCGACGTATGCGGCGCCTTCGGCCTCCTCGTCGGCGAGCACGCGAATCGCCGCCGCCCACTTCGCGGCGAGCCGGTCCGGGGTCCCGAAGACGAGCTCGGCGCCGTCCTCGAGCTGAGCGACGACACCGCGAGCGCCGCTCTCGCGCGCGAGCGTGTCGACGCGGCGCGCGATCACCGCCGGCGCGGCCCCGGCGACGCGGGCGGCGTCGCGCGCGGCGCCCGGCCCGAGCTGGCGCTGGGGCATCGCTACGGCGAGCTCGATCTCCGGAAGGTCGCCCTCGACCGGCATGCCGGCGAGCACCGATCCGTCGCCGGCGATCGGCTGCCTGCGCCCCTCGGCGAGCGCGATCGCGGCCGGCCGGTGCTCGACCACGTCGATCCGCATGCCGTTCGGGAACTCGGGGACGACTTCGATCCGCGCGACGATCGGGAAGGCCGCAGCAGCGCGGCGCAGCCGGCGGTCGTCGACGTTCAGCGTCGTCATCGTCTCGGCGGTCGAGGCGAGCGCGATGCGAACGCGGTCGGCGTCGCGACTGGTCAAGCCGGTCACCGTGACCTGCTCGACGGCGACCAGCGACGAGTCGCGCAGCCAGAGCATGTAGAGCGCGGCCAGCAGCGCCGCCAGGATCGCCGCGACGAGCATGCGGCGACGGGTGCGCGGGCTGGGCGTCAACGTCGCCCGCAAGCGCGCGGCGGACGCGGTGGGACGGCGCAGCGCGGTAGCCGGCGGCCTCATGGCTTCCCGTAGAGCGCGTCGGCGTCGACGTCCCCGAGCAGCTGGACCTCCGGCTCGAGCGCGATGCCGAAGCGCTCGTGGACGCGGCGGCGGCCTTCGGCCATCAGGGCGACGACGTCCGCGGTGGTGGCCTCGCCGTCGTTCTCGACGAAGTTGGCGTGCTTGTCCGAGAAGCGGGCGCCACCGACCGCGAGGCCCCGGCAACCGGCCGCGTCGAGCAGGACGCCCGCGCTGCGGCCCTCGGCACGCGGGTCGTCGGGGTTCTTGAAGGTGGAGCCGAAGGTCTTGATGCCGGACGGCTGCGCCTGGCGGCGGCGGCGGCGCATGTCGGCGAGGGTCGCCTTGACGGACACGGGGTCGGCCGGGTCGAGCTTGAACACGGCGCGCGCGACGATCTCGCGCGGCCCGAGGTTCGAGCGCCGGTAGGAGAACCCGAGCTGCGCCGGCGCGCGCCGCTCGGTGCCCGCGGGCGTCGCGACGTCGACGGACTCCAGCACGCGCGACAGGTCGCCGCCGTAGGCGTTCGCGTTCATCTTCACCGCCCCGCCGACGGTGCCCGGGATGTTGACGCCGAACTCGAGGCCGGTGAGGCCCTCGTGCGCCGCGCGCGCGGAGGCCTTGGGCAGGCGCGCGCCGCCGCCGCAGAGCATGCGGTCGCCGTCGCGGTCGATCCGCGCGAGATCCCCGTCGAGCTTGATCACGAGTCCGCGAAATCCGTCATCGGCTACCAGCAGGTTCGATCCCGAGCCGACCACTCCTACGTCGATCCCCTCGGCATCCGCCCAGGCGAGCAGCTCGGCGAGCCGCTCGTCGCTGTCGGGACGGGCGAACCAGTCGGCCGGACCTCCGGTGCGGACGGTCGTCAGCCGCTCCAGCGGGCGGTCGCGCTCGACGCCAGCGGGCGGGTTCACGCCGCCTCCGTCAGGTGGGCCGCGAGCACGTCGACGTCGCCGGCGCCGAGCGTCAGAAGCACGTCGCCCTCTCGCAGCCGGTCGCTCAGCATCCGCTCGGCGTCGTCAAGCGATGGCAGCCACCAGATCGGCCGTCCGGGTGCGGCGTCGGCGGCGGCTTCCGCGACGAGCAGGCCGCTGACTCCGGGGAAGTCCTCGGCGCGCTCGCGCGCCGGATAGACGTCGGTCACCACGACGGCGTCGGCGAGCGTCAGCGCTCGGCCGAACTCGGCGGCGAGCTCTCGCGTGCGTGAGTAGAGGTGAGGCTGGAAGCAGGCGACGATTCGCCGCGCGTCCAGGGTGCGCGCGGCCTCGAGCGTGGCGCGGACCTCTGTGGGGTGGTGGGCGTAGTCGTCATAGACGTGGGCGCCGGTGGAGGTCGTGCCGCGGTCCTCGAAGCGGCGGCCGGTGCCGCGAAAGCCGGCGATCGCGGGCGCGGCCTCGGCGATCGGGACGCCGGCGGCGCGGCAGGCGGCGAGGGCGGCGAGGGCGTTGAGGATGTTGTGCTCGCCGGGGACGTTGAGCTCGACGGCGACTCCGTCTGCGGTGAAGCGGGAGCCCATGGGACGGAGCTCGACGCTCTCCGCGTGGAGGTCGCCTGTCTCGATGCCGTAGGTCTCGATCTGGGGCGTGGGTGGTACGACGCGGGGGGCGAGGGCATCGGCCGCGGGTCTCCACGCGATCGATAGGTCGGCGGGGGCTGTGAACTCGGCGAAGGTGGCTTGGAGGTCGGCGAGGGAGTTGTAGGTGGCGTGGTGGTCGAGCTCGATGTTGGTGACGACTGCGACGTCGCGGTGGAGCTGGAGGAAGGAGCGGTCGGACTCGTCGGCCTCGGCGACGATCCATTCGCCGGTGCCCCAGGCGGCGTTGGTATCGGCAGAGCGGAGCTCGCCGCCGATCGCGAAGGCGGGGTCGCGGCCGGTGGCGCGAAGGACGTGGACGGCCATTCCGCAGGTGGTGGTCTTGCCGTGGGTGCCGGCGATCGCGATCGAGCGCTTGAGCCGTGTCAGCTCGCCAAGCAGCTCGCCGCGGTGGATCACGCGCGCGTCGGCGGCATGGGCGGCGGCGAGCTCGGGGTTCTCGGGCGGGATCGCGGTCGACACGACGACCTCGGCATCTGGTGGCAGGTTGGCGGCGTCGTGGCCGATCGCGGGCTCGATGCCGGCCGCGTGCAGACGGGCGGTGTAGGAGGACTCGGCGCGGTCGGAGCCGGTCACGGTCGCGCCGAGCTCGGCGGCGACGAGCGCCAGTCCGCTCATGCCGGCGCCGCCGATGCCGACGAAGTGGAGCCGGCGACCGGCGAAGGGAGTCTCGGCGGTCAAAGCGCCGCCTCGTTTCCGAGCGCCAGGACCTCGCGGGCGATCGCCTCGGCGGCGTCCGGACGGGCGAGCGCGCGCGCCGCTCGGCCCATCTCGTGGAGCCGGCCCTCGTCGGCGAGCAGCGCGCCGACCTCGCGCGCGAGGCGCGGCCCGTCGAGCTCGGCATCGGGGACGACGACCGCGGCGCCGCCGGCCGCGAAGTGGCGGGCGTTCAGCGCCTGATGGTCGGCGGTCGCGTGCGGGTAGGGCACGAGGATCGAGGGCACTCCGGCCGCGGCGACCTCGAAGACCGAGCCGCCGGAGCGGGCGACGGCGAGGTCGGCGGCCGCCAGCGCGTCGGCGAATGGCTGGATGTAGGCGTGCAGGCGGTAGTGCGGCGGCGAGCCGAGGCACTCCAGGCGGCGAGCCAGGTCCTCGTTGTCGCGCCGGCCGCAGGCGTGCAGGACGATGCACGGCGCCGCCGCGCCGAAGGCCTCGATCGTGGCCTCGTTGATCGTGCGCGCTCCGAGCGAGCCGCCGAAGACCAGCAGGCAGCGGTCGTCGGCGCCGATGCCGAAGCGCTCGCGCGCCGTGGCGCGGTCGGCGCCGAGCGTCCCGGCGGGGATCGGCCGGCCGACGACCGCGTAGCGGCCGCCATCGCGGCCGGAGAGCGGGAAGGCGAGAAAGACGCGCGTGGCGGCGGGCGTGAGCAGGCGGTTGGCGATCCCGAGGTGGCTGTCGGCCTCGGTCAGCACGAGCGGCAGCCGCAGCGATCGCGCGGCCAGACCGACGGGCCCGGCGACGTAGCCCCCGCCGCCGATCACCACGTCGGCGCCGATCTCGCGCAGCAGCCGGCGCGCCCGCAGCGTCGCGCTCAGCGCCAGCCCCACGGCGCGCAGCGCCCTCAGGGGGTTGCGGCGATCGATTCCGGCTACGCGCAGGGCGTGCAGCGGGTAGCCGGCGCCGGGCACGAGCTCGGCCTCGGCGCGCTCGCCGCCGACGAACTCGACCTCGGCGCCCTCAGCCCGCAGTGCGTCGGCGACCGCCAGCGCCGGCACGACGTGCCCCGCTGTCCCGCCGGCGGCGATCGCCACCTTCACCGGCCCCCCCTCCGTCGATCGCGCGCAGGCGCACCGAGCGCGGTGCCTCGGAGTCGGGTACGGCCGGGTGCTTCGGTCGCGCGCCACGCGCCGCCACGCCACCGGTGGCGGCGACGTTGAGCAACAGCCCCATACCGGCCAGCAGCACGATCAGGTTCGTGCTGCCATAGGAGATGAACGGCAGCGGCACGCCGGTCAGGGGCGCGAGGCCGAGGACGGCGAAGAAGTTGAGCGTCGCCTGACAGAGGATCAGCGACGTGATGCCTGCGGCGACGAGCTTCGAATAGCGGTCCCGAGCGGCCTTTGCGGCGCGCAAGCCGGCATAGCCGATCATCACATAGAGGCCGGCGACGCCCGCGATGCCGACCAGGCCCAGCTCCTCGCCGATGATCGCCAGGATCATGTCGGTGTGCGCCTCGGGCAGGTAGAAGATCTTCTGCACCGACTCGCCCAGGCCCACGCCGAACAGCCCGCCGGAGCCGATCGCCGTCAGGCCCTGAACCGCCTGGAAGCCGGTGTCGCCGGCGTCGGCGAACGGGTTGAGGAAGGCGGTCATGCGCTCCATCCGGTACGGCTCGACGATCGCCAGCACGAACGCCAGCGCGGCCAGCCCGCCGGCCAGCCCACCTATCAACCGCATCGGCGTCCCCGCGACTATCAGCAGCGACCCGATCGCGAAGCAGATGACCATCGTCGTGCCCATGTCGGGCTGCTTCATCAGGAGCAGGAAGGCCGCGCCGACCACGATCAGCAGTGGCTTGGCGATCCCCTCGAGGGTCTCGATGCAGCGCGGCCGGGTCGCCAGCAGCTGCGCTGCGTAGAGGACCAGCGAGACCTTCAGCAGCTCCGACGGCTGGAACTGCAGCGGCCCGGCCGCAAGCCAGCGCGTCGCGCCGTTGATCGTCACGCCGACCCCGGGCAGCATCACCGCGATCGTCAGGAAGAAGGAGGCGCCCAGCAGCAGCGGAGTCAGCTGGCGCACCACGGCGAGCCCGTGGCGGGCGGCGAGCAGCATCACGCCAAGTCCGGCGAGGCCGAAGGCGACGTAGCGCTTGAGGTACGTCGAGGGATCGCCGGAGCCGTCGAGCAGCGACTCCGCCGAGGAGGCCGAATAGACCATCACGGCGCCCAGCGCAAGCATGCAGAGCGTCGCGGTGTAGAGGATCGAGTACTCGATCGGGCGCGACTCCCGCCGCGCCGTCCGAGCCGCTGGGCGGCGCGGCGCCCGGCTGCGGCTGGACACTGTGGCGGATGCCATCCGGCACCCCTTCGACGTACGGCGCGAAACTCATTCTCCCTGCTCCAGGGCTGCGACGATCTCCTTGAAGCGGGCGCCGCGCTGCTCGTAGTCGGCGAAGGCGTCGAAGCTGGCGCAGGCCGGCGAGAGCAGCACGACATCGCCCGGATCGGCGGCGGCCGTCGCGTCGGCGACGGCCTGCTCGAGCGTGCCGCTGCGGACCAGCGGGGCGGCCCCGCCGAGGTCGGCCGCGAGCCGGTCGGCGGCCTCGCCGACCAGGTAGCAGGCGCGACAGCGCGCGTGGGCCTCACCGCGCAGCGCCTCGAAGCCGCCGCCCTTGAGGCTGCCGCCGAGGATCGCGTGGACCCCGTCCTCGAAGGCCTGCAGCCCACGCAGCGCCGACGCGGGGTTGGTCGCCTTGGAGTCGTTGACGTAGAGGACGCCGTCGATCGTGGCCACCTCCTCCAGCCGGTGCTCGACGCCGCGGAAGCTGCGCAGCGCATGCGCCACCGCGGTCGGCGGCACGTCGCCGCCGGCGAGGGCGGCAGCCGTGGCGGCGAGTGCGTTGTCGAGATTGTGAGCGCCTCGGATGCGCAGCTCGTCGACGCGCAGCAGCCGCCTACCGCGGAAGCCGATCCAGCCGTCCTCGACGTCGGCGTCCGTCCCATCGCCGAAACCGACCCACGACCCAGCGCCAACCGGAACCAGCTCGGGCGGCGCGATGGCCCAGTCCTCGGGGCGCTGGTTGGCGAAGATCCGCTCCTTCGCCGCCCGGTAGGACGCAAGGTCGCCGTGGCGGTCGAGGTGGTCCTCCTCCAGGTTCAGCATCACCGCGACCTCGGGCGCGAACGCGGAGCTGTCCTCGAGCTGGAAGCTCGACGCCTCGCAGATCACGGTCGTTGCCGGATCGAGTCGGCCGACCAGCGAGGCCAGCGGCGTCCCGACGTTGCCGGCGACCGCGACCGACAGCCCCGCCGCTCGCCAGATCGCGCCGAGCAGCTCGACGGTGGTGGTCTTGCCGTTGGTGCCCGTCACCGCGACGAAGCGGTTGGGCAGCAGCCGCCAGGCCAGCTCGAGCTCTCCGACGACCTCGATCCCGCGCTCGCGCGCAGCGATCACGACGGGCGCCTCGTTCGGCACGCCCGGGCTCTTGACGAGGGTCCGGGCCGCGCACTCGGACAGGAGCTCGACGCCGTCGTCGGCGAGGCGGACCTCGACGCCTGGCAGATCGACCGCCGGCGTGCCGGCGTCGGCTCCCGCCACATCCTCGCCACGCTCGGCGAGCAGTCGCATGGCCGCCTGGCCCGACCGTGCGAGGCCGACGACGAGGAAGGGCCCCGGCGGCAGCGGAGGTCTCACAGCGCCTCCCGGCTCACGGGATCGACTGCTGGTACAGGGTGAAGCCGATCGCGCTGCAGATCGCGGCGATGATCCAGAAGCGCAGGATGATCTTGGTCTCCGACCAGGCGAGCATCTCGAAGTGATGGTGCAGCGGCGCCATCAGGAACACGCGGCGACGGAAGCGCTGGAAGGCGAAGACCTGGATCACGACCGACAGCGCCTCGATCACGAAGATCCCGCCGATGATCAGCAGCAGCACCTCGGTCTGGGTCATCACAGCGAGCGCGGCGATCGCGCCGCCCAGACCGAGGGATCCGGTGTCGCCCATGAAGATCGACGCGGGAAACGAGTTGAACCAGAGGAAGCCGACGCAGGCGCCGACCAGGCAGGCGCAGAGCAGCGCGAGGTCGGCCTGTGCGGGGCCGCCGGTGATGAACGTCATCGCGGTGAACGCCAGCAGCACGATCGCGCTGCAGCCGGCGGCCAGCCCGTCGAGGCCGTCGGTCAGGTTGACGCCGTTGGTGGTGCCCATCAGGACCAGGAGGATCAGCCCCGGGTAGAGGTAGCCGAGGTCGACCGAGGCGTCGACGATCCGCAGCCGCAGCGTGTCGTTGAGGCCGACGTACTCCGTTGCGGCGAGCCACAGGCCGACCGCGATCAGCGCCTGGATCGCCAGCTTGGTGCGGCCGTTGATGCCGAGCGAGCGACGCTTCTGGATCTTCGCCCAGTCGTCGGCGAAGCCGAGCCCCGCCGACGCCAGCGCGACCGCGAGCACGACGAGGCTGATCGCGCGGTAGTCGGTCAGGATCAGGAACGGGATGCTGACCCCGATGAAGATCACCACTCCGCCCATCGTCGGGGTGCCGGCCTTCTCGTGGTGGCCGGCGGGGCCGTCCTCGCGGATGTGCTGACCGAACTCCTTCGCGCGCAGCCACTCGATGAACTTCGGCCCGAGGAATATGCAGATCAGCAGGGAGGCCATCCCCCCGATCAGAATCTCGCCCATGCCTAGGCGAGCACCCTCTCGAGGCCGGCCGAGCGCGACCCCTTGACGAGCACGCGGTCGCCGGGGAGAGCGATCTCCGCGAGCAGGGCGCCCGCCTCCTCGGGCGTCGGGACGGCGTAGGCCTCGCCGTCGTAGCCCTGGCCGTAGGGCAGCGCCTGCTCGCCGACGGTGATCAGGACGTCGATCCCCAGGGCGGCCGCCTCCTCGCCGATCTCGCGGTGGAACGCCTCGGACGTCCCGCCGAGCTCGGCCATCGTCCCGAGCACCGCGACGCGCCGCTGCGCAGGCGTCTCCGCGAGGTGCTTGAGGGCCGCCCGCATCGACATCGGGTTGGCGTTGTAGCAGTCGTTGACGACCGTCACGCCGCCGGGCAGCTCGACGATCTCCCCGCGCAGCGAGCTGAAGGCGACCTCCACAGGTCCGTCCGGCTCGACCCCGAGCGCCTGGGCTGCGGCGACGGCGGCCAGCGTGTTGAGCAGGTTGTGCGGCTCGGCATAGGGCAGGTCGAGCAGGAGCCGCTCGCCGCGCGCCTCGATCTCGGCGACGCCTCCACGGCGACCGCCGTGCGCCTCGAACGACAGCAACATCACCTCGCCACCCGGGCCGAACCGGACGGTGTCGACGTCGTCGCGCAGGTGCCGCTCGAGCAGCGGCTCGGACGCGGGGACGACGCAGGCCGCGCCGGCGGGCAGGTCGCGGATCAGCTCGGCCTTTGCGGCGGCCACGCGCTCGACCGTCCCCAGCAGCTCGAGGTGGACCGGCCCGACGTTGACGATCACGCCGACGTCGGGCTCGGCGATCCTTGCGAGCTCGGCGATTTGGCCCTCGCCGCGCATCGCCATCTCGAGAACCAGCGCCTCGGTGCCCGACTGGGCCTCGAGGATCGTCAGCGGCAGACCGATCTCGGTGTTGAGGTTCTCGCTGTTGGCGTGGGTCGCCCGGTGCGGCTCCAGCAGCGCCGCAAGGATGTCCTTGGTCGAGGTCTTGCCGGTCGAGCCGGTCACGCCCACGACCTTGCAACCGAGCTCGCGACGCCAGGCCCGCGCGAGCGCCTGCAGGGCGGCCAGCGGGCCGGGGCGGGCGCCCGGGCCCGCGTCCGCGCCGCCCGAAGGCGCGGCGATCACGGTCGCCCCCGCGGGCGCGGCGTGGACCGCGCGCTCGCCGTGCTCGGGCGCCACGAGCGCGCGGTCCACGCCGCGCCCGCGGGGGCGACCGTGATCGCCGCGCCTTCGGGCGGTGCGGACGCGGGCCCGGGCGCCCGCCCCGGCCCGCGGG
>DATABO010000102.1:0-14904 GCA_036259535.1 Thermoleophilaceae bacterium
CCCCCCCCCCCCCGTGATTCTCACTACGATCGGCCGCTATGCCCCGGTTCTGGATCTGGATGCAGGTCGTGATCGTGATCTGCGTCCTCGTCTCGATGGCCATCGCCCTGACGAAGCTGTACTGACGTCTGGCCCGGGCCCAGCGGCCCTGCGCGGTCGTTCTCCTCGAGCGGCTGGACCCAGAGCTCCTCGGCGAGGATGCTGATCATCGACAGGATCGGCACTGCGACGATCAGCCCGACGAAGCCGAACAGCTGGCCGACGATCACCACGCCGCCGGCGATCACCGCCGGGTGCAGCTTGACCGTGCGCGACATCACCAGCGGGATCGTCAGGTTCCCCTCGATCTGCTGGACCGCGACGTAGATGACGATCACCAGCAGCGCCTTGCCGGGTGAGTCGGTGAGGGCGAACAACACCGGTGGGATGCCGCTGGCGAAAGCGCCGAAGTACGGGACGACCGAGAACAGGGCCGTGAGAACCGCGAAGAAGATCGCGAAGTCCAGGCCGATCAGCGTCAGCCCGACGTAGAGCAGAACACCGGAGATCAGCATGTCGGCGGCTACGCCCTGCATCCACCCGACCCAGGCGCCACGCAGCCGGCTCATGATGCGGTCCGCCTTGTCGCGGTGGCGCGGCGGCGCGAGTCGCCGCAGGCCGTCGAGCAGCGGCTCCGGGCGAATAGCCATGTAGTACGCGGTGATCAGCATCAGGATCAGCGCCGCGAGCGCACCGAAGACGCTGAGGCTGATCGAGGTGATCGGGCCGATCAGCTTGCCGGGGTCGTCGGTGTAGTTGTCGACGAGCTCGTCGACCTGGTTGGAGATCTCGCCCGGCTCGGCGCCGGTGACGTCGTGGATCTGGTCGCGCAGGTCATCGACGATCCCGGGCACGTCCTCGGCGAACTGGTTCGTCTGGTCGATGAAGGGCGGGACCAGCACCCAGAGCAGGCCGGCGACCACCGCAAGGCCGGCGAGCACCGCCAGCAGCGCTCCGATCGGCCGCGGGATGTCGAGCCGCTCGAGTCGGTCGGCGATCGCCGAGATCGCTATCGCGATGATCACCGTGATCAGGACCGCCAGCAGCAGCGTCAGCAGCTGGCGGAACAGCAGACCGAAGACGATCAGCGCCGCGGCGAGCAGCACCGCCCGGTATGCGACGTGACCGCCGCTGCGCTCAGTCATCGTCGGATGGCTACCCGGTGACGGGGATCCCGAAGCCGTCGGTCAAGCGGCGAAGAGGGTGAGGTCGGGCTCCCGCTCGCCGCGCAGGACTTCGATGTCGACCTCCACGCAGGCGATCCCGCGTGACTCGGCCAGTACGCGCGCCTGCGGCTTGATCTGCTGCGCCGCCAGCACGCCGCGACAGCCAGACGTGAACGACGGGTCGGCCGTCAAGCGCTCGAGGTAGCGCGTCAGCTGCTCGACCGCGTCGATCGTCGCCACGCGCTTGATCTCGACCGCGACCCAGCCGTCCTCGCCGTCGCGGCACATCAAGTCGACCGGCCCGATGTCGGTCCCCCACTCGCGCCGCACCAGCCGGAAGCCCTCGCCGCAGTGCTCCGGCGCGTCGGCGAGCAGCTCCTGCAGCTCCCGCTCCACACCCCACACGGTCTACCTCGACCAGCGGCCGGAGGGCGTCCGCCATTTCCAGTCGCCGCCGGCCACCAGGTCGGCCACGTTCGCGCGCAAGCTGCGCAAGGCCGGCACCTACAAGTTCCTCTGCACCTTCCACTCGTTCATGCGGATGCGAATCGACGTCGAGCGCTGACCGACCGGCTGCCGATGCCCGCCCAGACGAACTTCTTCACCGAGCTCGCCCTGCGCAAGCTGGGAGCGGCAGGTAGGTTCAACCGCCATGAGCAACGAGCAGGCAGTCTTGACCGAGCGCCGCGGGCGCGTGTTGCTGATCACGCTCAACCGTCCCGACGCGCGCAACGCCGTCGATGCCGCCCTCGCGCAGGGCGTCGCGGCGGCGCTGACTGAGCTGGACGAGGACGACGAGCTTGGGGTGGGCGTCCTGAGCGGCGCCGGGAAGGGCTTCTGCGCCGGCATGGACCTCAAGGCGTTCGTCAGCGGCGAGAGCCCACACGTCGAGGGACGCGGCTTCGCCGGCATCGCCCAGCGCTCGGCCGACAAGCCGTTGATCGCCGCCGTAGAGGGCTTCGCGGTCGCCGGCGGCCTCGAGGTGGCGCTGGCGTGCGACCTGATCGTCGCGGCACGCGGCGCGAAGCTCGGCATCCCAGAGGTCAAGCGCAGTCTGGTCGCGGCCGGTGGCGCGCTGCTGCGCCTGCCGCAGCGGATCCCCTACCACGTAGCGATGGAGCTGGCTCTGACCGGCGACCCGATCGACGCCGAGCGCGGACACGAGCTGGGGCTCGTCAACCGCCTCGCCGACCCGGGCGCCGCCGTCGACGTGGCGCTGGAGCTCGCTGACGCCGTCGCGGCGAACGCACCGCTGGCGCTCGTGGCGTCGAAGCGAATCGTGGTCGAGTCCGCCGCTTGGGACCCCAATGAGGCGTGGCTCAAGCAGGGCGAGATCGCGGGCCCGGTGTTCGTGTCCGAGGATGCACGCGAGGGCGCGACGGCGTTCGCCGAGAAGCGCGAGCCGGTCTGGCGCGGCCAGTAGCCCGCTGCTCGTCGCTAGGTGGGCAGGCCAACGGGGCAGCTGACACCAGTGCCGCCGAGGCCGCAGTAGCCGGCGGGATTCTTGGCGAGGTACTGCTGGTGGTAGTCCTCGGCGTAGTAGAAGGGGCCGGCGGGCGCGATCTCGGTCGTGACGTCGGAGCTGTGGCCGGCCGCGGCGAGCGCCTCCGAGTAGCGGGCGGCTGATGCGGTCGCAGCGTCGCGCTGGATGTCCGAGGTGGTGTAGATGGCCGAGCGGTACTGGGTCCCGACGTCGTTGCCCTGGCGCATCCCCTGGGTCGGGTCGTGGTTCTCCCAGAACGCCTTGAGGATCTGCTCGTAGGAGACCTCAGCAGGCCCGAAGACGACGAGGACCACCTCGTTGTGGCCGGTGCGGCCGCTGCAGACCTCCTCGTAGGTCGGGTTCGGCGTGATGCCGCCGGCGTAGCCGACCGCGGTCGTGTAGACGCCCGGGAGCTGCCAGAAGACCTTCTCCGCGCCCCAGAAGCAGCCCATGCCGACGATCGCCTGCTCGCTGCCATCGGGGAACGGCGGCCCGATCGGGGTGCCGAGCACGAAGTGCTCGCCCGGCGTGGCGATCGGCGCGTCGCGTCCGGGCAGCGCCTCCTCGGCCGTCGGCATCTGCGGCTCGCTACGGGACAGGAAGTCGAACACGGGGTCTCCTCGGTTGGACGCACCACCGAGGCTAGCGAGGGCTCAGGGCGCCAGGCGCTCGACGACCCACGCGCCCGCTCCGCTACGGCGGAAGCGCAGCCGGTCGTGCAGCCGGTTGCGCCGGCCCTGCCAGAACTCGACGGAGTGGGGCGCGACCAGGTAGCCGCCCCAGTGGCTAGGGCGCGGGGGGTCGGCGATGCCCTCGAGCTCGGCCTCCAGCTCGGCGAAGCGCCGCTCGAGCTGCTCGCGCGACTCGATCACCTCCGACTGGGGGCTGGCCGCGGCGGCGATTCGCGAGGCGCGCGGCCGCTTGGCGAAGTAGTCGTCGGACTCGCCGAGGTCGAGCCGCGTCACCTCCCCGTCGACGATCACCTGACGCTGCTGCTGGTACCACGGGAAGACGAGCGTCGCGCGCGGGTTCTGCTCCAGCTCGCGCCCCTTGCGTGAGCGGTAGTTCGTGTTGAAGCGAAAGCCGCGCGCGTCGACACCGCGCAGGAGGACCGTGCGCGCCCCGGGAGCGCCGTCGGGCGCGGCGGTAGCCAGGACCATCGCGTGCGGCTCGGGCATGCCCGCCCCGAGCGCCGACCCCAGCCAGCGCTCGAACTGCTCGAGCCAGGTCGGCGCCAGCTCGTCCTCGGACAGCGCCCCCAGCTCGTAGGAGTCGCGCAGGCTCTCGAGCCGCTCCGCGGCATCCATGCCGTTTCCGGGCAGGTGCGTCTCGTCCACCTGTCCAGCGTAAGGCGTAGGGCCGCTGGCGGCGGGGCTGGAACCCGCTCCCGCTGGGTTCCAGCCTTGCCAATCCTCTGCCCGTCCTAGTCCCCCTGAAGCCTGCGGCGACTGTAAACGCGCCCATTCCTGAAGTCAATGGGCCATCTAGCGCCGGAGCGACTTAGGGCTCGGGCTCGAGCTGCGGGAACTGCGTGCTGAAGCCGGGGTAGGCGCCCTGGCCGACGCATGGCGGACGGGCGACGTTGCGGTCGCCGCCGGTGGTGCGGAACGCGTACTGCTCTGCGAGCTGGGCGAGCTCGACGAGGTCCGGCGTGCCGGTCTGAGCCGGCGGGGCCGGGTCGCCGTTGGCGCAGGTCCGCGTCTCGAAGGACAGCAGGCCGCTGGAGAGCCTGTCGAGGCCACCCGGCGCCATGTACGCGTTGGAGCGCGTCTGACCGAGCGCACGCGGGTAGTAGGCGAGGCCCTGTGGGCTCAGGCTCGACGAGGCGCGCAGGAAGTGGATCGGGTCGACGTTGGCGACCGCCGGGTTGAGGTTCGGGTTGCGTCCGGTCGTAGTCGCGGTGACGTTGCCGAAGAACGAGCTGATCTCGCGCCGATTCTGCCCGAGATGGGCGAGCAGCGGGTTGAAGTTGCGCAGGAAGGGCTCGAAGTCGGCGAGCAGCGGCGGGAAGTCGCGCATCAGGCTCTCGAGCGCCGGGACACCGCGGCGCGACTTGGTGATCAGCGGCCCGAGGCCGCGGAAGAAGCCCTCGAACTCTGGGCTGAGCCGGTCGAGCTGCTTGAAGGTGCCGGCGAACTCCGTCGCGGCGGGTTGGAGCTGCTTGACGACCGGGTCGGCGCGCAGGGCGAACTCGGTCAGGCGTGGCAGCGTCAGCCTGCTCTGGCGCGAGAAGTCGGGCAGCTCCTCCCAGATCGCGGCGAACTGGCGGTTGCGCGCGGCCGTGGTCTGGAAGAGCCGGTTGGACTCGGTGATCAGGCGCGCGAGCTGGCCGTCGCGCTCGCTGATCGCGTCGAAGAACTCGCCGGTGCCGCGGATCGTGCCGCTGACCGCGCGCGACTGCGCGTGCAGCTCGGTGAGGATGTCGTCGCTTGCCTCGACGAACTCCGGGAAGTTGCCGAAGGTCGCGTTGATGTCGGTGCCGCGACCGCTGACCGAGGCCGCCTGGGACTGCATCCAGGTCTGGAACGCCTGCTGGGTGTCGTCGTCGAAGGTGCGGAAGATCTCGTCGAGCTCGACGGTCGGCGCGACGGCTGACCGGGGCAGCATGCCGCCGTCGGGGATCGCGCCCTTGGCGTCGTTGCCCGTCGTCAAGTCGACGTAGGTCTCGCCGAGCAGCGACTTCTGGCGCAGCATCGCACGGGCGTTCGAGGCCACCGGCGCGTAGCGCGAGCGCATCTCGAGCGTCGCCTCGGTCGTGTTGTTGGGCCCGGTGTCGATCTTGATGACCTTGCCGACGGGCACGCCGGAGATCCGCACGTCGGCCTGCTCGGCGAGCTGGGTCGCCTCGGGGAAGCGGACCTGGAAGCGGTAGCCCTCCGAGCGCAGCGGCACCACGCCGCCGAAGGAGAGCCACAGGTAGAGCAGGACGCCGACGCACGCCATGACGAACGCGACCATCGCGAAGATCTGGAACGGACGTGGAGCCTGCTTGATCACTGGGAAGCCCCCGTTCCACAACGCTCCTCAGAGCGCGGGGCGTTGAGCAGCTTGATCAGCGTCGCGAGGTACGGGTTGCGGATCTCGCCGGTCTGCGTACTCGGCTTCGAGAAGACCTCGAGCGCGTTGAGCTGACTGCACGAGATCATGATCAGGCTGCGGCGCAACGTGCTGATGCCGTCCTGCGACGAGATGATCGAGTTCGTGTTGTGGTTCGCCCACGGCAGGTAGTAGAGGTAGCCGTTCTTGCCCTTGCCCTTGCCGGGCGGGTCGTAGGCGAGCTCGTTGAAGAGCGCGTTGAATACCTCGGTGAACTTGACGAGATCCGGGATCGACCGCGAGAGGTTGCGCGCCGGGCGACGCAGCTCGCGGGCGATCGGCTCGACCTCCCGCGTGAAGGGCCGCAGCTGGCGTTGGATGACCGGCTCGGTCTGAGCGAAGAAGGGTCGCAGCTGGCGCAGGCTCGGCCCGAGCGCGCGGGCGGTCGGCTCGAGGTTGGTGAACGTGCTCTCCATCGAGCGGCCCAGCTTGTCGATCTTCGCGAGCGCGGTGTTGCCCGAGCGCAGCGCGCCGGGCAGCAGCTCGATCGTCTCCGAGAGGTTCTCGTTCTGGTTCGCGAAGCGGCGGAAGACGGCCGCGCTGCCGCCGACGAAGCGGGCCAGCTCGCGGTCGTGGGCGCCGAGCTCGGTCATGATCGCCGAGAAGTTGTGCATGACGCGCTTGAGCTTCTCGCGCCGCTGGACCACGTAGCGGTTCGCCTTGGCGAAGTCGCGTGACAGCGGCTGGAAGCGCCGGAAGGTGTTGGCCAGCTCGCGGCCGCCGCCGTCGCGCAGCGTGCGGCCGGCGTCGCCGACCAACAGCTTGAGGTAGTCCTGGGTGTCGCCGTCGAGGCTGGCGAGGAACTCGTCGAAGTTGACGTCGGCGAGCGTCTGCTTGTTGGAGAGCATCGCGCCGTCCTCGAGCGGGTCGCCGGACGACGGGCTGCCTGGATCGAGCTCGACGACCATGTCCTTGAGGCCGGTCTTCGGCCGCAGCAGGATCGACGCGTTCGGGTAGAGGCGCGCGAAGCGCTCCTCGATCCGCAAGGTCGCGATCGCCCGACCGTTCTCGAGATGGACGCTGGCGATGTCGCCGACCTTGACTCCGGAGACGTTCACGGCCTGGCCCTGGCCCGGCAGGATGCCCTGAGCCGACTCGACCTCGGCCTTGACCTCGAAGGTGTCCTCGCCGACGATCGGCATCCAGGCCGGCGGGTTGAGCCGCTGGTTGGACAGGATGTAGCTGCCGACGGCGACGCCGAGGACGATCAGGCCGAGCAGCGCCACGGCCGCCTTCACGTTGCTGCGCAGCGCCTTGGTGAAGATGTTCCTCATCGGGCGCCTCCGTCGAGCAGGCTCTCGAGCGGCACCAGCCGCTGGGACGCCGCCGCCTCGCGCTCGACGTCGCGCTTCAGCTGGGCGCCGATCCCGCGCGGGGGGACCGGCGGGCTGGCGGCGTTCGCACGTGAGCCGTCGGGCGGGCCGACGGAGAAGGAGCCGTTCACGTCGGGCACGGGGTTGCGGTGGCAGGGCACGTCACGGCGCAGCGGCGGCAGCGAGTTGGGGTAGGCGGGCGCGCTGCGAAGTAGCGGCTGCGACGCGTTGGCGTGCAGCGCCTGCTCCTGGTAGTTCGTCTTGCCGGAGGTGATCGGGAGGCTGCCGCCCGGCGCCGACAGGCGCAGGAACGGGCCGTTGCCGTCGAAGCCGCCGCCCTCGCCGGCCTGGCCGGCGACGGCGTGCCAGAACTCCTTGTAGTTCTCGGTGTTCGACGAGAACTCGCCGTCGTCGACCTTGATGTTGCCGGTCGGGATGATGACCTCCGTGATGCAGCGGTTGAAGTCGTCGGACTCGCGCACGAGCGGGCGCGACTCGTGCGTCGCGCTGGCGAGGTCACGCGTCGCCGGGGAGATCTGCTTCAGCAGGCCGCCGAGCTCCTGAGCACCGAAGAAGGGAATCGCCTGGTCGAGCCACGGCTCCGAGGCTGCGACCGTGATCGGCGTCTCGCGGACGCCCGGCAGGATCGCGCGCGAGAACTCCTGCGTCGGCGGCAGGGCGGCCTCGATGCTCGCGAGGCCCCTGCGCAGGTTCGACGCCGTCGGGCCGAGCAGCCTGACCGTCTCCTCGAGCTGCGGAGCGCGCGAGGCCGTCGCCGCCATCGTGGTGTTGAAGTCGGTCAGGAACTCGCTCAGCTGAGTCTCGTTCTGCGCAAGGCCGCGACTGACGCCGGCGACGCCCTCGACCAGCCGCGACAAGTCGCGGGCCTCGGTCCCGCGCAGCGACTCGGCCGCGATCGCGGAGCCCTTGAGCGCCGGCACGCCCGTCTCGAACGCCTTGTTGAGCGCCTGCGCGCCGGTCAGGCCGCGGACGTCGGGGTCCTGGTCGGCGTCGTCGGCGGCGGTCGGCTCGGAGTCGAGCGCCTCCCCGAAGCCGACGATGGTGTCCTGCAGGTTGCGCCGGGTGTCGGCCTGAAGCGTCGTGAGGACCTGATCGAGCTGGACCGGGGACGACGTCTGGGCGACCGGGATCATGCCGCCGTCGGGCAGCTCCTCGGCGCCCGGCGTCCCGGGCTTGAGGTCGAGGAAGAAGTTGCCCTCGAGGAACAGCCGCTGACGGACCTTGACCGTGGCGTCCTCGCCGACCGGCCGTCCGTCGTCGGTGATCTCCATCGTGACCACCGACATGTCGGTGTCCTTGTAGCGCTCGACCTCGATCACCTTGCCGACGTCGATGCCGGCGATGCGGACCGGCGAGCGCGGGGCGACGAGGTTCGAGTTCTCGAAGACCGCCTGGATCCGGTAGGTCTGCGTGAACGGGATGTCCTTGCTGAACGCGAAGAAGGTCGCGACGACGATGATCACGAGCGCGATCAGGCCCGCCCGGACCGGCGACATTCCCTGGCGGAACGCTCTCATCGACCGCTCCCTCGCTCGGGCAGGACGCGCACCGTCTCCTCGGTGACGAGGCCGCCCGGGTTGGCGGGGTTGCCGATCGACTGGATGTTCTCGCCGTTGACGCCGGCGCGGTAGCCCTCGTTGCCCGCCTCGCACTCAGCCGGCTGGCCGGGGGCGACTGTGTTCGGGTACGGGTTGGAGTGAAGGTAGTTGTCGACGAGCAGGTCGCGCTTGGCGATCGTCAGCGCCCCCCCGGCCGGCGGTGCGGGCGGGCCGTTGGCCGGCACAGCGGCGGGGCCGCCCTCGCTGCCAGGCGCGACGGGAAGCGCCATCGGGTTGACCGAGAGGAAGCTGCCGACGGCATCGCTCTCGGAGGTCATGCTCGCGATGTTGCGGAAGAAGAGCGTGCCGTAGTTGCAGGTCGTCTGGGCGGGGGTCAGGAAGGCCAACGTCGGCCGCAGCGTCCGTACGGTGCTGGTGATGCGGGCGAGGCCGCTCGGCACGCGCGGATCGTCGCCGAAGCGCTCGAGCGTCGCGAGCGCGCGCGTGAGACGGCGGTTGAGGCCCGGCGAGCGGTGCAGCGCGGGCGTTCCGAGGCGGAAGGCGCTGGCCAGCCCGGGCGCCGCGTCGCCGAGGTAGGCGAACGCCGGCCGAAAGCGGCGGAACAGCTCCTCGCTGTTGGCGAGGAACGGGCGCTGGCGCGGTAGCTCGCGGGTCGCCGTCTCGAGCGCCGGCGGCCCCTCGGAGATCGTCTCCTGCAGCGAGTCGCTGACCGACGCCCAGGCCGTGAAGGTCGTGTCGAGCGCCGCCCAGAGCTCAGCCTGCTCGCGCGCGACCGGCGCGGTCTCGGCGGCCGCCTGCTCGAGCGCGGGGAAGAAGCGCGCCCAGGCGGTCCGCGGCGCGTTGATGTTGCGCATGACCGGCTCGAGCTTCTCGACGACCGGCCCGAGCTCGGCGAACGTGCGGTTGAGCGACTCGCCGCGACCTGCGAAGCCGACGCCGAAGGTCTCGAGGTTCGTCCGTGAGCCGACGCGCGTCGGCTCGTCGAACATGTTGAAGAAGTCGTCGATCTCCTTCGTCTCGGTCTGCGACGTCGCCGCGAGCGGGATCGTCGCCCCCTCGGCGTAGCCCTGCCGCGACTTGCCTCTCGTGATCTCGACGTACTTGAGGCCGAGCGCCGAGCGTGGGCGGATGATGATCGTCGAGTCCTTCGGCAGCGGCACGACCCGCTCGTCGAGCTCGAGCGTCAGGTTGGCGGCGACCTCGCCGTTGCGCTGAGGGTCGGTCTCGATCTGGGTCACGACGCCGATCCGCGAGCCGCCCATTCGGACCTCGTTGCCACGCACGAGCCCGTTGGCGTTCGGGACGTTGGCCGTGAGGTCGTAGGTCGGCACGAAGGGCAGGCCCTCGTTGGCGTTGTAGGAGAGGAAGACGGCGACCATCGTCACGATCACCGTCACGGCGCCGACGAGCACCGGGCTGCCGGAGAGCACCGAGGTACCGGGCCGGCGACTCACTGGCCACCTCGCTCGCCGAGCAGGTAGTCGAGGAACGGCTGGCTGTCCTCGGCGTTGAGGTCAACGCCCGCGACGACCGCGTCCTCGCCAACGACCTTGCCCGGCTTGGTCGGCGGGAACTGGCGCTGCAGCGTCTGGAGCAGGCCGCTGGTGTCAGCCGATGCCTTGACCGGGTCGCCGTAGTTCTCGAGCGTGGCCGCGCAGCCGCCCTCGAGCGGGCTGCGCGCCGGGCACTTGATGACCAGGCCGGTGCGCACGTAGTGGCCCTTGGCGTCGACCCCGTTCACCGTGCCGGTGTAGAAGTAGATGAGCTGCATCAGCTCCTCGATGCCGCCCGTGTCGTCGAAGCTGCCGAACAGCTTCGCGAGGTTGCTCATCGTCGGGCGCAGCGGCCGTCCGAGCTCGTCGAGATCCCCGATCAGCGGCCTGATCGCCGGGAACAGCTCGCGGCCGCGATCGGCGAAGTCGCCGAGCGTGACCAGCGCCGGCGTGGCAGCCTCGAAGAACGGGCCCGTGCCCTGGACCATCGCGTTGATCGCCTCGGACCGCCGGTCGAGGTTGTTCAGCGCCGGCGTCATCTGGTCGGCCATGCCGGCGAAGCGATCGGCGGTCGGCTTCAGCTCGCGCAGGAAGCCCGGGAAGCGCTCGAAGTTGCGCTCGATGTCGTCGCCGCGCTCGGCGGCCGCCACCGCGGTGGCGCCGGACTGGTCGATGAAGTCGGCCATCTCCTCGCGCCGCTGCACCCAGGAGGCGAGCACCGTGTCGGACTCGTCGATCAGCCGGCCGAGCAGCCGGTCCTGCTCGGCGAGCACCTTGATCCAGTTGTCGAACTCCTTCAGCGCGGGGTTCGCGCGCCGCACCGCATCGCGCAGGCGGTCGCCGTTGCCGGCCAGGCCGGCGCCGAGCTCGTTGATGATCAGGCGCAGGCCCTCGCGCTGCGGCAAGCGATTGATGTTGCGCAGCAGGTCCTCGCCGACCGGCGTGATGTTGTTGTCGGCCGGCAGCAGGTGCTGGCCCTTGCCGCGGCCGTCCTCGATCATCGCGAGCTCCGGCTTCGGCGGCTCGCCCTCCTCGCGCGGGCGCGTGGGCACGCACTCGATGAACTGCTCGCCGATCAGCGACTGGAGGCGGATCTGGCACTGGGCGTCCTCGCGGAATGGGACGAAGGCCGGGTCGTCGACCTTCAGGACGACGGCGGCCTTGTTGTCCTCGGTGAGGTCGACGTCCTGGATCGCGCCGACGACGACGCCGGCGATCTTCACGTCCTCGCCCGGGATCACGAAGCTGCCGTTGTCGAAGACGGCGCGGACGAGGTAGCCGTCGTCCTCGTCCCCGCCGGCGGCGATGCTGAACAGCGCGCCGAGCGCGATGCCCGCCGCGACGGCGATCGCGATCGCCCGGCCGCTGGTGAGCTTGCGCGCGCGCGGATCGCCGCTCACGGCGTGCCCCCGATGACCTGCGACGGGTCGCAGTCCGGGTTGGCGAGCTCACCCATGTCGACGAACGGCGCCGAGCCGTCGGCCGGCGGTGGCGCCGCCGAGCCCGGGCAGCGGCGTAGGTTGCCGGTGCTCAGGTAGGGGCTCGAGCCGCGCTCGGCGGGCGACTTCGGTGCCAGGCTGCCGCCGTTGCCGTCGTCGGTGAAGTTGAAGGCGTCGAAGACCGGGATCGTGCGGGCGTAGTGGCCGTTGGCGTCGTAGGGCGCCATCGCGCCGCCGAAGCTGCGCAGCCAGGCGGTCAGGTCGGGGCCGTAGGGACGGATGAAGCCCCAGATCGGCGTCGACTGCCGCAGCGACTTCTGCGCACGTGGGAACGCCCCGTCGGCCATGTTCGCAAGCGGAGGCAGGTCGACCATCGTGTCGTAGAGGTCGTTGCCCTCGCCGGGGCCGTTGAACATCTTGCGCAGGTCGGTGAAGATCGGCACCGACTCGGCGGCGAGCGTTCGGAAGCGGCGCAGGAAGCGCGGCAGCACCTTGGCGCTCGGCTCAGACTCGACGACGAAGCGCTCGAGGTCGTCGATCGCCGGCCCCCGCAAGGCCGCGAATGTCTCGCTGCCCTGGCGCAGCGCGGGCGGCAGGTCCTCCAAGACCTGGTTGAGCGACTCGGTGTCCGCGCTCAGCGCGGCGGCGGTCGTCCCCGCATTGTCGACGAGGCCGGTCAGGTCGGCGCTGCGCTCCTCGATCGCGCCCATCGCCTTCGAGGTCTCGATCAGCAGCTCCTCGAAGGCCTCGCTGTCGCGATTGAGCTCGCGGAACAGCTTGCTCGCCTGCGCGAGCGCGGGCGAGAAGTACCTCGCCGAGGCGTTGGCGTTGCGCTCCTGGCCGGCGTACCAGTCGGCGAAGCCCTGGATGAAGTGGTCGAGCCCCTCGCGCGTCTTCGGCGTGAAGGTGTTGAAGAACTGGTCGATCTCGACGATCGACTTCGTCTTGTCGCCGCGAATCGTCGCGCCGTCCGCGAGCTCGGCGCGGAAGTTCGGCGCGGGGCTGATGTCGACGTAGCGGTTGGCGGTGCCGACGAGGCCCTGCCAGCGGACTGTCGCGGTCGTGCCGCTGTGCAGCGGCGCGTACTCCTCGGCGACCGAGACGGTCAGCTCGGCCTGGCCGTCGTCGGTCAGCTCGATCGCGTTGACCTCGCCGACCGGCGTGCCGCCGATCCGCACGAGGTCCCCCTTGACCATCTGACCGGCATTGTCAAAGACGAGCTTGTACTCGTGCGCGTCGTCGCGCGTGACCCAGATCGCCAGCAGCGCGAGCAGCGCGATGGCGATCGCGATAGCGGCAATGAGACGACCGGGCCCCCGGCTCGCGGTCACGGCGCTGGCTGGCTGGCCAACCGTGGCTCCCGGGGTCTCGTCGTTGCGCTGGGTCAAGTTCTCCTCCCACGGAGAGCAACGCCGCGACCTAACCCAGCCTGCGTCTCCGTCCGGCCAGGCATCGTATATGGCGCTGGATGGCGCTGCCAGTGGGAACCCATGTCCCCGATCAGGTTGACGAATCGCGCGCCCGCGTGCGCCGGTTCGAGTTGTCCAAATCGCGTCGCGCCGACCTGCCATCCCGGCCCGATAAGCCGATGTATTGAAACACTGGCAGCCGTGTACCTCCGCGTGTATATTGGCCTGACCAGTTGTGGCTCTCGATAGCTCCAGAGCAGCGCGTGCCCCCCACCAGCTCCCGCCCGGCCGCCATGGCCTCGCCCGGAGCTTCGTAGCGCGCAACCAGCGCGAGCGGATCCTCGCCGCGGTCGCCCAGGTGGCGAGCACGCGCGGCTACGGCGCGATGAGCGTGCAAGATGTCGTGCGCGAGGCGGGAGTCTCCCGTCGCACGTTCTACGAGCAGTTCAAGAACAAGGACGACGCCTTCCTCGCCGCATACGACGAGGCCAGCGGCCGCTTGATGACCGCGATCCGCGCGGCGCTCGACGCCGAGGCGGCGTTCGAAGGGAAGGTGAGCGCCGGCTTCCGCGCCTTCCTCGAGCTGCTGGCGGCCTCGCCCGCCTTCGCGAAGATGTGCATCGTCGAGGTGCTGGCGGCCGGCCCGGAGGCGATCGCGCGCCGCGCCCGTACGATGGAGGAGTTCACCCGGTTCTTCGAGGACGCCGCTCAGGAGACCCTCGTCAGGGAGAACCCGCCCTCGCCGTTGATCGCCGAGACGATCGTCGGCGGCGTGTACGAGACCGTCTACCGGCGGATCGCCCGTGGCGAGACCGACCAGCTCCCGCGGCTGCTTCCCGATCTCGTCGAGTCGGCCCTGCTGCCCTACGTCGGCGAGCACAAGGCCACGGCGCAGCGCCGTCTCCTGCTCGAGGGCCGGCCGCCGACCGCTCGCTGAAGCGCGGCGGGAAGCCGCAACTTACGCCGCGCGCGGGGGTTTGGGGATACGGTGCAGTTTGCACGGACGGGAGGCCTTCCGTTAGCGTGGTCGATCGCGCTCTCGGCGGGACAAGGAACCTGCCGCGATAAAGACTTTCGGATCAGGAGGAGCAAATAGAGATGCGCAAGCTCGCAGTCCTACCGGTGGCCCTCGCGGCCGCCGCTGTCGCGGCGGCGCCCGCCGCGGCCCAGGTGCCAGTCACCGAGTTCGAGTCGTCCGCCAAGATCACGCCGAAGAAGGCCGGCACGAAGAAGAACCCCCAGGGCGTCAGGCTCACCGGCACGCTCGAGTTCCGGACGATCACCCAGGGCGTCGAGCCCCCGATCATCACCGGCGGCGAGGTCCTGATCCCGAAGGGCGGTCAGTACAACGGCGGCAAGTACAAGACCTGCTCGAAGCGCACGATGACGCGTGACGACAGCGTCCAGAACTGCCCGAAGGAGTCGATCATGGGCAAGGGCAGCGGCTCGGCTCTCGCCGACACCGTCGACGCCAAGCCCGACGTCGTCTTCGTCAACGGCGGCGCGAGCACGCTCTGGGCCTTCACCACGCTCTACAACCCGGCGCTGGTGCAGGAGCCGATCGCGATCAAGATCAAGAAGCTCAGCGGCAAGTGGGCCCTGCGCGCGACGTTCAAGGTGCCGAAGGTGCTGCAGGTCGTCGCCGGGGTGCCGGTCACGCTGCGGAACTTCAAGTACAACATCGGCGCCAAGCCCTACGCGAGGGAGTTCATCGCCACGACGAGCTGCCCGAAGAACAACAGGTACCCGTACGAGGCCAAGGCCTTCTACCTGTACAACGACAACACCACATCGAGCGACACGTACAAGAGCACCGTCGCCTGCAGCTAGCAGCGGCAGCGCTGCGCTAGCGGCGCTCACGACATAGCAGGACCGGAAGCGGGGGG
>DATABO010000103.1:0-8177 GCA_036259535.1 Thermoleophilaceae bacterium
TGCTCGAGGCCCTCGTGGACGCTGGCGAAGTCGCCGACGCCGGCGACGAGGTCGGCGGAGCGGGCTTGGTCGACGAGGGAGTCGATGGCGCCGAGGTCGCAGTGGACGTCGGAGAAGGCGAGGAGCTTCATGTTGGAGAGCCTATCCCGGTGATAGCTTCGCGGCATGGACTTGGAGCGGATCAAGCAGGGGGCCCGGGAGGGCTGGGGGAAGGGCGACTACTCGGGGTTGTCGGAGGTGCTGCGGCCGGCGGCGCAGGCACTGTGCGATGCGTGTGCGGTGGGGGCTGGGCAGGAGGTTCTCGACGTGGCGGCGGGGGATGGGAACTTCGCGTTGGCGTGCGCGTTCGAGGGGGCGAGCGTGGTTGCGTCGGACATCTCGCCGGGGATGGTCGAGCGGGGGAGAACGCGGTCGGAGGCCGAGGGCTACGACGTGGAGTGGGTCGAGGCGGATGCGGAGGACCTGCCGTTCGAGGACGGGCGGTTCGAGTGCGTCGGGTCGGTGTTCGGGGCGGTGATGGCGCCGCGGCCGGACGTCGTCGCGCGGGAGCTGTTCCGGGTGGTGCGGCCGGGGAACACGGTCGGTCTGGTGGCGTGGGTCCCGGAGGGGATCTCGCAGCAGATGTTCGCCGTCGGGCGCAAGTACGCGCCGCCGTCGGACGCGCCGCCCAGCGAGCTTTGGGGGAAGGAGGACGTGGTCCGGGAGCGGCTCGGCGACTTTGCGAACTCGATCGAGATGGAGCGGCGGTCGCTGCCCTGGGCGGGAGACTCGCCGGAGGCGTTCGTGGCGCACATGGAGCGCCACGCCCCGATGCAGTCGGCGGCCAAGGAGGCCATGCCCCCGGAGCTCTACGCCGAGATGCGAAAGGACTTCCTCGAGCTGGTGCGGGGCTGGGCTGGCGGCGACGGTCCGTTCTCAGTCGATGCCGAGTACTTGCTGATCGTCGCGCGCAAGCGCGGGTAGTGGCCGCTCGGCTGCTGATCGAGTACGACGGCGGGGGGTTCGCAGGCTGGGCGACGCAGCCAGGGCAGCGGACGGTGCAGGAGGTTCTCGAGGACGCCTTGGCGCGGCAGGGAGGGCGGCGCGTGTCGTTGACGGTGGCCGGACGGACCGACGCGGGCGTCCATGCGCGCGGTCAGGTGGCGTCGCACGACGGCGAGCCGTTGCCGTGCGAGCGGGTCAATGCGCTCCTGCCGCCCGACGTGAGGGTGCTGGAGAGCCAGCTGGCGGCCGAGGGGTTCGACGCGCGGCGCGACGCGACCGGCCGCGTGTACCGCTACCGCGTCCTGCCGGGACCGGTGGAGCGACCGCTGGAGCGGGGGCGGGCGCTGCATTGGCGCTATCCGGCCGATCGTGGCGTTCTGGACGAGTGCGCGAGGCTGCTGCCGGGTCGCCACGACTTCACGGCGTTCACGCCGACCGACGGGTATCACCGGCGGTTCGAGCGCGACGTGGCGCGCGCCGAGTGGGTCGAGGAGCCGGGCGGGGTGCTGGCGTTCTGGATCGAGGCGGACTCCTTCATGCGTCACATGGTGCGGACGCTGGTCGGGACGATGCTGGGGCTGGCGGCGGGGCGGACGGAGACGATCGCGCCCTTCGCGAGCCTGCTGCAGGGGCGTCACCGGCGCGAGGCGGGCGACACCGTGCAGGCGCACGGCCTCTATCTGGAGTCGATCCGCTATGGCGAGCCGCCTCCGGCCTGAGGGCTATCCTCGGTCGTCGCGATGAAGGTGCTGCTGACCAACGACGACGGGATCCAGGCGACCGGCCTGCACGCGATGCGGCGGGCGCTGCTGGAGGTTCCGGGCGTCGAGCTGGCGGTGATCGCGCCGGACTCCAACCGCTCGGCGACGGCACGCAGCATCACGACGCGCACACCGCTGTGGGTCGAGGAGGTAGAGCTCGGGGACGGGACGATCGGGCACTCCACCGATGGCACGCCGGTCGACTGCGTCCGCTTCGCGGCCTTAGGCTTGATCGAGTTCAAGCCCGAGCTGATCGTGTCCGGGATCAACCACGGGTCCAACCTCGGCGACGACATCACCTACTCGGGGACCGTCGCGGCGGCGCTGGAGGGGATCGTTCTCGGCGTGCCGGCGATTGCGGTGTCCCAGCAGGCCGACCATGGGGCGATGGACTTTCGGATCGGCCGAACCTGGGCGCCCGACAGCTTCGAGCAGGCCGCCGCCTTCGTGGCGCGGATCGTCGAGGAGCTCGAGCACGTGCCGATGCCCGAGGGGACGCTGCTCAACGTCAACGTCCCGGCCGGTGAGATCAAGGGGGCGCGACCCTGCCGGCTGGGCAAGCGGATCTACCGCGACTCGCTCGAGCTGGCCGAGGAGCAGGACGGCCGCCGCCGCTACCGGATCTACGGCGAGAGCCCCGGCTACCACCCCGAGGAGGGGACCGACTTCGCGGCGATCGCCGACGGTCGGATCGCCGTGACCCCGCTGCACTTCGACCTCACCGACCGCGCGGCGATGGAGACCCTTGGCAGCTTCGACTTCGACCGGCTGCTCGCCCCGGCCGCCCGCGAGGTGTGAGCGCCTCCGCGGAAGATCGAGTAGCTGAGCTGCGCAGGCAGATCGAGCATCACAACCGGCTCTACTACCAGCTCGACGAGCCGGAGATCGGCGACGACGAGTACGACGCCCTGATCGACGAGCTGCGCCGGATCGAGGCCCAGCATCCGGAGCTGAAGACGGTCGAGTCGCCGACCCAGCGCGTCGGCGGCAGCCCGCTCCAGCGCTTCGAGCCGGTTCGTCACGAGCAGCCGATGCTCTCGCTCGCCAACGCCCGCTCGGAGGACGAGCTGCGCGCCTGGCTCGAGCGCACCGAGCGCTACATCGAGCGCCAGGAGATCGAGCACGACGGGGAGATTTGCTTCGTCACCGAGCCGAAGATCGACGGGCTGGCGATCTCGCTGCTCTACCGCGCCGGTGAGCTCGTGCGCGGGGCGACGCGCGGCGACGGCGAGGTCGGCGAGGACGTCACCCAGAACCTCCGCACCGTCAAGACGGTCCCTCAGCACGTCGACGGGGCGCCGGCGCTGCTCGAGGTGCGCGGCGAGATCTACCTGCCGCGCGCGGCGTTCGCAAAGCTCAACGAGGAGCGTGCGGCGGCCGGCGAGACGACCTACGCGAACCCGCGCAACACCGCCGCAGGATCGATCCGCCAGCTCGATCCCGCGCTCGCGGCCGCGCGGCCGCTCGCGCTGTGGAGCTACTCGATCGGAGTGCTGGAGGGACTTTCCTTCGAGACCCACTTCGAGTCGCTCGAGTGGCTGCGCGCGCATGGCTTTCCCGTCAGTCCCGACGTCGAGCGTCACGCTGACCTCGACGCCGTAGTCGCCGTCTGCCGGGCCTGGGAGGAGCGACGCGAGGGGCTGGACTTCGAGATCGACGGCGTCGTGGTCAAGGTCGACGATCTCGCCTTGCAACGCCGCCTCGGAGTGGTAGGCCGGGAGCCGCGCGGGGCGATCGCCTGGAAGTTCCCGCCGATGACGGCGAACACCCTGCTGCGACGAATCCAGTGGAACGTCGGCCGGACCGGCCACATGGTCCCGTTCGCCGAGCTCGAGCCCGTTCAGGTCTCGGGCGTCACGGTCAAGCTCGCGACCCTTCACAACGAGGAGGACATCGTCCGCAAGGACGTGCGAGAGGGCGACGAGGTGATCGTCACGCGTGCCGGCGACGTGATCCCGCGCGTCGTGTCGCCGACGCCGCAGGCGCAGCGCAACCCCGACCGCGGCCCGGTTCCCGGTCCGCCGGCCGCTTGCCCTGCCTGCGGCACGCCGACCGTCAAGCCGCAGGGGGGCGTCTGGACGATCTGCCCCAACCGCGCCGGCTGTCCCGGTCAGCTGTTCCAGACCGTCAAGCAGTTCGTCAGTCGCGGCGCGATGGACATCGAGGGTCTCGGAGAGGAGCGCGTGCTGCAGTTCCTGCGCGAGGGCGTGATCGACGGGATCGCCGGCATCTACGACATCACCGAGGACCGGCTCGTCGAGCTCGAGCGGTTCGGGCCCGGCTCCGCGCGCAACCTCGTGCAGGCGATCGAGCGCTCCAAGCGCCAGCCCTTTCACCGGTTGCTGTTCGGCCTTGGGATCCACGGGATCGGCGGCGTCAACGCGCGTGCCCTGGCCGGTCACTTCCGGACGATCGACGCCCTGCTCGATGCGACGCCGGAGCAGATCGAGGAGGTGCCTGGGATCGGGCCGATCCTCGCCGAGCAAATCGCCGAGACGCTCAGCGAGGATGCGACACGCGAGCTGATCGAGCGCCTACGCGCGCACGGCCTGCAGCTCGAGGAGCAGGGGCCGCCGCCAGGTACAGCCGACGGACCGCTCGACGGATTGACGCTCGTCCTGACCGGCACGCTGCCCGGCCTGACCCGCGAGGAGGCGACCGAGCGAATCGAGGCCGCCGGCGGCAAGGTGACCGGCTCGGTGTCGAAGAGGACCGACTACGTCGTCGCGGGAGCGGACCCCGGGTCGAAGCTCGCAAAGGCGGAGAAGCTGGGTGTCGAGGTGATCGACGAGGAGGGGTTGCTGAAGCTCCTGGCCGACTGAGCGCGACGGACAGCCGTTCAGCGGGTGCCGGCCAACGCCTGGAGCATGCGGTCCTGGATGTTCCGGGCGCCGTAGGGGTCGACGCCGTTCATCAGGATCGAGAACACGTAGGTGTCGCCGGAGCGGGCCCGGCAGTAGCCCGACACGGCCGAGACGCCGGTCAGCGTGCCGGTCTTACCGCGGCAGTGGCCGCGCGCCGGCCCGGCGCGCATCCGGCTGCCGAGCGTGCCGTCGCGGCCGGCGATCGACAGCGAGCGGCTGAAGGCGCCGAACTCGTCGCGCTCGCGCATCGCCAGCAGCAGCCTGACGACCCGGTAGGGGGAGGCGCGGTTGAGGCGTGAGAGGCCGGAGCCGTCGGCCAGCCGCGCGGGGCCGCCGCCGATCCGCCGGGCGAAGCGGGCGGCGACCTTGGCGCCGCCTGCGGTGGTGCCACGGGCGACGAGTCCCCGATCCGCTCGGGAATCGCTGCTCGGGGACTCGTCGCTCGCGCCTCGATCGGGGGTGGCGATTCGCATCGCGAGGGCCTTGACCAGCATCTCGGCGAAGTAGTTGTCGGACGGCTTGTTGGTGAGGGCGGCGAGGCGCGCCATCGGTGGGGACTCGACGGCGGCGAGGATGTCGGCGGTCGTCGGGGCGGTGCGGGCGGCAGGGCGACTGCTGATGGCGACGCCGCGGCGGCGAAGGGCGTCGGTCAGCCGCGCAGCGGCGAAGGCGGGCGGGTTGGCCTGGAAGCTCGAGCCGTTCTCGTTGCCGAGGCCGCGGTTGTAGCCGAGCGCGCTGAGCGGCCCGACCCAGATCGAGGTGCCGTAGCCGGAGTCCGGACCACCGCGCAGGCTGTCGAAGGCCGACTCGTCGCCGTAGACGCGGCCGGTCACGCGCTCGATGCCGATCCGGGCGAGCTGGGCGGCGAGCGCCTCGACGGTCGCCCCGCCGCCGTACGCGCGACCGCTGAAGCTCTGGCTGCCGAAGGTCGGGTCGCCGCCGCCGACGAGGTAGAGGTCGCCGCGATAGACGCCGCGCTGCGAGAGCTCTCCCGCGCCGCGGACTTCCGTTGCGAGCGTTCCTTCGACGCCGAAGCGCGCCAGGGCCGCGGCGGTGGTGAAGAGCTTGGTGTTCGACGCGAGGATCCGCGGGGTGGTGTGACGCCAGCTGAGCACCGTCCGGCCGCTGTCGGCGTTGACGACGTAGGCGCCGCTCCAGCTGCCGGCTGAGCCCATCGCGCCCGCGAGGCGGCTCGACAGGCCGCGCTCGTCCGCGCTGACGGCCGGCGCGAAGGCCGTCGCGAGGGCCATCAGGAGGACCAGCGCAGCGGCGACCGAGAGCCGGGCGGCCGTTGTCGGTCTGTCGAGCATCAACCGCAGAACACCGTACATGGGTGGGCGGAGCGGTTGACCGACCGCCACTCGGGGATAATCAAGCTGGCATGGGAGACGTCGTCAAGCTGGAGAAGCCTCCGGCAAAGGACAGGAAGCCGGCCGCGAAGCCGCGTCGGCGCCGCCCGCGGCGCTCGCGCACGGCGCTCGTCCTCGGCGGAGGCGGCTTCACCGGCGGCGTCTATGAGATCGGCGCGTTGCGGGCGCTCGACCTGCTCGCGGTCAACCGCACTGTCAACGACTTCGACGTCTTCGTCGGCACCAGCGCCGGCTCGTTCGTCAGCAGCCTCGTCGCCAACGGGGTCACGCCCGAGGAGATGATGCGCGTCGTCAACCAGCAGCCGCCGAGCCCGTTCCGCGACGTCGACCGCGGCCAGCTGATGCGTCCCAACTACTTCGAGTTCGCCCAGTCCGCGGCACTGCTGCCGCTGCGCATGCTGGGCGTGCTGCGCACCGTCGCCGGCCACTTCCGCGAGCTCTCGCTGGTCGACATCGCGGCCGAGCTCGCTCAGGGGCTGCCCTCTGGCGCCTACAGCACGCGCGGCGTCGAGCAGTACCTGGACGGGGTGCTGGCCGAGGACGGGCGCGTCAACGACTTCCGCCGGCTGAACCGCGAGCTCTACCTCACCGCTACCGACATCGACACGACCGAGCGGATCGTGTTCGGCGGCGAGGGCTGGGACGACGTCTCGATCGCCAAGGCGGTCAGCGCCTCGACGGCGTTGCCGATGGTCTACAAGCCGGTAGAGATCGCCGGACGCCAGCTGATCGACGGCGGCATCCGCTCGACGACCAACGTCGACATCGCGGTCGAGCGTGGTGCCAAGTTCATCGTCGTCGTCAACCCACTGGTCCCGTACGTCAACGACTTCCAGAGGCAGATCCCGACCGCGATCGGCAGCAGGGTCCGGCGCGTCGCCGACCTGGGCTTCGCCCAGATCGGCTACCAGACGTTCAAGCTGCTGGCGCACCAGCGGCTGCACGAGGCGGTGCGGCAGTGGAAGGAGCGCTACCCCGGCGTCGACATCGTGCTGATCGAGCCGGAGCCCAACGACCAGCTGATGTTCGAGACGAACATCATGAACTACACCCGCCGGGTCGAGATCGCGCGTCACGGCTTCGAGTCGGTGACGATCAAGCTCGCGAAGGACTACGACGACCTCAAGGCCGTCTGCGCCAAGCACGGCATCGAGATCTCGGCGACGCGAGTGCGCAAGGTCGTCGGCAAGCTCGAGCGCGAGCGCGAGAAGACGGCCGCTTGGCGCCGGATCCTCGAGCAGACGACCGGCGCTCTGCTGCGCCAGTCCGAGGACGGGTGACAGCTCTTCCAGGCGCATCCGGCAGAGCCGGCTGCTCTCTGGCTGGCCCGGAGCTGGGGCCATCCGTGCCCTAGTCTGTCTCGACGTGGCGCGCAACGATCCGACAGAGAGCGGGGGCCTGTTCGTCCGCCGTTCGAGCGAGGTGCGCGGAGTCAGGTACCGCCACGCACCCGAGCGCAGGGGCGGCGCTCGACAGACCGCCGATCGCGGCGTCGCCTTCGGCCTGCTCGCGTTGGAGACGCTGCTGTGCCTGAGCCTCTTCGGCCCCCAGCCGTACTTCTGGTTCTGGTTCGGCTCTCAGGTCCAGCACTGGACCGATTCCGTCTCGGCGGGCATCGCGACGATCATGGCCGGCACGCTGACCTCGCTGATGACCACCGTCGCGATCGCCAAGCGCGTCGACAACGGCTGGAAGCTGGTCCGTCGCGCCGCCGGCTACGAGCAGGAGCGCGGCGCGCTCGAGGTCATCTTCGCGATCACCGTCGCGATCGCCGTCGTCATCTTCACCTTTTGGTTCCTGATCATCGAGGGCCCCGGCCCATCGATCGCGCCGAAGTAGCCGGATGGGGTTGCTCGACTACTACAAGCAGTTCGAGGACGTCGACGAGGAGGAGCTGAACAAGGCCCGCCGCGAGCGCCGCGCGCGCGAGAAGCGCCTGGCCCTCGAGCGCGCCCCCGAGCTCGACCTCTCGAGCACGGAGTGGCCCGAGTTCCCGAACTCCGAGGTCGTGAACGCGTCGATCTACACGGCTCGAGGGCGCTTGAACGGCTACCCCGACCGCCACGCCGAGGCGATCCGCCGGGCGCTTGCCGCGCGCCACGACGTCGAGCCCGAGCGCATCGTCGTCGGGAACGGCGCCGCGGAGCTGCTCCAGGCCGCGGCGGTGGCGCTGATGTCGGAGGGCGACGAGCTGCTCA
>DATABO010000104.1:0-7002 GCA_036259535.1 Thermoleophilaceae bacterium
TCGGCGGCGACGAGCTCGACGAGGCGATCATCAACTACGTCAAGCGCGAGTACAAGCTGATGATCGGCCAACAGACCTCGGAGGAGGTCAAGCTCGAGATCGGCTCGGCGTTCCCCCTGCGCGAGGAGATGCAGGCCGAGATTCGCGGCCGCGACCTCGTCTCCGGGCTGCCGAAGACCGTCGTGCTGACCAGCGAGGAGGTCCGTCTGGCGCTCGAGGAGCCGCTCCAGGCGATCATCGACGCGGTCAAGGAGACCCTCGACCGCACCCCGCCGGAGCTGGCCTCCGACATCATGGACCGCGGCATCATGCTCGCCGGCGGCGGAGCGCTGTTGCAGGGGCTCGACGAGCGCCTGCGTGACGAGACTCAGATGCCAGCCCACCTCGCCGAGTCCCCGCTCACCTGCGTGGCGGTCGGCTCGGGACGCAGCCTCGAGGAGTTCGAGGCAATTCACCGCGCCAACAAGAATTCCCGAAACGGTCGGCGCCGCTAAGCACGGCGCCGGAGGAGTCCGGACGTGTTCGACAGCAAGGTGATCCGTCGCCGGAGGGCGGCGCTGGCGATATTCGTCGCGCTGTCGATCGGCATGCTGACCGCCTACTTCGGGGAGTCCGGTGGCGGGTTCTTCCACACGATGCAGCGTGGGGCGCAGGAGGCGTTCGCTCCGTTGGAGACCGGCGCCAGCCGTGCGCTGAAGCCGTTCCGAGACCTCTTCGGATGGTTCGGCGACACGCTCGAGGCGAAGGGCGAGAACGAGGAGCTGCGTGCCGAGGTCGAGCAGCTGCGACGCCAGCTGGGCGTGGCCGAGACGGCGCGCCACGACGTGCGCGAGCTGCGCGGCATCGTCGGTCTGACCGAGAGCGACGGCTACCCGCAGGGAACCGAGCCGGTCGGCGCGCGGGTGATCCTGCGATCGCCCACGGTCTGGTACTCGACGATCAAGATCGACAAGGGGTCGAGCGACGGGCTGCGCCGCAATCAGCCGGTCGTCGCGGCGGGCGGCCTTGTCGGCGCGGTCAGCGACGTCACCGGCGGGACCGCCGAGGTCACGCTGATCACCGACTCCTCGAGCGCGGTCGCGGCTCAGGTGATGCCGAACGGCGCGACGGGGATCGTCCATCCGGTCGTCGGCGACCCGGAGGACCTGCTGCTCGACTACATCGCCGACGGGCGTCGGGTGACCGAGGGCACGACCGTCGTCACGAGCGGGTTCGAATCGGACGGCGTCGAGTCACTGTTCCCACGTGGGATCGCGATCGGGCGTGTCACCGAGGTCGATCCCGAGGAGGTCGAGCAGTTCCAGCGCGTCCACGTCAAGCCGTTCGCCGACATCCGCGGTATCGACTACGTTCAGGTCCTGACCGAGCGCGGAGTGAGCACCCAGGCGGGGGTCCCGCTCCAATGAGGTCGACGCCCGGTGCCTACGCCCGCTGCGGCGCGCTCGCGCTCGTCGCGGTCATCCTGCAGGTCTCCGGCCTGGGCAGCGGGCGCGTGCTCGGGGCCTACGTCGACCTCGTCCCGCTGGTTGTCGCGGCCGTCGCGATCTACGCCGGCTCGATCCCCGGCGCGGCGATGGGCTTCGCGACAGGGCTGGTCCTCGATCTGCTCGTCGGCCAGACGATGGGCGCGTCGTCGCTCGTCCTGACCGCGGTCGGCTACGGCGCCGGCCGCTACCGCGAGGTCCGCGATCCCGCCCACGGGCTGATGCCGATCCCGGTCGGGGCGGTCGCCACGTTCGCCTGGCTGCTCACCTACGCGGCCGTCTCGTTCATGCTCGATGTCGGCGCGACGGTGAGCTGGCTCGTGGTCCGCGAGATCGTCGCGACGACGCTGATCGGCGCGCTGCTCGCTCTGCCAGTGTTCGCGATCTGCCGCCGCGTTCTGCGTCCCGTCCTGCTCGTCGACCCGCTCGATTTGCGCCGTCGTCGGCGCGCTCCGCGCGAGGCGGGGCCGATCGGCCTGCGCGGGCTGGAGGTCTGAGGTGTACCTCGACCCCGGAGCCCGTCCTTCGCTGACGCCGCAGCTCGCCGTGCGCGTGGCGATTCTCGGCGGGATCGCTCTGCTGGCGTTCGCGCTCATCTTCTTCCGTCTCTGGTACCTCCAGGTGCTGTCCGGCGACACCTAACGCGCCGAGGCCAACGACAACCGCGTGCGTGCGATCAAGGTGCGCGCGCCGCGGGGCGAGATCGTGGATCGCGAGGGCCGGGTGCTCGTCGAGAACCGCGTGGCGCTCGCCGTCAAGGTCTCGCCGAAGCAGCTTCCGCAGGATCCGGCGGTGCGCCGCGCGGTCTACCGTCGGCTCGGCGAGGTGCTCGACATGCGCCCCCGGGGGATCGAGCGGCGCGTCGAGAAGCAGCTGCGCGAGCTGCCCTACGCGACTGCGACGGTCAAGCAGGACGTCGACGAGCACATCGTGGCGTACCTGATGGAGCGCAGCGCCGACTTCCCCGGCGTCCAGCCCGAGCGTGTCTTCGTCCGGGAGTACCCGCAGGGGGAGACGGGCGCGCATCTGTTCGGCTACACCGGCGAGGTCAGCCAGGAGGAGCTCGACGGGGTGTACAGCGACGTCGAGGCCGGCGACCTGGTCGGCAAGGGCGGCATCGAGCAGCAGTACGACCGCTTCCTGCGCGGCCGCAACGGCGCCACCCGCGTCCAGGTCGACGCGCTCGGCACGGTTCGGGGCCAGCCACTCGAGGCGGACCCCCCCGAGCAGGGCCGCCAGCTGCGGCTGGCGCTCGACCTCGACGTGCAGCAGGCCGGTCAGGCGGCGCTCGCGGGGCGGGCCGGTGGCTTCGTGGCGATGGACGTGCGTACCGGCGAGGTCGCGGCGCTCGGCAGCGGCCCGTCGTTCGACCCGAACTTCTTCTCGAAGCCGTTCAGCCAGGCGGCGCTCGATCGGCTGACCTCGGAGGACACCGGCAAGCCGCTATTCAACCGGGCGATCCAGGGCGGCTACCCGGCAGGGTCGACCTTCAAGCTGGTCACCGCGACGGCCGCGCTCGAGGGCGGATTGATCAGCCCAGAGGACGTGATCGTGGACGGCGGGTCGGTCCGGATCGGCGACATCGACTTCATCAACGCCGGCAAGGTGCCGCACGGCCCGGTCGCCCTGCGCCAGGCGCTCTCGGTCTCGAGCGACGTCTACTTCTACCTGCTCGGCCAGAAGGCCGACACGACCGGAGACGGGCTGCTGATCCAGCGCTGGGCGCGCAAGCTCGGAATCGGCCATCGGACCGGGATCGACCTACCGGGCGAGGCGGCCGGTCGCGTGCCCACCCCCGAGTGGCGAAACGACTGGCACGAGCGCGGCCTCACGGACCGTCCGTGGAGTGTCGGGGACAACGTCAACCTTTCGGTCGGGCAGGGCGACCTGCTGGCCAATCCGCTGCAGATGGCGGTGGCCTACGCGGCGATCGCGAACGGCGGAAAGGTCGTCACGCCGCGCCTCGGGCTGCGGATCGAGGACTCGACCGGTCGGCCGCTGCAAGAGCTGGAGGCGCCTACCGCGCGTCGGGTCGACGTCGCGCCCGAGCATCGGCAGGCGATTCTCGAGGGCCTGTACTCCGCGGCCAACGATCCGGGGGGGACCTCGACCCCCGTCTTCGAGACCTTTCCGATCGAGATCGCCGGCAAGACCGGCACCGCGGAGACGACCAGCGGCATCGACCAGTCCTGGTACGTCGCGCTCGCTCCGTACCCCAATCCACGCTATGTGGTCGCTACGACGATCGAGGGCGGCGGCTTCGGGGCCGAGAGCGCGGCGCCGGCGACACGGCAGATACTCACGGCTCTACTGGACATCGACGACAACGGCGAGGTCCTGGCCGGCACGGCGGCGGACTAGGCGATGGATAGGGTGGGCCACTGATGCACGCGACCCCTCTCGGCGCCACCGTGCGCGAGTTCCGCGACCGGTCGGGGCCGAGCTTCGCGCGGATCGATGCGCTGCTCCTGCTGGCGGTGCTCGGCCTGACCGTCTGCTCGCTCTACACGATCGGTGAGGCGACGGGCGACGACGTGCCCGGCAGCCCGCACCACTTCCTCTATCGCCAGGCCGCGTTCGCAGCGATCGGCATCGTCCTGATGCTCGGTATCGCGCGAGTCGACTACGGCCGGCTGCGCGACTGGAAGCTCCAGCTCTATGCGGCGCTGATCGGCGGTGTCGTGCTCGTCTTCGCGGTCGGCTCGGTGACCAACGGCTCTCGCCGTGCGATCGAGCTCGGGTTCTTCGAGCTGCAGTTCTCCGAGCTCGGCAAGATCTTGCTGATCCTGACGCTTGCCGCGGTGATCGTCGACCGGGTCCGCCAGGTCGGCGACCGTCGGACGACCGCGATCGTGATGCTGCTGGCGCTGATCCCGGCGCTGCTCGTGATCTCGCAGGACCTCGGAACCGGGATGGTCTACATCTCGATCGCGCTGGTGATCCTGTTCGTCGCCGGCACTCCCTGGCCCCACTTCGCGGCTCTCGGCGTGCTCGCCGCGACCGCCGCCGCCGTCGTCCTGATCGCCGCTCCGGCGCTCGGGCTCGACGTTCTCCAGCCTTACCAGCAGGATCGTCTGACAGCCTTCCTCAACCCATCCGACAACCCCGCCAAGCAGGGCTACCAGCAGATCCAATCGCAAGTCGCGATCGGCGCCGGCGGCAAGACCGGCCGCGGCGATCAGGCGACCCAGACCAAGCTCGACTTCCTGCCCGAGCACCACACCGACTTCATCTTCTCCGTCGTCGGCGAGGAGTTCGGCTTCATGGGGGCGGCGCTCGTGCTGTCCCTGTTCGCGCTGTTGATCTGGCGCACCCTGCGCATCCTCACGATGTCCAAGGATTTGCTCGGCACGCTGATCGCGGCCGGCGTCCTTGCAATGCTTATGCACCAGATCTTCATAAACGTGGGCATGACCATCGGGATCATGCCCATCACCGGCATCACGCTGCCGCTCATGAGCTACGGCGGCTCGTCGGTGATTGCAACCTTCATCGCTCTCGGGCTTCTGCAGAGCGTCCACGCGCAAGCGCGCGAGACGGCGTTCGCGAAGGGCCGGGACCTAGCCATATGAGAAGAGGACCCTTTGAAAAAGCAAGTACTCGTCACTGCCGACCGCGGCGAGACACGAGTCGCCATCCTCGAGGCGGAGGGCACGCTCCCCGCTGAGGGCGGCAAGCCCAAGGGCGGCGGAAGCCGCCCGCAACAGAAGCAGGACGACTGGAAGGTCGCCGAGCTCTACGTCGAGCGGCGCGGGTCGCGCTCGATCGTCGGCAACGTCTACAAGGGCCGCGTCGACAACGTGCTGCCAGGGCTCGAGGCGGCGTTCGTCGACATCGGGCTCGACAAGAACGGCTTCCTGCACGCCGACGACATCGTCATGCCGGGCATCGAGGTCGCGCGCCGCGGCCGCGGCGGCGGCAAGGGCCGCCAGATCTCCGATCTGCTCAAGCCGGGTCAGGAGATCGTCGTCCAGGCGATCAAGGACCCGCTCAAATCGAAGGGCTCGCGCCTCTCGATGCAGCTCTCGATCGCCGGCCGCTACCTCGTCTACACGCCGCAGGGCGAGGGAGTCGGCGTCTCGCGCAGGCTCGAGGACAAGGAGCGCGATCGCGTGCGCAAGGAGGCCAAGGGCCTCGAGATCGGCGAGGGCGGCGTGATCGTCCGGACCGCCGCCCAGGGCGCCAAGCGCGCCGACTTCGAGCACGAGATCAAGTACCTCCACAAGCTCCACGACGTGCTCCAGGAGCGTGCCGAGAAGGCCAAGGCGCCCGCGATGATCTTCCAGGAGGCAGACCTCTCGGTCCGCGTCGTGCGTGACATCTTCTCCAAGCAGTTCGACCGCGCGATCGTCGACGACGAGCAGCAGCACCACCGGCTCGAGTCGTTCTTCAAGCGCACCGCGCCCGAGCTCCTGCCACGGCTCGAGCTCTACGAGGACCGCAAGACGCCGCTGTTCGAGCGCTACAAGATCGACCAGGAGATCCAGTCGACCCTGCACCGCCGCGTCGACCTGCGCTCGGGCGGCTACCTGATCATCGACTACACCGAGGCGCTGACCGTCATCGACGTCAACTCCGGCTCGTTCGTCGGGCGCGGCAAGGGGGCCCGGCTCGAGGACACGATCACCAAGACGAACCTCGAGGCGGCCGAGGAGGCGGTCCGCCAGCTGCGGCTTCGCGACATCGGCGGGATCATCGTCATCGACTTCATCGACATGGCGCGCGCGCGCAACCGCGACGCCGTGCTCAAGACGCTGCGCAAGTCGCTCGACGAGGACCGCACGAAGACCTACGTCGTCGAGATCTCGCCGCTCGGCCTGGTCGAGATGACGCGTCAGAACGTCACCGAGGGAGTCCGCGAGATCCTCACCAAGACCTGCCCGACCTGCGAGGGCGAGGGCGTCGTGCTGTCCGAGGAGTCGGTCGCGATCGACGCGGAGCGTCGGCTGCGCGAGCTAGCCGCCGAGCGGCCTGAGCCCGACGCCTACCTGATCCAGCTCCATCCGCGCGTCGCCGCACTCCTGGCCGGCGGCGTCGGCCGGCCGCTGCTTCAGATCGAGGAGGAAACCGGCAAGAGCTTCCACTTCGAGGGCTCCGAGGCGCTGCCGCTCGACCACTTCGCGGTCTCGATGGAGGGCTCGCGAGAGGAGGTCGAGCAGCGCGCGCTGCCCTTCAGCGAGGGCGACGAGGTGCTCGTCACGATCGAGGAGCCGCACATGTACAACGAGGACGACGCCGTCGCCAAGCTCGATGGCTACGTCATCTCGGTCGCCAAGGCCGGTCGGCTGATCGGCAAGAAGACGCTCGTGCGGATCGAGAAGGTGGCTCGCTCGGCGGCCTCGGCAAGCCTCGTCGAGGGGGCGGAGGTCAGCGACGCTACGCCGTCCAACGGCGCCGCCCCGCCGAAGGCCTCCGATCCCGACTCCAAGCAGCCGCGACGTCGCGGACGGCGCGGCGGGCGGGGACGGCGCAAGAAGGCCGAGACTGCAGCGGACGGGGAGTAGGAGCGGGGGGGGGG
>DATABO010000105.1:0-12959 GCA_036259535.1 Thermoleophilaceae bacterium
GAGGCGCGAGCGCGCCCGCGAGGGCCGTCGCGCCGCCACTTGAACGCCCGGAGCCGCCCGCGCCGGTCGAGCCGACTCCCCCGGCGCCCGAGCCCGCTCCCGCGCCGGTCGTGCCCGGTCCGCCGCCGGCCGACCCGCCGCCAGCCCCGCAGCCGGCGCCGGTGCCGCAGCAACAGCTCCGCGATGCGGCGGTCGAGTTCGAGCTGCGCTGACGTCGGGCGGATCGGATCGAGGGGGGGCCTTGGCCCTCCGCGCGGTGACGTCTCCACGACGACGCCTCCTACCGGTAGTGGAGATCGAGCGGATGAGCATCATCAATCGCTGGCCGAGCCGACTCGCGCGATACGCGGCACCCGCCCAGGTGCATGCCCTGGCGCTGCTCTGGATCGGGCTCGGAGCGCTCGCCCTCGCCGGCGCCGCGCTGGCCGGGGAGTCCGGCCCGGAGCGCGTCGAGGGCGCGATCGACGGCTGTCTGGCGATCGCCGGCGGCGCGCTCTGCCGGATGCTCGCGGCGCGCTTCCGCATCTGGACGCTGCAGCTCGCGACGGTCGTCACGATCGTCTCGGCGTCGCTGACGCTGACCGAGGCGACCACTCCCCCGGCCGCCGCGCTCGCGCTCGCCGGCGTGCTGTGGACCGGGGCCTACGTCGGCAGCTTCCACGCCCCGCGGGCCGCGCGCCTTCACGCGGCCTGTCTCTGGCTGGGCCCGACGGCGGTGCTGCTGGCCGCCGGCGCGCACGACGCGTTGATGCTCTGGATCGCCTTCGGCGGTCCCTTGACGATCACGATCGAGGTCCTCAGCCGGATCGGCACCCGGCTGCGGCGCGATGCGATCACCGATCCGCTGACCGGCTTGCACAACCGCAACGGCCTGCGCGAGGCGGCGCGGCGTGCGCTGGCCGCATCCCGGCGCTCGAGCGTCGCGCTCACCGTCGCGCAGATCGACCTCGACGGGTTCAAGGAGGTCAACGACCGCTTCGGCCATCTCGAGGGCGACCGCATGCTGCAGCTCTGCGCGGACACTTGGCGGTCGGAGATTCGCGCCGAGGACATCCTCGCACGCGTCGGCGGCGACGAGTTCGTGCTGGTAATGGTCGGCAGCGACCGTCCGGCCGCGACCTCGCTGCTCGAGCGACTGCGCGTGAGCTCGCCGATCGGCTGGTCCTATGGCGTCGCCGAGCTCGGCCCCGGCGACGATCTCGCATCTTGTCTGGCCCGCGCCGACGAGGAGCTCTACGCGGCGAAGGCGGGCCGCGGAGCGCCTTCGCGCGGCGACGCCCAAGGTGCGCCCGCATTGCTGCTTGGACGATGATCTAGGATCGAATCGTATTTAATGCTAAGGTTAATTAACGCATGCGTTATATGCCTTCGCGATCCGACCCCCTCGACGCCACCTTCGCCGCCCTCGCCGACCCGACGCGACGCTCGATCCTGACCCGTCTCGCCGAGGGCGAAGCGACCGTGAGCGAGCTCGCAGAGCCTCTTCCGATCAGCATGCCGGCGATCTCGCGCCACCTCAAGGTGCTAGAGCGGGCGGGCCTGATCACGCGCGGGCGTGATGCTCAGTGGCGACCGAGCCGACTGCAGGCCGATCCGCTCGACGACGCGCTGGACTGGATTCAGAAGCGCAAGCGGACCTGGGAAGAGCGACTGGACCGACTCGACGCGCACCTGCTCACGAAAGGACACCGAGATGAGTGATACGACCCCTACCGCCGCCGATCGAACGGTGCTGATCACGCGCGTCTTCGAGGCGCCACGCGAGCAGGTCTTCCAGGCCTGGACCGATCCCGACGAGCTGGCCACGTGGTATGGCCCCGCGCACATGGAAGCGCCGCGCGAGAGGATCAACATCGACCTCCGCGTCGGCGGCCGCTGGGAGCTGACGATGGTCCGGCGTGACGGCGGCGGCGAGTTCTCGATCGGCTACGAGATCGTCGAGCTCGTCGAACCGGAGCTGCTCGTCCTGCGCTCCGACCCGATGCCCGAGGCCGGCATGCACGAGAGCACGATCGTGCGCGTCGAACTCCACGATCACGGCACCAAGACGCGCATGACGCTCACCGACGGGCCTCTGCCACCGGACGGCCGCGACCAGGCCGCGGTCAGTTGGAGCGCGGCCATCGACAAGCTCGCCGCGCACGTTGACAGGGGCTGAGGCGGGACGACCGTGCCGGCCGGACGACTCGGCCGCTAGCCGGTCACCCCTCCGCCGCGGACCCACTCACCGACCACACGAATCGCCCGGCGAGCGGTGGCCGGCCGCGCGTTCGCTGAAGTCACGACGGCTCGGTTGAGGATGCGCCCGCCGACTCCGGGCAGCACGCTGACGGTGAGGCGCAAGGACTTCGACGACCGTCCGGGCAACCGGCGGACCTTCCAGCAGTAGCTGCCGCCAGCGAGCCGGCCGCGGGGCGTGGCGCGCACGACGACGAGACCGGCGGGCAGCCGGTCGCACACGCGCACCCGCCGGGCGACGCCGCGAGAGTGGTTGCGGGCGCGGATCGCGAACGTGACCCGGCTCCCCGCCCGCACGCGACTGCGATCGACCCTCTTGCGCAGGACAAGGCGTGCCCGCTGCCGCGCGCGGCCAGCATCGGGGGCCCGGGCCGGCGGCGGGCCGACCGGGACCCCGGGCGGTGGGCCGACCGGCGTCTCGGGCGGTGGGTCGACGGGCTCCTGTGCGCAGCGGACCTCGAGCGCTCCCGCCGCGACGAGCTCGGGCAGCCGCATCCAGGTGTCCACGAAGTCGACATTGCCGCTGCTCCCGGTCCACCCGTGGAACGTCGGGCCGCTGGTGCCGCCCTCGACCGCGCTCGGCGACGCGTTGGTGACGGCGGTGCCCTTGTACGGGTCGATGTCGTCGTAGCTGGCGGCGAAGGGATCGCCGAGCGCTGGATCGCCCGGCAACGACAGCCGCTCGATCTGGGTGCCGTCGCTGGACTCGACGTCGGACATCGTGAGATGCACCTCGGCGAGCGTGGAACGGACGCGGTATGGGTAGGTGCCGCACTCTGGCATGGCGCCGTCCGCGGTCCGGCCGTCCCACGCGAAGCTGTTGCCGCCGCTGCTCAGCTCGCCGGAGTCGTCGACTACGTCGCTGCCGTCACCGAAGGTCCCGCTCTGGTCGAGGTCGATCTCGACCGTGTAGTCCAGACCCTCCATCTGAGCGGGTGAGCTGAAGCCGATCGTGCCGCCCGCTCCCCTCGCCGTGCCGCCCGGCTCACCGGCGGCGCCGCTGAACGAGAGTCCCGACAGAGCATCCGACGGTGCGAGCGGCGCGGTCGCGAACCCGCGCGTGGACGCGAGGCCCTCTGGGCCGCCGACGGCGACGGGGTCCGGCTCGCGCAGGAATATCGGATAGTTGCTGTCCTGCGCCGTGTCCGGCTGGCTCAGGTGCGGCGCGACCGCCTCGGTGTGGACGAGCGTGTTGCTGGTATCGCTGTCGTTGAGGCCCCACTGGAACGATGCGAAGAGGCGCTCGCCGGTGGCAGCGTCGACCACCCCGCGGTCGTTGCCGGCGAGCTGCCAGAGCTCGCCCCTGTGATCGAAGAAGTCGATCCGGTACTGGTACCCCGACGGCGTGTAGAGGTAGGCGGCCGTGTTCGGAGCGATGCCCACGGGAAAGCCCGGCGCGGACGCCCACAGCGACAGGCGGTTGGAGAACAGGCGACCGGGCTGCACGACGCCCCCGGTGTCGCGCACCGTGACGTCCCAGATCGAGATGCCCGCCCGCTGGCCCGTAGTGACGTTCGGTGTGCCGACCGTGGAGGACCCGACGGGTCCACTGGAGTTGGACGGGTACATCACGATCGGATAGATGCCGTCGGCCGGAGCGACGAACTCGCACGGCGTCCAGCTGCCGGGGCCGGGGCCCGCCAGCTCCTCCGCCCGCGTAGCGATCCGTCCAGTCCCGGCATGGTCGACGTTGCAGTCGAAGACGTGGCTCGCGAACACCGGGTCGCCGGGGAACGCAGCCCGCGCGGTCGGGTCCGTCGAGCTGGCAAAGCCGGTGCCGGGCGGATACACGCGAATGTTGTCCTCGCCCCCGGTGAGCTGCATCGCGCTGCTGCCCATCTGGATCGTCTCGCCCGCCCGCGCGTAGACACGCAGGATCGTGTACTGGTTCCTCGCGCTGGCACTCGCCTGTCCGCTGCCGTACATCCCCAGCAGGTTCCGGCCCCGATTGTCCGCACCGACGCTCAGGTCGACCGAGCCCTCACCGAGCGCCGGCGGGGCGGGCACGACCCACAGGCACGCCGCCGCGACGCAGGTGGCCCTGAGGGCCCACCCGCGATCGCGACGGCGGCCGGCGACCGGTGCGATCAAGGCACTAGCCGGTGACCGGGGTCGGCTGGCCGAGGATGCGGACGCGATCGCGGGCGCGCAGCACCCCGCCGCGCGCGTCCGGCGAGCGCAGCGTGGCGGTGTTGACCTTGCGGCCGATCGCCCCTTGCGCCGCGCGGACCGTGATCCGGAAGCTGCGGCTCTGCCTGGCCCCGAGTCGCTGGATCGTCCAGCAGCGCCCGCGGGCGCCCGAGCGCTGGCCACCTGGTTGGGAGGCCACATAGCTCAGCCCGGCCGGCAGCCGGTCGCAGACGCGCACCTCGCGCGCCTCGCCACGGCTCGGGTTGCGCACCCGAATCCGATAGCCGAACACATCCCCGCCCTGGACCACCGAGCGGCTTGCGACCTTCGACAACCGCAGCGGCACCTTACGCACGCAGACCGCCACGACGTCCATGTTGTTGGCCGGATTGGCATCGGTGCCGGCGCCGGTGGCGCTGGCAGCGTTGCGCTGGTTGCAGCCCGTCTCACGATGCTTGGCCCGTACTGTGATCGTCACCTGCTGATTCGCGGCGATCGTTCCGAGCTCACAGCGCATCGGGATCCGCTTGGCGCAGGATCCCTGCGACGCCCGGACCGAGACGACAGTGACCGGCGCGTTGAGCGTGTCGGTGAGCTTCGCCTCCGGAGCCGCGTCCGGCCCAAGGTTCCTCACCACGATCCGATAGGTCACCGTCTGCCCGATCAAGGGCCGCTTGACGCTCACGCTCTTGGTGACGGCCAGATCGAACCGCGGCGGCGGCGGCCCGATCGCGCACACACGCGCCGAGTCGCGGTTGTTGTCGAGGTTGCGATCGACCAACGCGCCACGCACGCGCGCCGTGTTGACCGGGCACTGACCCGCCGCGACCTGCGCGGTCACCAGCACCTGAGCCGAGCCCCCCGACCGCAACCGCCCGAGATCGCACTCGAGCTCGTTGCCAGCCGTCGAGCACTTGCCCTGACTCGGCCTGGCCGCAACCAGAGTCAGGCCCGGCGCCAGTGGATCGAGCACCTCGGCGTTGGGATCGTCGCTCGGCCCGAGGTTGCGCACCACCAACGTGAACATCACCTGACCGTTGGCGCCCACCTCCGCATCGGACGCCGTCTTGGCGATCGACAGGTCCGTCTCGCCGCGGATCGGCACACAGATTTCCGAGGTGTTGTTCCCCGCGTTCGGATCAGGCGTCCCACCCGACACCGTGGCCGCGTTCTCGAGGCAGTGATCCAGTCCCGAGTCCACACGACCAGTCACGCTGAACCTCTGCGTCGCGCCCGGAGCCAGCGAACCGATGGTGCAGCGCAGCACCCCACCGGCCTCGCTGCAACCAGGGCTCGCCGACACGAACGAGAACTCGGCCGGCAACCGATCCTCCACCACCTTGCCCATCGCCGTGCTCGGACCGTGGTTGGTCACGACGAAGTCGAACGTCGCCTGCTCTCCCGGCACCAACGGCGACGTCGCCGCCGACTTCAGGATTCCGACATCTGCCTCACACACGACATGAATCGCGGTCGGGTCGATTGGGTCGGTGGGCGTCGTCGGATCGTCGGAGTCGACGGTGATCGGTGGGCTGTTTGGCATCGTGAGCGTCGCCCGTGACTGGTTTCGCACATCCACGTTGCAGGCGTGGTCTGGTGACACGCGTACCCGCGCCGTGATCGTGACGACCTGCTGCGGCGAGATCGTTCCCGACACCGCCAGCGTGTCGCTTCCGCCGTACGCATTGGTCACCCCCCACGGGGCGCTCACGCTCACGCTCCCCGGGACGAACGTCAGGCCCGGCGGCAGCTGATCGGTGAAGTCCACGTTCGCGTCGACCAGCGCGCGGCTGGTCATCGTGTGCGTGTAGGTCAGCTCCGTGCCCGCCGTCACGATTCTCGGCGTGGCGTCCTTCTCCAGCGAGAGGCCGTTGGCGCACCCTGTGCCGTCGGCGTTCGAGAACGCCGGTCCCGCGCCGAGGAAGGTCATCTGACCCGTCGCGAGATCGACGCCGTAGACGCCGGTGCCCTCCGGCGGGGTGCCCACGGTCCCGTTGGCGTACAGGATCAACGTGCCATCCGGCTGGAACCAGGCCGCACCCATGGCGCGGCTGCCGTCCGCCACGCGCGCACCACGCGTGAGGACGCCGCCGGCGAGGTCCCAGCGGTAGACGCTCCACGGGCCGGTCGGATTGGCCGGATCGTCGGGATTGACGCCGTAGATCCGCCCGTCGACCGGGCTGATCGCGAAGTCACCGCGGAAGCTGGCGGGACTCGCCGGATCGAGCGTCACCTGGCTAACGAGCTGCGCCGTCGGACCGCTGACGTCGAAGATGGCGCCGCGCTCGTTCGAGCTGTCCCAGAGCAGGAAGGTACCGTCGGCGAGCACCGCACCGACCACGAAGTTGAACGTGGCCGGATCGAGCCCGGAGCCTGCCGGGAACCCCATAGTCGTGAACTGCGCCGTGTCGGTGACGGCGTCGCGCTCGATCCGAACGAACTCGTCGTTCGTGTTGTCGAACCCGTACATGAACCCGTCCTGGGGCCGAAAGCCGATCGCATTGAGGTGATCGGCGTAGGTGCCGCGGACGTCCATCTGATAGGTGCCGTTGGGCTGGCGCACGGCGCGTTGAAAGAGCGTTCCGGCCGCCGGATCCGCGGCATCGAACTCCGACAGGTAGCCACTCCCGTCGCACGGCCACGGATCCGCCGACGCGGCCGGGGTCGCTACCGCCATCGAGAGGAGCGCGAGCGCCGCCACGAACACTGCCTGCAGGCTGCGCCTGCGTATCGGCGCACCACCCCCGGGATCGAGCCTCCGAACGCGCGGCTCGCGGGACGACGGGCTTGGGGCTGGCATCGTAGGCCTCCTTCGTGGGCTTCCGCTTCAGAGCTCGCTCCGACGCGGTGACATGGAGATGGCGCGTCTCGTTATCGCCGCCCTAACGTCGGCAGCCGACTCGAGCGCGTTTAGAGGCCGACGCCAAGATCACCCGCAAGTCCTAGGCACGAACGCTCAAACCCAGGCGTAAGATCGTGTCGTTCGACGACCGCGAGGAGGACGTGACATGGCCGTTCGGCTGAACCCCTACCTGAGCTTCCGCGACAACGCGCGCGAGGCGATGAGCTTCTACCAGTCGGTGTTGGGCGGTGAGCTCAGCGTCTCGACGTTCGCCGACTTTCACGCCAGCGAGGACCCGGCCGAGCAGGACAAGGTCATGCACTCGACGTTGGAGACCCCCGACGGCCTCGTGCTGATGGGCGCCGACACGCCCCAGGGCATGGAGCACCGGCCGCAGGCCGGCGTGTCGGTCTCGCTCAGTGGCGACGACGAGGACAAGCTACGCGGCTGGTGGGAGCGGCTGAGCGAGGGCGGCACCGTCACGATGCCGTTCGAGAAGGCCCCTTGGGGCGATACGTTCGGCATGTGCGTGGATCGCTTCGGCACCAGCTGGATGGTCAACGCCGCCGGCCAGGGCGGCTGAGCCGACGGCCGGCGGCCTAGCGGCCGACCCACACGCCCCGACCGCACTCGTGGGGCTTCAGCTGAGCTGCTCGGCCAGCCCGATGACGATGCCCTCCGGGCCACGCACGAAGCAGAGCCGGTAGACGTCCTCGTACTGCGCGATCTCGCCGACGAGCTCCGCGCCGTGGCCGCGCAGGCGGGTGACGACGTCGTCGATGTCGTCGACGGCGAACATGATGCGGCGTATGCCGAGCGTGTTCGCCGGCGCGCCTTCCGGCTCGGCTCTGACCGCCGGCGGCTTGTGGAACTTCGTCAGCTCGACCCGGCTGTGGCCATCCGGCGTCCGCATCATGGCGATGTCGGCACGGACGTCCTCGAGCCCGAGGGTGCTGTCCACCCAAGGCCCCTCGACCTCCGTCTCGCCCTCCAGCTCCATGCCGAGCTCGGCAAAGAACGCCTTGGCAGCCTCTAGATCGTCGACGACGATGAGAACGTTGTCCATCCGCTGAATCGTCATGTCCGCCGAGCATAGGTCGGGTGCCTCCACCGAGCGGGTTGGATCGAGGCCCAAGTGCGTGTGTACCTTCAGAGGAGGAAGAGATGCCCGAGGTCACCGCGGACATGACGATCACCCTCGACGGCTACGGGTCCGGCAGAGACCAGAGCGCCGAGCGCCCGTTCGGCGACCTCGACGAGAAGCGCCTGCACGCCTGGCAGTTCGAGCACCGCGACGACAACGCCGAGGAGGCCGACGCGATCACCGCCGCCGGCGCCTATGTGATGGGGCGCAACATGTTCGGCCCCGACAGGGGCGAGTGGGACCTCGACTGGACGGGCTGGTGGGGACCGACCCCCGTCTACCACGCGCCGGTCTTCGTTCTCTGCCACCGCCCGCGGCGGAGCGTCGAGATGGAAGGTGGCACGACCTACCACTTCGTCACCGATGGGATCGAGGCGGCGCTCGAGCAGGCCCGTGACGCCGCCGGCGACAGGAACGTCTCGATCTCCGGCGGTCCCGGCACTCTCAACCAGTACCTCGCGGCCGGGCTGGTCGACGAGCTGCGGCTGCACGTGGCGCCATTCGTCGCGGGGGGCGGCGAGCGCGTGTTCGACGGCGTCGGCGACATCGAGCTGACGCCGGTGTCGAGCCGTACCACCCCGCACGTCACCCACCTCGTCTACCGCCGCCGACCGGTCTGACGCGCCCGGCCGGGGCGCGATCACACGTGAGGTCACCGGCGGCATAGGATGCGGGACCTTCCAATCCGCTAGGAGGAGACGCATGAAGCTGATCGGAGCGGGCCTGCCCCGTACCGCAACGACGACCCAGATGATCGCGCTCGAGATGCTCGGGCTGCCCTGCTACCACATGCGCGACATGATGGCCGACCCTGCCACCAGCATCCCGCAGTGGCGCAAGGCGTTCGAGGGCAACGGCGACTGGGATGAGCTCTTCGCCGGGAAGGAGTCGATCGTCGACTGGCCCGGCTCGTACCACTGGCGCGAGCTGATGGACGTCTACCCCGACGCCAAGGTGCTGCTGAGCGTCCGCTCGGCGGAGAGCTGGGTCGAGAGCATGCACAACACGATCGCGCAGATCTGGTTCGGCGACACCCTCATGCACCATCTGGCCATGGCCCAGTCCAAGGTCGACCCGCTCTACGCCTCCTGGCTCGACCTCCTCAACGACATGTGGACCAAGGCGGACATCATGGTCGGCAGCGGCGGCGACCGCGACGAGATGGCCGCCGGGATGGAGCGCTGGAACCAGGAGGTAATCGACACCGTTCCCTCCGACCGCCTGCTGGTCTGGAACCCCAAGGACGGCTGGGAGCCGCTCTGCGAGCTCCTCGAGGTCGACGTCCCGAGCGCGCCGCTGCCGGACGTCAACGACACCGAGAACTTCCAGAAGAACCTGATCATGCGCCCCGCGATCGACGCCATCAACGGGTGGGCGGAGCAGAACCTGGGCCCCGCGGACAAGGTCCCGGAGCGCCCGGCGGCGGCGCAGGCGACGACGTAGCCGGCTTGTCCTAGCCGCCCGCGGGCGCCGCCGTGCGGTTCGCCGGGCTGTACTGGAACGCAGCACAGTCGCCGTCGAGGGGCCGGGCGGTAGAGGTCCCGATGACCCTCAGCCGCGCTTAATCGCGCGCGGCGCCTCCAGGAAATCTCACGCTCGACCGCCTACCGCGAGCTCGGGATCGGCTCGCGCACGAACTGGGATCGGCGCTCGGCGCGACCGCGCCGCCCGCCGACCCCTAGGGGGTCTCACTCCGGCAAAGACTCGGGTGGCGGACTGGGGTCCGCCTCGATGTGCGCGCGCGCCGCCGGCCGGATGCTGGTCGCGACATCGACCGAAAGGGACCGAGCATGCCGACCACGATCACGACCCGCCCGAGCCGCATCGTCCAACCCGGCGACCGCGACTGGGACGCGGCCCGCGGGACCTTCAACCTGCTGATCGACCAGCGGCCCGAGGCGATCGCCTTCCCGGCCAGCGAGCGCGAGGTCGCCGCCACGGTCGCCTACGCCCACGAGCGCGGCCTGCGGATCGCGCCGCAGGCGACCGGCCACAACGCGGCCCCGCTCGGCTCGCTCGACGGGGCGCTGATCCTCAACACGTCGGAGCTGACCGGCGTGACGATCGACCCCGGCGAGCGGCGCGTGCGCGTCGGCGCGGCGACGAAGTGGGAGAAGGTGACGCCGCGACTGTCCGAGCTCGGGCTCGCCGGGCTGCACGGCTCGTCGCCCGACGTTGGGATCGTCGGCTACTCGCTCGGCGGCGGCATCGGCTGGCTGGCGCGCAGGCACGGGATGCAAACCAACGCTGTGACCGCGATCGAGCTCGTCACCGCCGAGGGCCACCTCGTGCGAACCGACGCGGTGCACGAGCCGGAGCTGTTCTGGGCACTGCGCGGCGGCGGCGGCAACTTCGGCGTCGTCACCGCGATCGAGTTCGAGGTCCAGCCGATCCGCGAGGTCTACTCGGGCGCGCTGTTCTTCGGGCTCGAGCGGTCGGCCGACGTCCTCCACGCCTGGAGCGAGCTGCTGCCGTCGCTGCCCGAGGAGATGACCTCCTGGGCGAACGTCTTGCACTTCCCGCCGCTGCCGGAGATCCCAGCCGAGGTGCGCGGGCAGTCGTTCGCCGTGGTGATGGCGGCGTTCCTCGGCTACGAGGCCGACGGGCGCGATCTGCTGCGGCCGCTGTGGGAGCTGGGCCCGGCGATGGACACGTTCGCGGTTCAGCCCCCGGTCGGGCTGAGCGAGCTGGCGATGGACCCGCCCGACCCGCTGCCGTTCCGCATGTCGCACGCGCTGCTCGACGAGCTGCCAAGCGCCGCCGTCGAGGACGTTGCGCGCATCGGTGGCCCCGGGTCGGCGCTGGCGATGATCCAGATCCGCCACATCGGCGGCGCCCTCGCCCGCGAGGCCCCGGGCGCGGGGGCGCGCGCCACGCTGCCGGGCGAGGTATGCGTGCTCGGCCTCGGCATCGTGCCCGAGCCGGCCGCCGAGCCAGCGGTGCGGGGAGAGCTGGACGCGCTGCTCGGCGCGCTCGCGCCGCACCGCGTCGGCGACTACCCGAACTTCGTAGAGGAGCCCGTCGACGCGAGCACCCTCTTCGACAGCGAGACCTGGGAGCGCCTGCGCCGCGTCAAGGCGCTCTACGACCCCAAGGACGTCTTCCGGGGCAACCACCACGTCCCGCCCGCCGAGCGCTCTTGAGCCAACCCGCCAACACAAGGAGGAACACCATGCGCAAGCACACCCCATCGATCGCGACCGCCGCCGTGCTCACGCTGGCGGCCGTCGCCTCGCTCGCCTTCGCGTCGCCCGCGACGGCCGACTCGATCGCCTACGTCAAGGACGGCAACGTCTGGCTCTCGACAGCGGACGGCAGCCGGCAGTACCAGGTCACCTCCAGCGGTGGCTACAGCGACGTCACGCAGGCTGACGACGGCACGCTGATCGCCCTCACCGGCGTCCGCCTGCACAAGCTCGACCGCCAGGGCAAGGTGCTCGCCGACTTCGATACGCCGGTGAGCGACACGCGCCCGCCCGGCCTCAAGGCGTTCTTCGGCCCGTTCGACCCGGCGATCTCGCCCGACGGATCGAAGCTCGCCTACACCTACTACTACAAGGGCGTCTCCCAAGACACCGGCTGCTACCCCCCGCAGTGCGTCACCGTCGGCTGGGAGGGCGGCACCGGCTACTCGCGCACCGACCGCCAGACGGCCTGGGACGAGGCGGGGCTCGGCAGGCACTCCGGCTGGATGCACCCGTCGTGGATCGACAACCAGAACACGATGCTCAGCCACGCGACCCACGCGCCGAACAAGGAGGTCATCCTCGACACCGTCGGCGACGGCCCCCAGCTGCTGCGCGACTGGTTCACCGACACGACCAACGGCAACGACGGCGGCCACATGGCGCATGGCGAGATGACCCGCCAGCGCACCAAGATGGCGTTCCTCGCCGGGGCCGGCGACACCCAGCTGCGCATCTACAAGATCAACCAGTTCCCGCAGGGCGGCCCGCACGGCGACTGGGGCAGCAGCCTCACCGACGCGGAGTACCCGTTCATCTGCGCCTTCTACGACAAGCCCGCGGGCGGCCGCTTCGGCCCGCCGTCGTGGTCGCCGGACGGCAGCCGCCTCGCCTACCACGACGGCGAGGGCGTCAAGACCGTGACCATCCCGGACTGGCCGGGCGAGGGCTGCGGCAGCGAGGGCATGAGCCCGACCGGGCAGCTGCTGGTGGCCGGCGCGATCGAGCCCGACTGGGGACCGGCCGGCGTGCCGCCCGCGCGCAAGGACCCCGACCCCAAGCCCGGCCCGCGCCCGGCGGGCAAGCTCAGGCTCGCGGTCGGCAAGGCGACGCTGCGCCAGGCGCTGCGCCGCGGGCTGCGGGTCCGCGTCCAGGTCCCCTCGGCCGGGAGGCTCGCCGGCAGCGCCCGTCGCGGTCGCAGGACGGTGGCCAGCGGGCGGCGACGGGTCAAGGCCTCCGGCCGGGCGACGCTCACCCTCCGCTTCACGAAGCACGCAAAGCGAACGATCGCCCGCGACCGCCGCGCCAAGCTGACCGTCAAGGTCGGCTTCACCCCAAGCGGCGCAGCCCGGGCCGTCTACGCCACCAAGAAGATCAGCCTCCGCTGACCGACCACGCGGCCGGGGGGGGGGGGGGGGGG
>DATABO010000106.1:0-13884 GCA_036259535.1 Thermoleophilaceae bacterium
TCGGCACCGTCGCCTCCGTCCCGCGGCTGATGCCCGGCCAGGGGACGATCGTCGCGACCGGCGCGATCGGCTACCCGCCCGGCCTCGCCCAGGCCGACCCGCGCAAGCTCGCCGAGCTCGGCGTGGAAAAGGTCATGACGATGACCTCGACCTACGACCACCGCGTCATCCAGGGCGCCGAGTCGGGCCAGTTCCTCAAGCGCGTCGACGAGCTGCTGCAGGGCGCCGACGGCTTCTACGACCAGCTCTTCGAGGCGCTGGGCGTCGACACGGCGCTCGTCGAGGCCGGCCCGCCGAGCCCGACCGTCACCTCGGCCGACCCCGTGCCGGCCGCGACGACCCCCGCGGTCTCCGACGTGCCCGACGAGGCGCTGATGCAGGCCGTGCAGGCCGCGACCTCGGTGATCAAGGCACACCGCGTCCACGGCCACCTCGCCGCGCACCTCGACCCGCTCGGCTCGGCGCCGCGCGGCGACCCCGCGCTCGAGCCCGAGTCGGTCAACCTGACCCCGGACATGATGGAGCGGATCCCGGCGTCCGTCCTGCGGATGGCCGTGCCCGGCAAGACGTTCGCCGATGCGCTCCCCCACCTGCGCGAGACCTACACGGGCACGATCGCCTACGAGGTCGAGCACATCGCAGGCCACAACCGCCGTGTCTGGCTGCGCGAGAACATCGAGTCCGGCGCCCATCGCACGCCGCTGACGCCGGACCAGAAGCGCGAGCTGCTCGGGCGGCTGTCGCAGGTCGAGGCGCTCGAGGGCTACCTGCACAAGGCCTTCCTCGGCAAGAAGCAGTTCTCGATCGAGGGCCTCGACATGCTCGTGCCGATGCTCGACACGACGATCGAGCTCTGCGCCGACAGCGGCGCGCGCGAGGCGGTCATCGGGATGGCCCACCGCGGCCGGCTCAACGTGCTCGCCCACACCGTCGGCCAGCCGTACGGCTCGGTCCTCGTCGAGTTCGAGGGCGAGCAGACGCTCTCGGCCGACACCGCGGCGCCCGAGGGCGGCACCGGCGACGTCAAGTACCACTACGGCGCGTCCGGCACCTACACGACCCACGACGGCAAGGGCGTTCAGGTGACGCTGTCGCCGAACCCGAGCCACCTCGAGTACGTCAACCCGGTGATCGAGGGCCGCGCGCGCGCCGACCAGACGAGCCGCAACGGCCGCGAGATGACTCATGACCCGAGCCTCGTCGTGCCGATCCTGATCCACGGCGACGCGGCGTTCCCGGGCCAGGGCGTCGTTGCCGAGACGCTCAACCTGCAGGCGCTCGCCGGCTACACCACCGGCGGGACGGTCCACATCATCGCCAACAATCAGCTCGGCTTCACGACAGACCCGACCGACGCCCGCTCGACGCGCTGGGCCTCCGACCTCGCCAAGGGCTTCGACGTGCCGATCATCCACGTCAACGCCGACGACGTCGAGGCGTGCATCGCGGCCGTCCGGCTCGCGGTCAGCTTCCGCAACGAGTTCGGTCGCGACGCACTGATCGACCTGATCGGCTACCGCCGCTTCGGCCACAACGAGACCGACGAGCCCGCCTACACCCAGCCGCAGATGTACGAGAAGATCAAGTCGCACCCGACGGTGCGAGCGGTCTACGCGAAGCGGCTGATCGAGGAGGGCGTGGTCACCGCAGAGGAGGCCGAGCAGCTGGCCGCCGACGCCTACGAGAAGGTCGCGAGCGCCCACACCGAGCTCAAGGACACGATGGCCGGGCCGCCCGACACCGGCTCGCTCGAGCTCGACACGACGATGAGCCGCGAGCCGAAGACGACGCTGCCGGCCGACCTGCTGAGCTCGCTCAACGAGCAGATCGTCAAGCTGCCCGACGGCTTCAACGTCCACCGCAAGCTGAAGCCGTTCCTGAGCAAGCGCGTGGAGGCGCTGGAGCCCGGCGGCCGGATCGACTGGGCCCACGCCGAGGCGCTCGCGTTCGCGTCGCTGCTGGCGCTGGGGGTGCCGATCCGCCTGACCGGCCAGGACTCCGAGCGGGGAACGTTCAGCCAGCGCCACCTCGTCCTCCACGACGCCGAGACCGGCGAGGGATACAGCCCGCTGCAGCACCTGCAGAGCGCCGCCGCGCCGTTCGAGCTGCACAACAGCCCGCTGTCGGAGACCGCCTGCCTCGGCTTCGAGTACGGCTACTCGATCCAGGACCCGGACGCGCTCGTGCTCTGGGAGGCCCAGTTCGGCGACTTCGTCAACTCCGGCCAGGTGATCATCGACCAGTTCATGACCTCCGGCCTGGCCAAGTGGGGCCAGACGTCGCGGCTGACGCTGCTGCTCCCGCACGGCTACGAGGGATCGGGCCCCGAGCACTCCTCAGGGCGCGTCGAGCGCTTCCTCCAGGCCTGCGCCGAGGGCAACATTCGCGTGGCGAACGCGACGACGCCGGCGCAGTACTTCCACCTGCTGCGCCGCCAGGCGCTGGTGTCGAAGGCGCGGCCGCTGGTCGTGATGACGCCGAAGAGCCTGCTGCGCCTGCCGGCCGCGACGTCGAGCTTCGAGGAGCTGACCGACGGCGAGTTCCAGCGCGTGATCGACGACCCGCTCTTCGCCGGCGAGGACGGCGGCAACGGCGCGGCGCCGCCAAAGGACCGCGACCGGGTCACCAAGCTCGTCCTCTGCTCGGGCAAGGTCTACTACGACATCGTCGCCAACGAGCAGCGCGACGAGGCCGACCACATCGCCGTCGCTCGCGTCGAGATGCTCTACCCGTTCCCGGAGGATCAGCTCAAGGAGCTGATGGACAGCTACCCCAACCTCGAGCGCGTCGTCTGGGTCCAGGAGGAGCCCCGCAACATGGGCCCCCGCGCCTACATGCGCCGCCGCATGGCCGGCATCCTCCCCGAGCACCTCCACTACTACTACGTCGGTCGCCAGCTCCGGGCCGCGCAGAGCGAGGGCTACACGGCAGCGCACCGCAAGGAGCAGGCAAGGATCGTGCGAGTGGCACTGGACCTCGAGGACGACGTCCTCAAGCCGGACCTCTCGGCCGAGCGGCCGAAGCTCTAGCTGGCAGCGAAGAGTGTCGTTACGGTACGTTCGCCCGATGTCTCTCTGGAGATGGCGCCCACGGCGGATAATCACGCCCCTCCTCGACGAGCAACGAGCGGAGTCCAAGCGAGTGGACTTGGGCACCGAAGAGTGGCTTCGCTGGTGGCGTCATGCTGGCGAGCGCGAGCTTCGCTGCATCCTCATGACGGCATGGGATCCCATCGGCGTGGGCGACGCCCCGGAGGCGTGGGATGAGTACGAGAGCTACGCGCACGGTGTCGTGCGCCGCCTGCGCGACGCGACCGATTCGGACGAGGGCGCTGCCGACGTCACGGAGTACCTGAACATGTCGAGCGGGACTTCATGGAGCATCTGAGTGGGGACCGTCGCCGCGCTAACACATACCTGGGACACTCGCTCGCCGCTTGGCATGAGTGGTCGTTCGAGCGGGGCGGTCGTCCGCCCCACGAGTGGCTCGGCGAGCGCTGACGAGCAACTGTAGTAACTGACAAAACACAAGCCCACTGCCAGGCCACACGCCGTCCGTCGAGATCGACGCTCCAAGCCATCCAAAACGCTCCTCGGCGCCAGCGGGTTCGCGCGGGCTCCCACACTCATCGGTCTCGAACCGACCCAACGGCGGGGGCGACCTGGGGATCGAGGCTCGCGGTCGCGATCGTGTCGCCGTGGCAGGTTCGACAGGGCAGCACCGTCCTGTCGCCTTCGGCGTCATGGATGCGCACGGCGGCGAGATCGCCGTATACCCGATGCTGCGCTCCCAAGACACCTCTGGCCTTGGCCGTCGGTGATCCGCGTCCACGACGGCGAGTCGGAGTCGTTTCTGCCTAGCACGAGGACTCGGTCATCGCCGACGCATCAGGCCACTTCTAACAGATGTGCGTTATGGCGGCTGAACCTCCTCGACCGCTTCCGCGAAGCGTGCGTTGAAACAGCCTTAAGAGACGCGGAGCCGGGCTCAAGGTCGCGGAGGCCGGGTTGCGCCGAGTCAGCCGCCCTACGGGCCTCGTCGGCGCCTACCGTAGGAGACGGTAGCCAGGCCAAGGCGAATACCTCCGGTCTGACCGGCGGCGATAACAAGCAGGGCGACGCTCGAAAGCGGATCGGCGAGTAGCTCCGACGTCGAGAGCCCAGTTGCCATTACGCCGAGCAGGACGAGGAAGACCAAACCGGGAACTATCAGCATCCAGCGTCGAGGCATAGCGATGCCAGCGACATACGAGCTGCCTAGCCATCCCGCATAGAACAGCCCGGGATTGATCTCCTGATTTCCAAACAACGGGTACGCAGTGATCAATACCACGTAGCCGATCACGACTAGCACATTCAGCGGTCTAACCCTTGAACGACGTAAGGGGTAAGGCATCATCTGAGTACCCGTCGCTTCTTCCGCGCTTCTCGTGCGACCTTGGTCCCTGAGCCGCACCCCGCACATGGATTGTCTAGCTGCCTTCTGGCTTTTCGGAAAGCTGGACCGTCACCATACTCTACTGCCCGGTAATAGCCCTCAGCCGCGCCCTTGCAACCCAACTAGATCGTATAGCTCACATCTTAGAAGGACCAAGAAAGGTGCCACAGACCGATGACCATGATGGCCTTCGGGTCAGTACCGCGAATTACCAAACCCCTGCGGCCGGACCTTTACACACACCAGGACCGTCGAGGCCTGCCCGGGTGGGAACATCCAGATGATGCCCGCAAGGCGCGATTCTGACGGGCACCTATCCCTCGCCCTCGATCGCGCGCAGGCCAGCGCCGTCGGCGGCGGCGGCTGCGACGCCGGGCAGCGAGACCCCGGGCGGCAGCTCCATGTGCAGGTCGCTGGCGTGGTCGATCTGGACGTGGAGGCGGCGGGGCCGGCAGCTGAGGACGTGGCCGCCGCGCTCGCGGGCGGCGTCGACGAAGTGGAGGTGGAAGCCGGGCAGCTCGATGCCCTCGGCGTAGTCGGGGAAGCGGAAGCCGACGAGCGTGCCGGTGACCTCGTGGAAATCGAACTCGTGCTGGTCGGCGGCGGCCTCGGCGAGCGTGCGGTAGGGCGGCTGCTGGCGGGGGACGGAGCGGGCGTGGACGAGCTCGAAGTCGCCGTCGGCGCGGATCGCGCAGGACGGTGAGCCGGGCGGGGCGTGGCGGTTGACCTCCTTGAGGAAGGCGTGGTGGTCGAGCGGGCCGTCGAGCTCGAAGGAGACGGTCGGCGAGAAGCTGGTGACGACGGCGAAGGGGGTGAGCGCCGAGGGGTCGATCTCGTTGATCCGGCCGTCGACGTCGGCGCGCAGGAAGCGGCCGTCGACGGCGATCATCTCGCCGTCGAGGCCGTTGAGCGTGCCGAGGCCGAGGTCGCCGTGGCGGGCCAGCTCGGCGAAGCTGAGATCGCCGTCGAAGGCGCCGGCAACGAGGGCGGCGACGGTCGAGGTCTGGAACACCTCGTGGACGCGGCTCTCGAAGGCGGACCCGGCGAGGTCGGTCGCGTCGACGTGCAGGCCGCGGATCAGGCGCTCGTCGATCACGTGCGCGGGCTCAGCGCTTGGTGACCTGGCCGCGTGCGATCTCCGCCGCGATCTCGTGGGCGCCGAAGCGGCGCTGGATCGCGCCGACGGTGGCGGGAGCCACGCTGGCGAGCGCCGTTCCCACGCGCAGGCCGAGCGGCGCGACGTCGATCTCCAGCTTGCCCGACTCGATGCCCTTGACGACCGCCTTGGCGACCTTGTCCGGCGTGCTCGTGCCGACGTAGCGCGGCAGCTTCGCGCCGCTCTCGTGGAACATCCCGGCGTCGCGAATGAAGCCTGGGAAGACGGTGGTCACTCCGACGCCGGCGACGCGCAGGTCCTCCGCCAGGCCCTGCCCGAAGCCGCGCAAGCCGAACTTCGTGGCGGAGTACAGCGAGCTGCCGGCACTGCCAGCCTTGCCCGACAGCGACGAGACGAGGACGACATGCCCGTAGCCGCGCTCCGACATAGAGGGGGCAAGCTCGCGGGCGAGCATCACGGGCGCGCGCAGGTTCACGTCGAGCGCGCGGTCGATCTGCCCCGGCTCGAAGTCGAGCAGGTGGCCGCTAGCCGGCAGCGCCGCGTTCGCGACGAGCACGTCGACCTTGCCGGCGCGTCTTGGCAGCGCGGCGACCTGGTCGCGATCGGCGAGGTCGCAGACCAGCACCTCGGCCCGCTCGGCCAGTTCGGCCCGCAGCCGCTCGAGCACGTCGGCCTGCCTCCCGCTGAGCACCACCGTCGCGCCGCGCTCGTGCAGCCGACGCGCGATCGCCATCCCGATTCCACCGGTCGCCCCGGTGATCAGCGCCCTCGAGCCCGCGAGATCCACGCGCGCAGGCTATCCGAGCGCTCCGGCGCTCCGAGGACCGCCCCGCCTCCGCTATCCTCGCGGTCCCCAGCGGGCGTAGCTCAGTTGGTTAGAGCGCCGGCCTGTCACGCCGGAGGTCGCCGGTTCGAGTCCGGTCGCTCGCGTCCCGCTGAAGCCCGTTCCCCGAGCGGGCTTCGTCGTTCAGGCGCTGCGCAGGAGTTGCGAGACGACCTCGCCTGGCTGCTGGCCGCGCTCGGCGGCGATCCGCTCGAGGCGCTTGGCGTCGTCGCCCTCGACGCTGACGAGGATCGTCAGCCGTGCGTCGGGGTTGCCCTCATGGATCTCGATCTGATCAGGCTGAACGCGATCGAGCGCAGCGTCGAAGTCGCCGGGCTGAGGATCGGGGTCTGTCCAAGGATCGTTGCCCATCTCAACGAATGATCTTACGCTCGCGGGCGGTGGCGATCCAGCCGGTGACGATCAGCCACGAAGTTGGATCGAGGGTGCGCTCGATCACCAGCGTCAGCACGCGACCGCCATCGGTACCACCGATGACCAACACTCGCTCGCCCTCACCACCCCGGCCATGCGGGTTGCGCACCGTCGCATGACGGTTGCGCGGTAGCTGCTCGGCCTCGGCCGTCGAGATGCCACGGCGGCCGAGCTTGTCGCGTGCCGCATCGGTCACCAGGAGCTGAGCAATCACATATGCCATGTAGAGGGGTCTCTATCGGGTCGGTCTGACGTTCGAGTCGCGCGTGTCCACGAGCGCGCAACGATTGGCCACTACGACCTTGATCCCCACGCATCGCCCGCGAGGCTCACCCAAAGCCAATGGCTCCGGAACCGGGTTCGCGGCGGCGCGCCAGACTACGAACGACGCTTCGTGCCCTAGTCGACGCTGCTGTGGACGACGTAGCGGAAGCGCGTCTTCGGGGTGCCCGTGACGGTGAAGACACCCTTGTCGACGGCGACGACGTTCGTTGGCGTCAACCGCCAACGCGGGCGCCCCCGGTGAAAGCGGTTGGGCGCCGTGTACTGGACCAGGACGACGCTGGCTGGCGTCACGCGTGGATCGGCGACGCGCGCCACGCCGTGGGAGTCGAACCGCTGGATCTCAGGTCCGGCGACGGTGTCGGAATCGGCGTCTCTGCCGGGTGGGCCGGGCGGTCCCTGCGGACCGCGTTCGCCGGGCGGGCCCTGCGGGCCGGCTGGGCCCGGCTCGCCCTGTGGGCCGACCTCGCCCTGAGGACCGGACGGACCCTGCGGCCCCTGAGCTCCCCCAGCGGCGAACAGCTCCCAGCTCGGGTCGCCGCCACCTGGCACGACGTCGTCGGTCGGCTCGATCGCGATCCACGAGGAGCCGCCGTGGAAGACGAGGTCGTCGCGTGCGTAGCTGCTCGCGTCGCTCCATGCTCCTTGCCAGCTCAGCGAGCGCGGCTCGCACGGCGGACCGTCCGGTGTGCCTCGAGCCACCTCGCCGTCGAGGTGCCACGTCACGACCTCGTGGGGCGGCTCCGGCACACCGGTCACGACGGCGCCACGGACGAAGCCGGACTCGAAGGTGCTGGGCTGCCCAATCCGCGCGCTCGGCGGCGGGTCGAAGAAATTCTCCACGGGGATGATGTCGCCTGCATCGATGGTGACCGGGAAACCCGGGTTCACGTAGCCGAAGCTGTAGCGCTTGCCGCCGTCCGGCGCGGTGAGGACGCACTCGAACACGGGCCAGATCTGCGCCGATGCGGGTGGGGCGCTGAGCGCTAGGGCCGCGAAAGCCACGAGAGCCACGAGAGCCACGCGACGGATCCGTTTGAGCCAGGTCCTCAAGTCGATATTCCCCGGCCGCCCGAGCCCTCGCGGCTCCGGCGCCGCGCCGATCTTACCGGCGAGCCGGCGGTCGCGGCTTGAGTTTCGAGACCCAAGGCTTGGAGAGCGCGGCCAGGCCACGCTCCAGCCCCGCGCCGATGGCCGCCGGCGACGGACGACGGTCGGGGTCTTGTCGCAGACAGTCCGAGACGAGCGGGACGAGGCTCTCCGGCAGGCGGTCCGAGGTTGCCGGGGGCGCGGTGAGCTGCGGCCAGCGCCGAGCGGGATCCTCGGCGTCGGGGTCGCCCTTCGGAAACGGGCGCCGACCTGTCGCCGCCTCGTAGAGGGTGACGCCGATGCCCCAGACGTCGGCGGGCGAGGCCAGCGCCGGCCGTTCGTGGGGAAGGCATTGCTCGGGAGCCATGTAGGCGTCGGTCCCCACCGCCGACCGCTGGCGGCGACACTGCTCGAGGGTGCGAGCGACGCTGAGATCGATCAGCCTGGCCGGCGCCCCCATGATGATGTTCGACGGCTTGATGTCGAGATGGACCACCTCCTCCTCGGCGAGGTAGTGGGCCGCGGCGCACAGCTGCAGCCCGAGCGGCAGCAGCTGCTCTGGGAGCAGCGGTCCGTACCTGCGCAGCAGCGTCGACAGTCGCGGGCCCTCCAGGTGCTCGAGGACGACGTACGGGCGCTCGCCCTCGGTCCTCGCGCCGAAGCTGCGCACCAGGACCGGGTGGCGCAGGCGCTCCAGCAGGTCGACCTCAGCGCCCAGCCCTCGTAGGGTTCTCTCGTCGTCGACGAGCGCCGGCCGCACCAGCTTCACGACGACCAGCGACTGCAGCGGATCCGACCAGGCGAGGTGAGCCTCGTAGCGCAAGCCACCACCGAGCAGCTTCAACGCCGTGAGGCCGTCGGCGATCGAGTCGCCCTCGGCAAGCTCCCAGCTCGACTCGTGGGGATCCGCCGAGCCGGCTGCCACTAGGAGCTGTTCGAGACGCTGCGCGACGGCCCGGTGCCTCGGGTGGTCCCGGTGGCCGTGTTGCGACTGCGGTCGCTGCTGTTGGAGACGGTCTTGGAAGGCCCGGTGCCGCGCGTGGTGCCGGTCCCCGTACCGCCGCTCCTGCTGCCGATGCTGCGGCTGCCCGATCGCGACCGGCGCGTTCCCGTGTCGTCGCCGTCGTCATCGTCGTCGTCGGCCACCGCGGCGATCGGCGTGTCCTGGTCGTCCCTGACTGCGTTGACGTCGCCGCTGGAGGCGGCGGGCGCGACGGACACAAGCGCCGTCACCGCGAAGGCGGCGATCAGGCAGAGCACCGCGGCGATCGCAACTCGGTTGACAGCGGGCGTCAGCTCCATCGAGGCCTCCCGTACCCCCGGCCCCTCGCGACGAAACGCCGACCTGGAGCTAGCGTCTCGCGCGCGCCGTCGCTAGGAGCCGACCGTGCGGCGAAAGCCGAAGGCCGCCGCGGCGGCCACGAGCGCGGCGAGGATCGTCGGCCCGATGCCCACGACACCGACCACCGCCAGCACGAGGAAGACGACGGCCGCGATCCCGGCGCCGCCGCCGACGACGGCGAGCGAGTAGGCGCGCTTCTCCTTCTCGCGGCGAGTCAGGTTGGCCATGCGCTCACTCTAGCCGTCTTCGCCGGGATGCCAGGCCTCCCAGTAGGCGGCGAGGCGGTCGGCGAACGGCTTGGGGTTCTCAGCGTAGAGGCGCCTTGCGGACGTCGTGGACCGCGCTGGCCACGTCGCCGTTGGCTTCACGGCGCAGCTGCTCAGCCTCGCCGCTCGCGCCGGCCGCGGAGCTCGGTCCAGCCGAGCCAGGCGAGAAAGCCGACGACAGGGGCGAAGTAGGCCGCGTTGACGAGCCAGTGGCCGGCGTGCGCGAGGAGGGTCACGCCTCCAGGCTACGCGCTCGCCGTGGCTACTGGTTGGCCTGCGAGAGCAGCCAGAGCGCGAGGCTCGTGAAGCCGACCATCACGGCGAGCATCCAGTACTGAGAGCGGACGGCGAGCTTGACGTCGGAGTAGAAGGTGAGCGCCTTGTCGTGAGCGACGGTGAGGGCGGCGACGTGGCCGAGCACCACGAACCCGACCATCCAGTACCAGGCGCTGGTCGCGCCGATCACGCCGTAGTCGATCGAGCGTCCGGCGGTGCCGAAGATGTCGGTGCCGGCCTCGCCGAGCGGGTTCGAGGCGAGGAAGCCGAACGGGTTGCCCGCCAGGGTCACGATCGCCTGTCCCTGGTAGAGCAGCAGCGTGAAGTAGTGGGCCGCGACGTAGGCGAAGGCGATCGGCACCAGCGAGGCGACGAACGCTCGCGCCAGGTCACGGTCGGTGAAGCCGCCGCCAACGCTGCGAGCCCCGCGCACGCCGAGCGCGTAGAAGCCGTAGACGATCGCGATCGCGGCGATCAGGCCGATCAGGAAGGTTGCCTCGAGCGCCTTCTCGGGCGACAGCCCGAGCGTCTGGAAGAAGTCCGAGATGTCGGGCGCGATGCCGGTCCAGATCGGAGCCTCAGCCGCGCCGTCGAAGGTGACGCTGCCGATCATCACGGCGAGCAGCGCAACCGTGCCCGGCAGCGGCTGGAAGGCGGCCAGACCCGCGAGCGGCGGGCGTACGCCGAGCATTCCATCGCGCACCTCCCACGGGGAGATCCGCGCGAAGAGGCCGAAGTAGACGCCGAAGCCGTCGCCTCGCTCGGTCCACTCCTCGACGCCGTAGAGCGCCATCCCGACGAACTGGATCACCGAGTAGGCGAGCACCGCGATCGCGACGGTCTGCGGCGCGTCGCCGTCCGAGGCGGCCAGCTCGAGCGCCGCGAACAGGAAGATCCCCGCCGCGGCGGGCCAGTGGCCGAGCCGCTCGGGGTAGGAAAGCGGAGCTGGCATCGGCGCGCGGGCGGCGGTCCGAGCGACCCAGGAGACCGCCCGTCCGAGCGCGCGCCACGGGTTGAACGCCCGGTAGACGTTGCCCAGCAGCATGCTCAGGCCGACCAAGCCGAGCCAGAAGATCACATAGACGAACGTCGGCGCAAAGTTGGCGGTCGGGCTCTGGGAGCCCTCCAGGCCCGAGTAGACGGTCAGGCCGAGCAGAAAGACCCCGATCGCGCCGCACAGGAGGTCGACCGGCCGGCTGAGCACGACCCGGGACAGGCCGGGCAGCGGCCGCCACGAAGTTCGCGTCAGCTTCGGCTCCGGCCACAGCACGGCCAGCGCCACGAACGAGACGACCAGCACGACGGCCGCCGCCCAACCGAACAGCCACTCCGGGATCGGCAGGTCCGAGCGACCGACGATCCCGTGAGCGATCTGGATCAAGAAGGCTCCACCACCAGGCGCCCGATCAGCGCGTCCTTGCCCTCGTGCTCGGCCTCGTGGCTCTCGATCTCGAAGATCCCCTCGATCGTCGCCGGGAACGAGAACCGCGCCGGCTTGCCGGGGGCTGCGTCGCGCGAGATGTCATAGCCGTGGACGTGGATCTCGTCGGGAGCGTCGGAGCGCACGACCAGTCGCACGCGATCCCCCTTCGCCACCTTGATGTCCGAGACCTCGCCGGCCTCGTGCCCCGTCAACTCGATCACCGTCGCGCTCGGCGCATCCGGCGGCGGCGCCGGCGCGGACGGCGCCGTAGCCGTCGGCGACGTCTCCGTCTGCGTCTCAGCGGTCACCGTGCTCGCCACCTGGTCGTCGCCCTCGTCGTCACCCGGCCGCGCGATCAAGAACGCCGCCACGACCACGGCCACCGCAAGCGCGACCAGTCCCCAACGTCCACCCTTCGACATCCGACAGCTACCTCCAAGGTTCTACGGCCGCAGTAGGCGGAGGAGCGCAGCAGGACCGGTCCCCCAGCGCCGCAGCGTATCTAGCTGGAGCGAGGTCCTGCGAGCACCGGAGCCGAGGTTCTCGAGTTCTGCACCGGCGGTGGCGCCACCGGCTCCACTCCACCTTGCCACTCAGGCTCGAAGCGGTAGCCAACGCCGAAGTGCGTGTGTATGTACCGCCAGGTCGGCGACGCGGCCTCGAGCTTCTGGCGCAGCTTGCGGACGAAGACGTCGACCGAGCGGTCGCCGTGGGCCATCGAGTAGCCCCACACCTGCTCGTAGATCTCCTCGCGCTGGAGGACCTTGCCCTCGGCGCCGGCGAGCAACTGCAGGACCTCGAACTCGCGCCGGGTCAGGTCGGCGCTGCGGCCATCGGCGAACGCCTGGAACTGGTCGGCGCGGACCTCGAGCTCGCCGGCGAGCACCGGCGCCTGATCGATTCGGATGCTCGCCTGCTTGCGGCGTCGCACCACCGCTTCGACGCGGGCCAGCACCTCCTCGGGGTGGCACGGCTTGGTGATCCAGTCGTCCGCGCCCATGCGCAGGCCGCGCACGCGCTGGGCGACGCTCGAGCGACCGGTGACGACGACGATCCCCAGCGCCGGCGCAGCGGTAGCGACCTCGTCGAGGAAGCTCCATGCCCGCGGCCCGAGCATCGCAAGATCGACGACGAGCGTGCCGAGACGCATGGCGGCCAGCTCGTCGGGCCGCGGAGCGGCCTCGAGCCGGCGGCACTGCCAGCCCATGCCCTCCGCCCGGTTGACGAGCACCTGGACGAACCCCGTGTCGGAGTCCAGTACGGCGATCCGCATGGACCCAGCATAAGGCACCCGCAGGCCGGCGTTAGCAAGTCGTTCACATGGTTTTCACACGGCAGAGACAGCGCGGTAACAGGGTGGGCACAGACCGCTGCGACCTTCGCGGAGACCAATGAACCGAGAAGGAGAAGACAGATGAGCAAGTGGCTCGCACTCGCCACGGCAGGCGTGCTGGCATTCGGCGTCGCGGCCTGCGGCGACGACGGCAGCGAGAGCACCGCCTCGGGCGGCAACGGCGGGGGCGACCTCTCCGGAGCGGTCAAGATCGACGGCTCGAGCACGGTGGGCCCGTTTGCTCAGGCCGCGGCCGAGCAGTTCCAGGGCGAGAACCCGAACGTCCAGATCTCGGTCGGCACCTCCGGGACCGGCGGCGGCTTCGAGAAGTTCTGCGCCGGCGAGACCGACATCTCCGACGCATCGCGGCCGATCAAGGCCGACGAGGAGGTCCCGATCTGCAAGCGCAACGGGATCGGCTTCCAGGAGATCACCGTCGCCAACGACGGCATAGCGGTCGTGACCAACAAGGACCTGGAGATCGACTGCATGACGACCGAGCAGCTCGAGCAGCTCTGGAACGCCGGCTCGAAGGTCACCAACTACAGCCAGCTCGACCCGAGCTTCCCCGACGTCGAGGTCTCGCTCTACGGACCGGGCACCGACTCGGGCACCTTCGACTTCTTCACCGAGGCGATCAACGGCGAGGAGGGCGTCAGCCGCAAGGAGTACCAGCCCTCCGAGGACGACAACATCCTCGTCCAAGGCGTCGAGGGCGACGAGGGCGGCCTCGGCTACTTCGGCTTCTCCTACTACGAGCAGAACCAGGACAAGCTGAACCTGGTCGGCGTCGACGCCGGTGACGGCTGCGTCAAGCCGAGCCTCGAGGCGATCCAGGACGGCAGCTACAAGCCGCTGTCGCGGCCGATCTTCATGTACCCCAGCGAGCAGGCGCTCGCCGAGAAGCCGCAGGTCAAGGGCTTCATGGAGTACACGATCGACAACGCGGACGCGATCGCGACCGCGGCGCAGATCGTGCCGCTGACCGCCGCTCAGATCGAGAAGGCCAGGCGGCAGCTTCGCTAGCCATGGAGGCCTCCGCGACCACCACGACGCGCGCC
>DATABO010000107.1:0-25047 GCA_036259535.1 Thermoleophilaceae bacterium
GAGCGCCTCGAGCACGATCCGGATCACGTTGTTCTCGGGCTGGGCCTCGGTCAGCCCGAGCGAGTTGACCTGGACGCCGTAGCGCATGCGCAGGTACTTCTGCTCGGTCACGCCGTAGCGCTCGCGGCCGATCTCCTCCCACAGCCCGCCCATCGCACGCAGCTTGGCGTGCTCCTCGACGAAGCGGATGCCGGCGTTGACGAAGAACGAGATCCGGCCGAAGACGCGCGGGAAGGTCTCCTCGGGCACGCGCGGGCGCGCCTCGTCGAGCACGGCGATCGCCGTCGACAGCGCGTAGGCGATCTCCTGAACCGGCGTCGCGCCCGCCTCCTGCAGGTGGTAGCTGCAGATGTTGATCGGGTTCCACTTCGGGACCTCGTCGACCGTGAAGGCGATCATGTCGGCGATCAGCCGCAGCGACGGCTCCGGCGGGAACGCGTAGGTCCCGCGGGAGAGGAACTCCTTGACGATGTCGTTCTGGGTCGTCCCCTGGAGCGCCGCGCGCTCCACGCCGTTCTCCTCGGCGACCGTCATGTAGAGCGCCAGCAGCCAGGCCGCCGTCGCGTTGATCGTCATCGACGTGTTCATCTCGCCGAGCGGGATGCCGTCGAGCAGCGCGTGCATGTCGCCCTTGTGGGCGATCGAGACGCCGACCTTGCCGACCTCCCCGCGCGCCAGCTCGTGATCGGGGTCGTAGCCCGTCTGGGTCGGGAGGTCGAAGGCGATCGAGAGGCCCGTCTGGCCCTTCTCGAGGTTGCGCCGGTAGAGCGCGTTGGACTCCTTGGCGGTGGAGTGGCCGGCGTAGGTGCGCATCACCCACGGGCGATCGCGCTCGGGCAGGCGGTGTGCGGGCTTGTCGGTCATTGCGGGGGATTCTACGGCCGTCCGCCAGCCGTCGCGACCCGGCGGCCGCCGCAACGGGGCTCGGCCGGGCGTTGTTATCGTCCCCCGTTCGCCATGGCAAGGGCCATCGACGTCGAACACCTCGGGCGCGACCGCGTCATCTGCGCCTACGAGACCGCCGGTCTGATCGTCGACCCGGGCCCGACCGCCTCGATCGACACGCTGCTCGACAACCTCGAGGACGAGCCGCAGGCGCTGCTGCTCACCCACATCCACCTCGACCACGCCGGCGCGACGGGCGTGCTCTGCCGCAAGTTCCCGTCGCTCAAGGTCTACGTCCACGTGCGCGGCGCGCGCCACCTCGCCGACCCCTCGCGGCTGCTCGCGAGCGCCGAGCGGCTCTACGGCGACCGGATGGACCATCTCTGGGGCGAGTTCGCCCCGGTCCCCGAGGAGCGGATCGTCGCGCTGGAGGGCGGCGAGCGGATCGAGGGCGGCTTCCGCGTCGAGTACACGCCCGGCCACGCCTCCCACCACGTCAGCTACTTCGACGAGGTCACCGGCGACGCGTTCGTCGGCGACGTCTGCGGCGTCCGCCTGCCGCCGCACGAGTACGTGATCCCGCCGACGCCGCCGCCCGACATCGACGTCGAGCTCTGGCGGCGCTCGCTCGACGTCGTCGCCAGCCACCAACCGCGGGCGCTCTGCCTGACCCACTTCGGCCGCTACGAGGACGTCGACGCGCACCTGGAGCGCCTGCGCGACGAGCTGACCCTGCGCGCCGAGAAGGCGCGCACGCTTGACGCCGACGCCTTCGACGAATGGAGCGAGGCCGAGGCACGCTCGGCGGTCGACGCGGTCACCGCGGAGTCGTTCTTCCAGGCCGCCGTGCCCGACCAGATGGGCGCCGGCCTGCGTCGCTACTGGGACAAGCGTGCCGAGCGCGAGCAGGCGGGCGCCCGATGAGCGCCACCGTCGAGCTCCCGCGCACCTCCGGCCCCGACAGCGGCCTCGGTGGCAATTGGCGTGTCATCGTCCTCAACGACAACCACAACACCTTCGACGGCGTCGCCGCCGCCCTCGCCCGCTACATCCCGGGCATCACCCTCTCCAAAGGCTACGACCTCGCCGACAAGATCCACAACTCCGGCCAGGCGATCGTCTGGACCGGCCACCGCGAGACCGCCGAGCACTACTGGGAGCAGCTCCGCGACGCGGGCCTCACGATGGCGCCGCTCGAGCGGGACTGATCCGCGCTACTGCGCGGCGGCCGCGACCGTGGCGGGGTCCAAGAACCCGATGCCGGCGATCGTGTGGAAGGTCGGCAGCAGGGGGACCTGGTAGTAGCCCTGGATCTCGATGCGGGCGGCGGCGAGCTCCTCGGAGTACCAGTAGCGCTCGAAGTCGTCCTTGGTGGGGAAGAAGGCGTGCTGGATGAAGTCGAGGTTGCCCTCCTTGGAGCGGTAGAGGGCCCAGCCGGTGGCTCCGAAGTCGAGCGCGGCCTCGGCGGCGGGGGTCCAGAGCTCCTGGAAGCGGTCGCCGCGGAAGGGGTTGATCGCCCAGCGGACCTCGGCGAGGATGCCGGCGCCGCCCTGGCTCACGCGCCGACCTCCGCCATGATCGCGCCGGGGCCCTCGGCGGTCTTGCCCTGGCCCTCGGAGTCGGCTCCGACGAGGATCGAGATCTTGCCGAGGTGCTTGTTGTCGCGCATCAGCTGGTGTGCCTCGCCGACGCCGTCGAAGCCGAAGGTCTTCCACAGCACGGGTCGGATCTGGCCGCTCTCGATCAGCGCGTTGGCCTTGTTGCACTCCCAGGCGTTGGCGAAGTGCGAGCCGATGATCTGCTTCTGCTTCATCCACAGGTAGCGGACGTCGAAGTCGAGGTTGAAGCCGGTCGTGCCGGCGCAGATCACGACCTTGCCGAACGGCTTGACGGTCAGCACCGAGGTCGGGAACGTCGCCTTGCCGACGTGCTCGAAGACGATGTCGGGCGCCTCGCCGAGGATCTCCTGGACGGCCTTGCCGAAGCGGCGCGACTCCTTGAAGCGGGCCTTCTCCTCCTCCGGCGTCTCGTTGCCGGTGCGCATCATGCCCTTGAACTCGTTGCGGTCGATCCAGCCGGTCGCGCCGAGCTCCTCGACCAGCTTGCCCTTCTCGGGCGACGAGACGACGCCGACGCACTGGGCGCCCGCGGCGGCGCACAGCTGGACCGCGAAGACGCCGAGGCCGCCCGCCGCGCCCCAGATCAGCACCTTGTCGCCGGCCTGGAGGTTGCACTGCTCCATCAGCATCCGGTAGGCGGTGAAGTAGACGAGGCCGTAGGAGGCGGCCTCCTCCCAGGTCAGGTTCGTCGGCTTGGGCAGCAGCTGCTGGGCCTGGACCTTGGTGAACTGGGCGAAGGAGCCCCAGGTCGTCTCGTAGCCCCAGATCCGCTGGCTGGGGGCGGCCATCGGGTCGAGGCCGTGGACCTCGGGGTCCTCGTAGGACGCCATGTTGCAGTGGATGACGACCTCGTCGCCGACCTTCCAGCGCGTCACGCCCTCGCCGACCTTCCAGACGATCCCAGAGGCGTCGGAGCCGCCGATGTGGTGGCCGAACTCGGGGTGGTCGCCGTACTTCATGACCGACACCGGCTGGCCGAGCGCCGCCCAGACGTTGTTGTAGTTCACGCCCGCCGCCATCACGCGGACGATGACCTCGAAGGCGCCCGGCTCGGGGACCTCGATCTCCTCGAGCTGGAAGGCGTCCTCGGGCTCGCCGAAGCGCTCCTCGCGGATGACCCAGGCCGTCATCGTCGGCGGGAGCTCTCCGGGCTCGACGCTGAGCTTGGTCGGGTCGGTCAGGTCGAGAGAAGACATCTTTGCGCTGGTTCCTCCGCGTTCGGTCGCTGTATCGGCGGTGGGGAGGGTACAGGGCGCGCCGAGGGCCGTCCCGGATGGTGCTGGTCGGCTGGCCAGACAGCCGGATAGGATCGCCCGATGCAAGCCACCGTCTACGGACTCGCCGGATCCCACCCAGTCAAGGCCGCCCTGCTGATGCTCGACCGCAAGGGCATCCCATGGAAGCGGCGCGACCTCGCCAACGTCGTCGATCGTCCGCTACTGCGGATGATGGGCTTCCCCGGCCCGACCGTGCCGGCGATCAAGCTCGACGGCCGCAAGATCCAGACGACCCGCGCGATCGCCCGGGCGCTCGACGAGCTGGTCCCCGAGCCGCCGCTGTTTCCCGCCGACCCCGACCGCCGTGCGGCCGTGGAGGACGCCGAGCGCTGGGGCGACGAGGTGCTGCAGCCGGTGCCGCGCCGGCTCTCCTGGGGAGCGTTGACCCGCGACCGGTCGGGCTTGAGCAGCTTCGTCGAGGGGCCGATCATGGGCATCCCGCCGAAGATCGCCGTCGCCACCGCCGCGCCGCTGGTCTACGGCAGCGCGCGGGTCAACAAGGCGACCGACGCGGCGGTACGCGCCGACCTGATGTCGGTGCCCGCGCTGATCGACCAGGTCGACGACCTGATCGCCAACGGCGTCATCGGCGGCGACGAGCCGAACGCGGCCGACTTCCAGATCCTCACCAGCGTGCGGCTGCTGCTCTGCTTCGACGACCTGCGCCCGGTGCTCGACGGGCGGCCAGCCGCCGAGCACGCGCTACGTGTCGTGCCGGACTTCCCTGGGCGGATCCCGCCGGTGTACCCGGCCGAGTGGCTGCCTGCGGCGGCGACCGCCGCCTAGCGGCGGCTAGGGGAGCAGCAGATCGTTGTTCGCATCGGCCCGCTCGGGCCCGATGCGCAGCGTGGCGGGGGGGATCTGGTCCTCGATGTCGACCGCCCTGCTCGACCCCGCCCGCACCTCGTAGTTGCCGGGCCGCAGCGTCTTCTGGATCGTCGCGGTGTCCTGCGGCTGGATCGGGGCGGTCCGCTCGATCACGTCCTCGCCCTCCACGGTGATCGTGTGCGCACGGTCGGTCAGGTTCGCGAAGGTGATCAGGACCTGGCCGGCGCCCTCGCGCGGCGGTGAGATCGTGACGCCGTCGTCGCGGATCACGGCGCTCAGCTCGACGGCGGTGGCGGGGCGTGGATCGTTGGGGAAGTCCTCCTCGCCACAGGCGATCGCCCCGAGCATCAGCGCCACCCCGCCTGCGAGGAGCAGCGCTCTGCGATCACGCATCTTGCCCGTAGCCATCATCCTCTCCCGCTCGAACCCTAATCAACACCGGGGGACGAATGCGATGCGGTACCGGCCCCGACACGGAGCCAGGAGCGTCTTTGTCGCAATAAGCATATGTGCCTAGGAGGCAAACGGGAGCTCGGTCACGACGGCCCGCTCGCCGCTCTCGCCGACCAGGACTTCCTGGCCCGGAGCGGCCTCACGGCGGACCAGCGCGAGCGCGATCGGCCCATGCGTCGGCGACACGCACGCCGAGCCGATCGTCCCGACCTGGCGGTCCCCGAGCACGATCGCCTCACCGCGCTCGGCGGGGGCCGATAGGCGCAGGCCGCGGAGGTGGCGGTTCGGCTTGCCCTTGTAGTGGAGGCGGGCGACGGTCTCCTGGCCGACGTAGCAGCCCTTGGTGAAGCTGACGGCGCGGTCGTTGAGGCCGGCCTCCTCGGGAATGGCCCCGTCTAGCTCGAAGCCCAACCGCGGGCGGCCGCGCTCGATCCGCAGGCACTCGGCGGCCCCCTCCGACGCCTCGGGCAGCTCGAGCTCTGCGCGTGCGGCGGCGGCCTGGCGCTCGCCGCAGATCAGGTCGACGCCGACGTCGGTGGCCACCGCGACGCCGTAGGGGGTGAGCACGTGGTCGTGCTCACCGTCCCCCGGTGCCGGGTCGAGGCGCTCGCGAGCCTGCGGCCCGATCAGCGAGAGCACCGTGTGGTCGCCGGACAGGTCGTCGTGGTCGACCTGGCGGCCGAGGCTGTAGGTCTCGAAGACATGGTTCAGGACGGCGCGGCTGCCCCCCTCGGCGTCGACCAGCAGCCGGTCGGGCGCCAGCCGCAGGATGCGCATGTCGGTGCGGATCTTGCCCTTGTGGTCGAGCAGCGCCGCGTAGCAGCCGCGACCGGGCTCGAGCGCCTCGACGTCGTTGGTCACCTGTCCCTGGAGGAACTCGGCGGCCTCGGCGCCGCTCAGCTCGATCACCGCACGATCGGCGCGCTCGACCAAGCCGACCCCGTGGCGAAGTAGCTCGTGCTCCTCGGTCGCGATCACCGCATGAATTCTACGGCTGGCTTCGGGGCAGATTTTGAGCCGTGACTAACTTCTGATTCAATATGGCCGAATGAAAGAGTTGCCAGATCCCAAGATCTCGCGTCGCAAGCTGCTGGGCGGCGTCGCCGGAGCAGCCGCGGCCGTGCCGGTGCTGCACGAGCTCGTGCCTCACCAGGGCTTCCACGACCAGTTCGCCCGCGCCACGGGGCGTGGGCACGCTGGCCATGGCTCGGGAGGTCATGGGCCGAATGCCGGCTCGGCGCACAGCGGCGCGATCGGCACGGTGGACCCCGCCGTCAACGGCTTCGACCCCCACGCGATCCTGCGCGACTTCGATCGCGGCAAGGTCAAGCGCGAGGGCGGGCGCACGGTGCGCGAGTTCGAGATCGTCGCCGAGGACCGCGAGATCGAGATCGCGCCCGGGGTGAAGTTCGCGGCCTGGGCCTACAACGGCCGCATCCCCGGCCCGACGCTGCGCGCCACCGAGGGTGAGCGCGTGCGGATCAACTTCGTCAACGCGTCCAGCCACCCGCACACGATGCACTTCCACGGCATCCACGTCGCGCGGATGGACGGGGTGCCGCAGACCCCGCCGGGCAACATCGACCCCGGCCGCCACTTCACCTACGAGTTCGACGCCGAGCCGTTCGGCCTGCACCTCTACCACTGCCACTCGGTCCCGCTCGCCGACCACATCGCCAAGGGCCTCTACGGGGCTTTCATCGTCGACCCGAAGGGCGGTCGTCCGAAGGCCGACGAGCAGGTGATGGTGATGAACGGCTTCGACACCAACTTCGACCGTGAGAACGAGGTCTACGCGGTCAACACCGTCGCGTTCGCCTACCACGACGAGCCGATCCGCGTGAAGCGCGGCGAGCTGGTCCGGCTCTACATCGTGAACATCCTCGAGTTCGACCTGCTCAACTCATTCCACGTTCACGCCAACTTCTTCGACTGGTACCCGACCGGGACGAAGCTGGAGGCGCGTGACTTCACCGACACGGTGATCCTCGGCCAGGGCGAGCGCGGGATCGCCGAGTTGCGGTTCCCGTACCCAGGCGACTACATGTTCCACGCCCACGTCTCGGAGTTCGCGGACCTCGGCTGGATGGGGTTCTTCCGGGTGGAGGACTGATGGAGGCTGGGCAGGCGACCGTCGAGGGTGCGGCGCGGCGACTGCCGGCGTGGCTCGTCGGCTTGCTGCCGCTGGCGCTGCTCGGAATCGCGATCGGGCTGTTCGTCAGCCTCGGCGCGCCGGGCCTCGACCGCAACGGCGTGCCGGTCGAGGAGCTGTCGGTAGAGCGGACGGTTCTGCGGCCGGGCGAGATCGAGCTGACCGTGCGCAACGACGGGCCGGACGCCGTCGGGATCCGCCAGGTGCTCGTCAACGACGCCTTCGTCGCGTTCGAGCAGACGAGCGACGACATCGATCGGCTCGGCGGCGACATGATGACGATCCAGTACCCGTGGATCGAGGGCGAGGCCTATGCCGTCAAGCTGCTGACGGCGACCGGCGCGACGTTCGAGCATGCGATCGGCGCGGCGGCCGAGACCCCCGAGGCCGACGTCGGCTTCTACGGCCTGATGGCGCTCGTCGGCATCTACGTCGGCCTGATCCCCGTCGCGATCGGAATGCTCTGGCTGCCGTGGGTGCGCCGAATCGATCCGCGCTGGGTGCAGTTCCTGCTCGCCTTGACGATCGGCCTGCTCGCCTTCCTCGGCGTCGACGCGCTGCTCGAGGGCAGCGAGATCGCCGCCGGCGGGCCGCAGGCGCTCGGCGGAGCGTCGCTGGTCTTCCTCGGCGCCGGGATCGCCTACCTCGGCCTGGCGGGAGTCGACGGCTGGCTGCGCGGGCGCGGGGAGCGCGCGCAGGCGGGCGGAGCCGGGCCGTGGCGGCTGGCGTTCCTCGTCGCGCTCGGAATCGGCCTGCACAACCTCGGCGAGGGCCTGGCGATCGGATCGGCCTATGCGATCGGCTCGCTCGCGCTCGGGGCGGCGCTGATCGTCGGCTTCGCGCTGCACAACACGACCGAGGGACTTGCGATCGTCGCTCCCGTGGCGAAGGGGGAGCGGCCGCCGAAGCGCTCGCTGCCGCGGCTCGCCGGGCTGGGCGTCCTCGCGGGCGCCCCGGCGATCCTCGGCACCTGGATCGGCGCGTCGGCCTTCGACCCGAGCCTCGCGGCGCTGCTGTTCGGTCTCGGCGCGGGGGCGATCGCGCAGGTGATCGTCCAGATCGCGCCGAGCGTGCGCGACGCCGGTGGACGGCTGCTGAACCCGCTCGCCAGCTCCGGGATGGTCGCCGGCGTCCTGCTGATGTACGCGACCGGGCTGCTGATCTCGCTCTGACGATGGCCGCGATGTCCGACACCGACTCGATCTCGGACGCCGTCCAGGACTACGCGAAGGCGATCTACTCGCTGCAGGAGCGCTCCGACGAAGCCGTCTCGACGTCAGCGCTCGCCGAGCGGCTGGCGGTCTCGCCGGCCTCGGCGTCGGCGATGGTCAAGCGGCTCGAGTCGCTCGGGCTGGTCAGCCGCCGCCCCTACCACGGTGTCGAGCTGACGCCCGCGGGCCGCCGCGTCGCGCTCGAGGTGATCCGCCATCACCGGCTGCTCGAGCTCTACCTCGCCGAGGCGCTCGGCATGCCGTGGGACCGCGTCCACGAGGAGGCCGAGGTGCTCGAGCACGCGATCTCGCCCGAGCTGTCGGAGCTGATCGCCGCGAAGCTCGGCAACCCGACCCACGATCCGCACGGCGACCCGATCCCGACCGCCGACGGCGAGATCGCGAGCGCCAGCTCGCGGCCGTTGGAGGACCTCGACGAGGGCGAGCGGGGGATCTTCGTGCGCATCTCGGACTCCGATCCGGAGATGCTGCGCTGGCTGTCCGAGCGCGGGATCGCCCCCGGCGACCGCTTCGAGGTGCTCGAGCGCCAGCCGTTCGACGGCCCGCTGCTCGTCCGCTTCGGGTCCGGCGACCACGCGCTCGGCGGTGCGCTGGTGCGGATGATGCGGGTCGAGGCCGCCAAGTAGGGTTTCGACGATGGCCCTCGCCGAGGACTTCGAGCGCGTCGTCGAGGCGCTTCCGCCGGACTGGACGACGCTCGACGTCGACCTGCGGATCGACGACCCCGGGCGCTACGTCGAGGCCGCGACGCTGCTGACCCAGATCAACGCGATGCCGTACTCCAAGCACGAGTGGCAATGGCGGCTGCGGGTGGCGCAGGAGTTCGGACACGCGGCTGCTCCGGAGGCGGTGCGGGGCACGCTGGCAGTGCTCGACAGCGAGGGGATAGGCGGCGAGCTTGCCGCGCGGGAGGCGCGCACCGGCCGTGTGGAGGTCACGCAGATGTGGGGCAGGCCGGAGTCGGTGCGGCGCGAGTTCCGCGACCGCCGGCGTCAGTAGGCGCGTGGCGAGGATCGCGCTGCTGTCGCCCGACCTGCTGTTCGGGTTGAAGGTGGAGGGGGCGCTGGAGATCGCAGGGCATGTGGTGGCGCGGTTCGCGACCGCCGAGCGGCTGCGGGTGGCGGCGCAGTTCCACGACGTGGTGGTCTTCGACCTGACCGCGGAGGGCGTCGACGGGCCGGGGCTGCTGGTGTCGATGCGGGAGCGGGGGGAGCTGGACGAGGGGGTGCCGACGCTGGGGTACTACTCGCATGTCGATGCGGAGATGCGGCGGCGGGCTTTGGAGGCGGGGTTCTCGCGGGTGGTGCCGAGGTCGCGGATGGCGCGGGATGGGGTGGCTTTGGTTGAGGGGTTGGTGGGATCTGGCTAGGGCTTGGCGTGGCTGCCCGCGGGTCCTCTCTCCGATCTTGGTTTGGGTGCTCGCAAGCTGCGCGCCCAAACGCAAGATCGTCGCCACCCGCGGAGGCCGATGGCTAGGGCCTAGGGCGCGAGATGGGTGTTGAAGAGCTTTGAGACGTCGGGGTTGCGGTCGAGGATGCCGAAGCGGGTGTCGAAGTTGGCCCAGGCGCGAAGTGTGGCTGGGTCCAAGGTCAGGGGTGGTTTTAGGGCTGGGGCGACGGCGGTGAGCTGGGCGGCGACTAGGGATGGGTTGGAGTCGGAGGCGGCGGCGATTTCGCGGACGGCGGCAGGGCGGTCGGCGAGGGCGGCGTGGGTGCCGGCGGTGAGGGTGGCGAGCAGGTCGCGGTAGAGCCGGGGGTGGTTGGCGAGGTTCTCGCGGGTGGTGGCGAGGATGAGCTCGGGGTAGGGGGGAGCGCCGTAGCGGTCGACGCGGAATTGGCGGGTTGGGACGTCTTGGCGGCGGAGGGCGACGCCCTCGGCGTTCCAGAATGTGACGACGGCGTCGACCTTGCCTGAGGCGAGGGATGGGACGGCTGAGAAGCCGATGGTGGTCTCTTGGACGGCGTCGTAGTCGCCGTTGTCGGCCTCGACGGTGGCGCGGAGGACAGCGTCGTCGGAGGGGAGGCCGGTGACGCCGACGCGGCGGCCCTCGAGGTCGCGGGGACGGCGGATGGAGGGCTGGGCGATGACGGCGGCGAGGGGGCGCTGGACCAGGGCGCCGATGCCGACGATGTCGGCGCCGCGCTGGTTGGCGAGGCCGAGGTCGTGGATGTCGACGATCGAGGCGTCGGCGCGACCGGCGGCGAGCAGCTTGAGGGAGTCGGTGGAGGAGGAGGGGACGCGGACCTGGAGGTCGATGTGGTGGCGGCGGTCGATGCGGTTCGCGACGGCCGTGTAGATGCCGGCGTGGACGGCGTTGGGCTGGAAGTCGAGGGCGAGGGCGACAGGGCGGGCGCCGTCGGAGGCGTCCCCGTCGGAGCCGCATCCGGCGAGCGGCACGAGGAGGAGCGCAAGGCAGGCGAGTATGGCCGGCAGCCGCATCGGCGCGTCAATCTAGGCGACTTGGTAGAGGCTCCACTCGCCGGGGACGCCGCGGAGCTCGTGGGAGCCGCGGTCGCGGAAGTCGATCCCGGACCCGACGACGAGGTCCTTGACGGTGCGGGAGACGAGGACCTCGCCGGGGCCGGCGAGGTCCATGACGCGGGCGCCGATGTGGACGGCGAGGCCGCCGACGTCGTTGCCGATGATCTCGCACTCGCCCGTGTGCAGGCCGGCTCGGACGCGGATGCCGAGCTCGTGGACGGACTGCTCGATCGAGCGGGCGGCGCCGATCGCGCGGGCCGGGCCGTCGAAGGTGGCGAGGACGCCGTCGCCGGTCGACTTGACGGCATGGCCGCGGTGGCGGGTGACGGCGGCGCGGACCAGCTCGTCGTGGCGCTCGAGCAGGGAGCGCCAGGCGGAGTCGCCGAGCTCGGCGGCGCGCTCGGTGGAGCCGCAGATGTCCGTGAAGAGGACGGTGGCCAGGACGCGGTCCGGCTCGGGCTCGTGGCGGCTGCCGGTGAGGAACTCCTCGATCTCGCCGAGGATCGCCTCGGAGTCGCCGGCGGAGAAGAGGCTGTCGCCGCCCTCGAGCTCGACGTAGCGCGCCCCGGGGATGTGCTCGGCGAGGTAGCGCGAGTGCTCGACCATCAGGAAGGGGTCGTCACGGCGGTGCATGATCAGCGTCGGCACGCGGATCGTCGGCAGGACGTGGCGGATGTCGGTGTCGCCGAGCGCTCGCAGGACGGCTTCCGCGGTGCCGGGGCTCGCCGAGTAGCGCTCCATCCGGCCGCACCAGCGCAGGTAGTCGGGGTCGTTGGCGCGGCTGGGCGCGAGTGCGGCGGGCACGCCTCCCTGTCCCCACTGGGCGACGATGTCGTCGATGCGGGCGTCGCGCTCCTCGTCGCGCGGCGGCCAGTCGTAGTCCGGCGCCCAGCGCGTGCGCGCATAGGTGGCGTAGAGCGTCAGCGACTCGACACGCGCGGGGTGGGTGGCGGCGAACAGCATCGCGAGCGGGCCGCCCTCGAGCGAGCCCATCAGCGCCGCGCGCTCGGTGCCGGTGGCGTCCATAACCGCCAGCACGTCGTCCATCTGGTCCTCGAGCGTCGGCAGCCCGACCCACGGGTCCGACAGCCCGGAGCCGCGGCGGTCGAACGAGATGACGCGGGCGAACGAGCGCAGCCGCTCGACGAAGGCGGCGATCGACGGCTCCTCGAGGAAGACCTCGACCTGTCCGATCCAGGTCGGGACGTAGAGGAGGTGAGGCGGGCCGTCGCCCGCCGCCTGGTAGGCGATGTGGAGATCGCCGCTGCGCGCGTAGCGGGTCGGCTCGTCCATCACGTCGAGCGTAACGCCGACCGTTAGGGTGCCCGGGATGCGGCGCGTCACCTTCTCGCGCAACTTCACGATCTCGCTTTCGCGGACCTGCCGCTGCTACTGCAAGTACTGCGCGTTCGCGACGCATCGGGCGCATCTCTACTCGCCGGACGAGGTCGACGGATTGATCGAGGACGCGGTCAGGCGGCGGGCGAAGGAGCTGCTCGTGCTGACCGGCGAGCGGCCGGAGGTCAACGCCGAGGTGCGCGAGCGGCTGCGCTCCTACGGCCATGACGACTTCGTCTCCTACGTCGCCTGGACCTGCGAGCGGGCGCTCGAGCGCGGGCTGCTTCCGCACACCAACCTCGGGGCGCTGTCGAAAGAGGACCTCGGCCGGCTGCGCGAGGTGACTGCGTCGCAGGGGCTGATGCTCGAGTCGGTGAACCCGGACCTGGTCGTCCACCAAGGCTCGCCGACCAAGCACCCCGAGTGGCGGCTGGAGACGATTCGCGCCGCCGGCGAGCTACGGATCCCGTTCACCAGCGGGATCCTCGTGGGCATCGGGGAGACGCCCGGCCAGCGCGTCGAGGCGCTCGAGGCGCTCGCCGCGGTCCATGCCGAGCACGGCCACCTGCAGGAGGTGATCCTCCAGAACTTCGTGCCGCACCCGCGCTACTACGGAGCGGAGCCGGCAGAGATCGCCGACGACGCGCAGCGTCGCGGGCGTGTCGGAGGCAGGGCCGAGATGCCGGCCTGGGCGAGCGAGATCACGCTCGACGACATGCGCGAGCTGGTCCGAGTGACGCGCGAGCTGATGCCCGACGTCGGCGTCCAGATCCCGCCGAACCTCTCCGACTGGTGGCTTCCGCTGATCGAGGAGGGGGCGACCGACCTCGGCGGCCTGTCGGCCAACGGCGACCACATCTCGCCCGAGCACCCGTTCCCGACGCCGCAGCGGATGCGCAGGGCGCTCGAGCCGCGCGGCTATGCGCTCGCCGAGCGGCTCTGCGTCTACCCGCAGTACATGGACGCCGACTGGATCGAGCAGGGCGTGCTCGACACGATCAAGACGGCCTACTGGAGCTTCATCCCGCGCCGCGGCTCGGGGAGGCGCGAGGAGCGGACGATCCGCCGCGATCTGGTTCCCGGCGCGATCGAGCGGGCGCGCGCAGGCGCGCAGCTCGACGAGCAGGAGCTGACGGCGCTCTTCGCCGAGACGCGGCCGGAGGCGGTGGAGGACATCCGCCAGGCAGCCGACGAGCTGCGCGCGGAGCTGGCGGGGGAGACGGTGACCTTCGTCGTCAACCGCAACATCAACGTCTCGAACGTCTGCACGGTCGGCTGTGCGTTCTGCGGCTTCGGCCAGGGCCGCCGCTCGCCCGATGCCTACGAGCACGACCGCGGGGAGTTCGTCAGCCGGGTCGAGCAGGCGGTCGAGTTCGGCGCGACCGAGATCTGCATGCAGTCGGGCATCCACCCGGACTGGGGGCTCGAGGACTACGAGGGCTGGCTGCGCCTGGCGAAGGAGGTGGCCCCCGACATCCACCTGCATGCCTACTCGGCAATGGAGGTCGACGCGATGTGCGCGACATCCGGCCTCGCGCCGCGCGAGGTCTTCGAGCGGCTGCGCGCCGCCGGGCTGGGCTCGACGCCGGGCACGGCCGCCGAGGTCCTCCACGACGGCGTGCGCGAGCGGATCTCGCCGAACAAGCTGCCGGTCGCCCGTTGGGTCGAGATCATCGAGGCGTCGCACGCCGCGGGCCTGCGCTCGACCGTGACCGTCATGTTCGGCCACATCGAGGAGCCGTGGGAGCTAGCCGAGCACATGCGCGTGGTGCGTGAGCTGCAGGAGCGGACAGGCGGCTTCACCGAGTTCGTGCCGCTGTCGTTCATCCCCTACCACACGCTGCTCGGACGGACGCACGGGATCGAGGAGCTGTCGGCCGAGGAGAACCTCAAGCACACCGCGGTCTTCCGGCTGGCGCTCGGGCGGACGATCCCGAATCTCCAGGCGTCGTGGGTGAAGATGGGCCTCGACGCGGCAACGGAGTCGCTGCGCTGGGGCGTCAACGACCTCGGAGGGACGCTGATGGAGGAGAGCATCAGCCGGCTGGCGGGCAGCCGGCACGGCGTGATGCTGACGCCCGAGCAGCTGATCGACGCTGCCCACCGCGCGGACCGGCCAGCCGCGGAGCGCACGACGCTCTACGACATCCGGCGCCGGTTCGAGATTCCTGCTGCGGTGCTCGCCGGACCTCGCTCCACCTAGCTATGCCGCGCTGGCGAGGGACCGGTCCGCCTGCGCGCCTTCGCTGAACGGCGACTCAAGTCCAGCGGACGCGGGCGCCGGTGAGGCTCGAGGACGAGCGGCGCGCCGGGGCTCGCGTCGCGGCCGGCTCGGCCCGGCGCTCGCCCTGAAGTCGTGCGACGACCGCCGCGCGGGCGGAGTGCAGCTCGTCGACGCGATCGGCGAGGACGTCGCGGACCGTCTCGAGCTCCTCGACCGAGAGCAGTCGCGCGCCGGGCGCGTTGCGGCTGGCGGGCTCCCCGACGGCGTGGGGGAGCAGCGGCAGGCTGACCAGCTCAGCCTCGAGACGGGCTATGTCGTCGCGCAGGGCGCGGCGACGGTCCGACGCTCCGTCCGAAGGACGGGCGACGAACGTCCCGCGTCCCTGCTCGGTGGTCACCACACCCGCCGCCTCCAGCTTCGTGTAAGCGGCGCGGACCGTGTTGACGTTGACGCCGGCGGCCACGGCCGCCTCGCGCAGGCTGGGCAGCTTGTCGCCGGGCCGCAGCTCGCCGCGCTCGATCGCCGATCGCAGGCGCCAGGCGAGTTGGGTCCCGACCGGCACGCCGCTGTCGCGATCGACCTGGAGGCGCATTCGCGGGAATTCTAGCGCACCGTGCCTGTGTGCTAGTACGCCAATAGGACGGTTACAGGCGAGAATGCGGCGGCCGGCCTCGAGGTGTGCTAGAACAGCACACAGATGGCGGGATCCGCAGCTCCAAGCTCGCAACGGCGTCTCGCCCGCCTGGGCCGTGGCGGGTCGTCGGTCGTCTTTCCGCTAGCGACGCGGGCGTACCTCCCGGTCAAGAACGGCCTGGAGCAGACCGGCGACATGATGATCCTGACGGGAAAGACCCTCCTGTCGGCCATTCGCCCTCCCCACCCGTATGGGACGGAGTTCGTCCAGCAGTTCATGTTCGTGCTGCGACTGTGCTGGTTCCCGCTGCTCGTCTCGACGGTCGCCATCTGCTACGGCGCGCCGGGACTGCAGGCCGGAAACGCGCTCGTCATCTTCGGGGCGCTCGATCGCCTCGGCGGCTTCTTCGTACTGGCCTCGATCAGGGAGATCGGCCCGAACGTGACCGCGATCGTCGTCGCCGGCGTCGGCGGGACGGCGATCACCGCGGACCTCGGGGCGCGCAAGATCCGCGAGGAGCTCGACGCGCTCCAGGTGCTCGGCGTCGACCCGGTCAAGAACCTCGTCGTACCGCGCTTCCTCGCGCTGATGATCATCACCGGGCTGTTCAACATCTTCGCGGTCATGTTCGGCCTCTTCGGCGGCATGCTGGCGACGATCACGTTCGATGCGCCGCTCGGTCCGTTCTTCGCGACGCTGCTCAGCAACGCGTCGACCACGGACCTGTGGGGCTCGGTGCTCAAGACGACCCTGTTCGGCGCGATCATCGCGATCGTCTCTTGCTACAAGGGGATGACTGCGTCCGGAGGCGCCGAGGGAGTCGGCAGGGCGGTCAACCAGGGGGTGGTGATCGAGTTCCTCGCGATCTTCTCGTTCAACTACGTCTTCACCCAGACCCTGCTCGCGACCCATCCCGAGATATCGGTGATCAAATGATGGGCGCTTCCTGGCTGGAGGTCCCGCGCGACCTGCTCCACTCGCTCGGAGACATCGCCAAGTTCTGCTGGCGGGTCCTCGTCGAGGTGCTCGAGGGCCGCACGATCAAGTTCTTCGGCGAGACGCTGCGCCAGGCGGGGATCCTGATCATCGGCTCGGGGCTGGTGATCTGGGGTCTCGCGTTCATCCTCGGGCTCTCGATCTGCGGGGTCGAGGCCGCCTACTTCAACCGCTCGATCGGCGCTCCCGCCTACGCCGGTTGGTTCGGCGCGTGGTGTGACCTGCGCGAGGCGATGCCCTATGCCTTCGGCTACATGATGTCGGCGAAGGTCGGCACCGGCCTGGTCGCGGAGATCGGCGCGATGCGGATCAACGAGGAGATCGACGCGCTCGACGTCATGGGCATCAGCTCACTGACCTTCCTCTGCTCCACCCGGCTGCTCGCCGCCTGGGTGGTCCTGCCGTTCATGTACGTCATCGCGGTGGGGGTCGGGTTCTTCGCCACCTATCTGGCGATCGTGCAGCAGATCGGGGAGGTCTCGGCGGGCGGCTATTCCCTGATCTTCTGGATGTTCCAGAACCCTCCAGACCTCTTCTTCAGCACGATCAAGGGAATGGCGATGGCGACGGTCATCGTGCTCGTCGGCTGCTATTACGGCTACACGGCCAGTGGCGGGCCAGTCGGCGTCGGGACCGCGACCGCCAAGTCGATGGTGCTCAACACCGTCCTGGTTCACATCCTGGGCATGCTCGGCACTCAGATCTTCTGGGGGACCAATCCCCGGGCGCCGATAGGGGGGTAGCTGCGGTGCTCGCCGGACCTCGCTCCTGTGGAGGGCGCGAGACGGGGGTGTAGGACCGGTCCGGCTGCGCTCCTCCGCTGGGCGGGTAGCTGCCGAGCTAGCGGAAGAGGTCGTCGGCTGGGGGGCGGCGGAGCGAGATGGCGCCCGGGCCGTCGTCGGCCGTGACGAAGCGGTCGAGGCCGCGGAGGAGTACGGCGGGCTGGTCGGCGTCCTTGGCGCGGGCGAGGTCGGCTGCGGCGGCGATCGCGTCGGCGACGGCGATCGCGGTCGCGTGCAGCTCGCGGCCGCGGGCGTCGCGGCGGCCGCGCCAGTCGTCGAGCGGGCTCAGGCCGGCTGCGCCGATCGCGACGTCGGTCTGGCCGAGGCGCCAGGCACGGCCGAAGGAGTCGGTGACGACGACGGCGGGGCGTACGCCGCGCAGAATCTCGATGCGAGCGCGAAGGCGGCGAGCCGAGGCGTCGGGATCCTCCGGCAGGAGGATCAGCTGGTCGGAAGCGGCGGCGTTCGAGCGGTCCACGCCCGCGTTGGCGCAGATGAGGCCGTGATGGGTCTCGCAGATCAGGACGCCGTGGCCCGCGCGCAGGACGGTCCTCGACTCGTCGAGCACCGCCTGGACGACCCGGGGGTCCTTGCCGTGCTCGGCAGCCAGGTCGCGTGCTCGCTCGCTTGCCTCGAGCTCGGAGAGGCGGCGTGTGCGGCCCTCGGCCTTCGAGACGACCTTGTGGGCGATCGAGAGCACGTCGCCGGCGCGCAGGTCGCTGGGCAGAGCGGCGGCGACGAGCGCGGCGAGGTCGTCGCCGGCGCGGACCTCGGGAATACCGTCGAGGGCGACGGCGGACAGCGGAGGCGGCTGGCTCAGGAGACAGCGGCGGAGGGCAGGGACCGAGGCCGGTGGGAGCGGTCGAGCTGACGCAGGGCGCCACGGGTCATGCTGGCCTGGGCCCGGTTGGCGGGGTCCTCGAGCAGGGCGGCGAGCACGTCGAGGTCCTCCGGTGTGTCCACGTCGACCGCGAGCGAGGGCAGTGGGTCGACCCTGCAACGGACGCCGGCCGCGACGGCGACCTGCTCATGACGTGCGCAGCTGCCGGGCCCGAACGACGGAGCGACGGCCGTCGGCGGGGCGATCAGCAACGCATTGGTCCCGGCTCCGTGGCGGTCGGGCACGACGACCAGGCCTGCGGAGTCGTCGCGTAGCAGCGTCTCGATCTCGTCGGGGTCGAGCAGCGGGGCGTCGCCGGGCACGAGCAGGACGCGCTCGAAGCCGTGCCCGACCGCGTAGGCGACGCCGAGTGCGGCGGCCTCGTTGTGGCCGGTCTCCTCGCTGTCGTCGAGCACGACGACTCGCTCGCCGCGCGCCGCTCGTGCGGCGACCGCGTTCGCGGTCACCACCGCGATCGCGTCGAGGCCCTCGGCCCGCCGCAGGGAGGCCAGCACGTCCTGGAACATCGCCTGGACGAGCGCTTGGCGCGCGCCGCTTCCGAGCAGGCCCGCAAGCCGCTGCTTGGCGGCGCCGAAGCTCTTGATTGGGAGGATCGCGATCGTTCGCATCGGGCGATCGAGTGGACGGCCCCCCGACTGTAACGGCGGGTGTCCGTCCCCGGTCAGCCCGCCGACAGCGACGCCGCAAACTGCAGGGTCGACGCGGCAAGTCTCCGGCGGCTGGCCGGCGAGTCCATCAACGTCGGAATCGCGACAGCCGGCAGGCCCGAGACCGGCTCGTCGGCGACCATGCCGTCGATCAGGTCGGAGTAGAGAGCCGCGATCCCGGTCGCCCTCGCCTCGACTCCGGCGAACTCGCAGAACAGCCCGGTCGGGCCCTTGAGCACGCTGCCGCCGACGAAGGGGCTGACGGCGACGGTAGGCGCACTCGCCGCGATCAGCGCCTCGCGCATGCCGGGCAGCGCCAGGATCGGACCGATCGAGACGATCGGGTTCGACGGTCCGATCACGATCGCGTCCGCCTCGCTGAGCGCCGCGAGCGTCTCGGCGGTCGGTCGGGCCTGCTCGACCCCCTCGAAGGCGACGCTCTCGAGCGGGCCGCCCGCCTGCTCGACGATCATGAACTCCTGAAACGGGAGGACCCGTCCGCCGACCCCGATCTGAGTCGGCACCGGCTCGTCGCACATCGGCAGCACTCGTGCCCGGACGCCCATCGCCTCGACGACCGCCGCATGGGCCTCGGTGAGGCGCTCGCCCACCCTGAGCAGCTCGCTCCGGATCAGGCACATCGCGAGGTCTCGATCGCCGAGCCGGAACCACGTCGGTCTCCCGGCCGCAGCCAGTGCGTCCATCACCTTCCAGCTGTCATCGCGGATTCCGTAGCCGCGCTCGTCGATCGCGTCGGCGAGCCAGTAGGTCACGAGGTCGGGGTCTGGCGAGACATGAACGCCATGGGCCCAGGTGTCGTCGCCGGTGTTGGCGATCACCGTCAGGTTCTCGGCGCCGACCTCGTCGAGCAGGCCGCGCGCGAGCTTCGCACCGCCCGTGCCGCCGGAGAGCAGCGCTACACGCATGTCCCGGTCGCCGCCGTCGCTACTACCAGAGCTCGGCGGGCAGGCCGGTCAGCTTGACGCCCGCGTGCGACTTGTTGCGGATGTTGACGGAGATCAGCAGTGGCGTCAGCGCCTCGACGAAGCGCGCCGTCTCGAGCGCGCCGGCGTTCACCGGCCGCAGACCGTCGATCAGGCCGATCAGCTCGGCGACCTTGCGCTTGGGGTCCTTGCGGTCACCGCAGATCAGGACGTCCTGGTCGAGCGGCTGGTCGAGGTCGCCCAACGTCGAGGCGTCCACAGAGTGCAGCGCACTGATCACCGTGACCCCCTCGGGGACCATCTCCTGCGCCTGCTCGGCTGCAGAGCCCTGGGGGACGCCGAGCAACCGCGTCGCCTTTCCCGAGACGGCGGCGGCGAGCGGCACGGTCGCGTCGACGAGGATCTGCCCCTCGCGCAGCGCACCCTTGAGGTTGGTCAGGTTCTCCGACTGGGCGCGGAACGGGACCGTCAGGAGGACGATCTCGCCGAGTCGCGCCGCCTCGGCGTTCTCCATGCCGGCGACATGCGCGTTGGACACGCGCGCCCGGACCCGCACGGCGGCCTCCTCCGCGCGGTCGGCGTCGCGTGAGCCGATGACCACGTCCTGGCCCGCCTTGGCGAGGCGAAGGGCGAGCCCAAAGCCGAGCGCGCCGGTGCCGCCGACGATGGCTGTGGGGGAGCCGGGCATGCGGCGCGGCACGCTAACAGCCGCAGGGCGGCGCCCCCGTCCCCGGTCCGTCGAGGCCGCGGTCGGGGATAGGGTGCCGCCGATGAGGTTTGAGAGCAAGGTCGCGCTCGTCACGGGCGGCGCGGGCGGGATCGGCGGCGCGACGGCCTCGCGACTGGCGGCCGAGGGGGCGCGCGTCGCGGTCGGCGACCTCGACGGCGATGCCGCACGCGAGCTGGCCGGCGATCTCGGCGGCGTCGGCCTCGAGCTCGACGTGCGCTCCGCGGAGTCGATCGCTGCGGCCGTCGCAGCTGCCGAGCAGCAGCTCGGCCCGATCGACGTGCTCGTCAACAACGCGGGCGTCGCCGGCGAGCTGTTCTTCACCCAGACGCCGCCCGAGGTCTGGGACAACATGCTCGCCGTCAACCTGCGCGGCGTGCTCGCCATGACCCACGCCGTGCTGCCGGGAATGCACGCGCGCGGGGGAGGGGCGATCGTCAACGTCGCGTCGGAGGCCGGCCGCGTCGGCTCGCAGCTCTCGGTCGTCTACTCGGCGACCAAGGCCGGCGTGATCGGCTTCACGAAGGCGCTCGCCAAGGAGTCCGCGCGCTTCGGCGTGCGCGTCAACGCGGTCGCGCCGGGCCCGATCGACACTCAGATGGTGCGCGCGGCCGAGGTGCTCGGCGAGATCGGCGAGCGGATGGTCCAGGGGATGATCGACTCGACGGTGATGAAGCGGCTCGGCGAGCCCGACGAGGTCGCAGCCGCGATCGCCTGGCTCGCCAGCGACGAGGCGTCCTACGTGACGGGGGAGACGGTCGGGGTCAGCGGCGGTCTCGGCATGATGTAGGCATGTCCGACGACCCAGTTCGCATTCGCGAGGTCGGTCCGCGCGACGGCTTCCAGAACGAGCCCGAGACGATCGCGACCGACGACAAGGTCCGCTTGGTCGAGATGCTGGCCCGCACCGGCCTGCGGCGGCTCGAGGTCACCAGCTTCGTACGTGCCGACGTCATCCCGCAGCTCGCCGACGGACCGGAGGTCCTGATGCGCGCCGCGATTCCCGAGGACGTCGCGGTCACGGTGCTGATCCCCAACGAGCGCGGGCTCGACAACGCGTTGGAGCTGCGCGAGCGCTTCCAGGAGGTCAACCTCTTCCTGTCGGCGTCGGAGAGCCACAACCGCGCGAACGTCAACCGCTCGATCGAGGAGTCGCTCGGCGGGCTCGAGAAGGTGGTCGGCCGCGCGCTCGCCGAGGGCCTGCGCTGCGAGGCGGTGATCTCGGTCGCCTTCGGCTGTCCTTACGAGGGACCCGTGCCGCCCGAGCGCGTCCTCGCGATCGCCGAGCGGCTGCGCGATGCCGGCTGCGCCGAGCTTGGCTTCGCCGACACGACCGGCATGGCCAACCCCGCCCAGGTGCGCGAGTTCTTCACGACCGCGTTCGAGCGGTTGCGGGACGTCGAGCTGACCGCCCACTTCCACAACACGCGCGGCCAGGGCCTCGCCAACGCGCTGGCGGCGCTGGAGGCCGGTTGCCGCTCCTTCGAGAGCTCGTTCGGCGAGCTCGGCGGCTGTCCCGTGCCCAAGGGCGCGACCGGCAACGTCGCGACCGAGGACCTCGTCTCGATGCTGCACGAGATGGGCCATCAGACAGGCGTCGACCTCGGAGCGCTGCTCGACTGCGCCCGCGAGGTCCAGCACGTGCTCGGGCGTCCGCTCGGCAGCCATCTGCTGACCGCAGGTCCGGTGGACTGGCAACGCGGCTGACCAAGGCCGCGAGCAACTAACGCGCTCCCGCCGGGTTCACCGCTACTGTGCCGCCGCCAATGGATCCTCACCGGAGGAGTGAGCAAAGCGAGCTGACGCGGCGACGGCTGCTCGGAGGCGCCGCGGCACTCGGGCTGACGGCCGCCGTCCCGGGCGCGCGGGCCGAGCGAGCCGGCGCTGCCGCGTTGGCGCCCGGCCTGATCCCCGCGGTCGACGCCAACGTCGTGGTCGTCGTGATCGACTCGCTGCGCACCGACCACGTCGGCGCCTACGGCGGGCGGCGGGCGCGCACGCCGACGCTCGACGCGCTCGCCACCGAGAGCCTGGTTTTCACCCACGCCCGCCATGACGCGATGCCGACGGTGCCGGTGCGCAAGTCGCTGCTGATCGGGCGCAGCGGCTTCCCGTTTCGCGGCTGGCACCCCGAGGGCGGGCTGCCGGCGGTGCCGGGCTTCGAGGGCATCCACCGCGGCGAGACGACGTTCCTCGACGTGCTGGGCAAGCGCGGCTACCTGACCGGCTACGTGACGGACAACCCGCACCTGCTGCGGCCGGCGTTCGCGCGCTTCCGCGACCGGCCCGACGTGATGACCGTCGTCAAGGGCCAGATCCCCGGCTGGCGCCAGCGGCGCAGGCCGGTCCCGGGCGCGCGGTTGCGCCGTCACCTGGCGCCCGAGCTGCGCGGAGGCGATCGGGGCCGCGTCCGCGAGTACCTCGCCTACAACGGCGCCGACCGTCGCGAGCGCGACTACCTCGCGGCGCGCGTCTTCGGTGGCGGCATCGACTTCCTCGAGCAGGCGGCCTTTCGGGCGCAGCCGTTCGCCTTGATCGTCGACTGCTTCGACGTCCACGAGCCGTGGGACCCGCCGGACAGCTACCTGGCCCGCTACGCGAAGATCAAGCGCGGCGGCTACCGGCCGCTGATGCCCTTCGGGACGCCCGCCGGTCGAACGGCCGACATCTCACGCAAGACACTGAGGCTCGCCCAGGCGATGTATGCGGCGGAGACCACCTTCCTCGACGCCTGGCTCGGCCGCTTCCTCACCCGCCTCGACGAGCTTGGGCTCTCGAACACCTGGGTCGCCGTCGTGTCCGACCACGGCGTCTCGCTTGGCGAGCACGGCATCATCGGCAAGAACTCCAACGAGCTCCACGGCGAGCTGATCGACGTGCCGTTCATGATCCGCCATCCCCAGCGCCTCGGCGCCGGCCGGCGCAGCCGCTACTTCGCCTCTTCCCAGGACATCGCCCCGACCCTGCTGCGTGGCGTCGGCGCGCCCGTCCCGAAGTCGATGGACGGGGCCGACCTGCGGCCGCTGTTCGACGGTCGCCGCATCAAGGACCCGCGCCCGGTGTGGACGTCGGCCTGGGGCGACACGCTGATGGCCGGCGACGGCCGCTGGCTCTACGTCGCCGAGAACGCCGGCGGCCGGATCGTCGCCAGTCGCCTGCACGACACGCGCAGCGACCCCGGCGAGTACCGCAACCTCGCCCGCCACCGCCCCGGCCTCGTCCGCAAGTTCCGCGGCGAGCTGCGCGCGGCCGCCGGCAAACGCGGCTTCCCGAGCCTTTAGCGGAGGGCGCAGCCGGACCGGTCCACCGGCCGGGCGCCGAAGCTAGGGGGAGCGAGGTCCGGCGAGTACCGCAGCAGGGTTCAGCGGCCCGCGAAGGTCGGCTGACGCTTCTCGAAGAAGGCGCGCGTGCCCTCGGCGAAGTCCTCGCTGGCGGCGAGTGCCTCCTGGGCCTGGACCTCCTGCTCGAGCGTCGCCGCGAGCGCCGGCTTGGCGGAGGCGTCGATCACGCGCTTGGCCATCCCGACGGCGCGCGGGGCGCAGGCGAGCAGCTCGTTCGCGAACGACTCGGTGAGCGCGTCGAGCTCCTCGGCCGGGGCGATCCGGTTGGCGAAGCCGATCCGGTGGGCCTCGCGGCCGTCGATCACCTTGCCGGTCATGATCAGCTCCTTGGCGTTGCCGAGGCCGACGATCGACGGCAGCCGCGAGCAGCCGCCGACGTCGGGCAACAGCCCGACGCGGACCTCCATGATCCCCGCCATCGCGTCCTCGGCCATCACGCGGAAGTCCGCTGCCAGCGCCAGCTCGAAGGCCCCGCCGAGGCAGGCGCCGTGGATCTGGACGATCGTCGGCTTCGGCATCTCCTCGAGCAGGTTCCACCAGCCGAGGATCGCCCGCCGGAACGGGCGCAGCTTCGACGGGTCGTCGGCGAGCTCGCGCAGGTCGTGGAGATCCATGCCGGACGAGAACATCGCCCCGTCGCCGCGCACGACCAGCACGCGCACCGACGTGTCGGCCGCCGCGTCCTCGAGCGTGTGCCCGAGCGCCTCGATCAGCTCGCCGTTGAACGCGTTGCGCTTCTCGGCCCGCTGCAGCACCAGATGGCGCACGCCGCCGCGGTCCTCGACTCCGATCAGTGACATATAGGCTCCCCGGGCTCGCTGACAGCTGACTGGGAGAACGTAGTGGAGATCAAGAAGGTTGGAGTGCTCGGGGCAGGCCTGATGGGCCATGGGATCGCCCAGGTGGTCGCCCAGGCGGGCTACGACGTCGTGCTGCGCGAGGTCGACGACACCAAGCTCGAGAAGGGCGTCGGCAAGATCGAGAAGCAGCTCGCGCGCGCCGTCGAGAAGGGCAAGGCCGAGCAGGCCGACGCCGACGCCGTCCGCGGCCGGATCCACGGCACGACCTCCTACTCCGACCTCTCAGACTGCGATCTGGTGATCGAGGCGATCACCGAGGACCTCGCGCTGAAGCTCGAGATGTGGAAGGAGGTCGACGGGGTCGTCAAGCAGGGAGCCCTGTTCGCGACCAACACGTCGTCGCTGTCGGTGATCGACCAGGCGGCGTCCACGTCGCGACCGGACAGCTTCCTCGGCCTCCACTTCTTCAATCCCGCCCAGGTGATGAAGCTGGTCGAGGTCGTGCGCGGAATCACGACGTCCGACGAGACCTTCGCGGCCGGCGTCGAGTTCACCAAGAGCCTCGGCAAGCTCGGCATCCCGACGCGCGACACGGCGGGCTTCATCGTCAACCGGCTGCTCGTGCCCTACCTGCTCGACGGCATTCGCGCCTACGAGGAGGGCGTCGGCTCGATCGAGGAGATCGACGCCGCGATGAAGGCCGGCGCCGGCCACCCGATGGGCCCGCTGCTGCTGTCGGACTTCGTCGGCCTCGACACGCTCGGCTCGATCTGCGACGTGCTCTTC
>DATABO010000108.1:0-37905 GCA_036259535.1 Thermoleophilaceae bacterium
GCGCGTCGGAGACACGCTGACGCCGAAGGCGCGCCCGGCGGCCGAGCCGCTGCCCGGCTACCGCGAGGTCAAGCCGATGGTCTTCTGCGGCCTCTTCCCGGTCGAGACCGACCGCTTCGCCGACCTGCGCGACGCGCTCGACAAGCTGGCGCTCAACGACGCGGCGCTCTCCTACGAGCCGGAGACCAGCCAGGCGCTCGGCTTCGGCTTCCGCTGCGGCTTCCTCGGCCTGCTGCACATGGACATCGTGCGCGAGCGGCTCGAGCGCGAGTACGACCTCGAGCTGCTCGCCACGACGCCGAACGTCGAGTACGACTGCACCCTGACCAACGGCGAGGAGGTCGTCGTGCACTCGCCGAACGACATGCCCGACCCCGGCGTGATCGCCGAGGTCCGCGAGCCGTACCTCAAGGCGACGATCCTCTGTCCGAAGGACGCCGTCGGGGCGGTGATGGAGCTCTGCCAGGAGCGCCGGGGCACCCACGTCGGCATGAGCTTCCTGTCCGAGCAGCGCGTCCAGCTGCACTACGACCTGCCGCTCGCCGAGGTCGTCCTCGACTTCTTCGACCAGCTCAAGTCGCGCACCAAGGGCTACGCGTCACTCGACTACGAGCTGACCGGGATGCGCCCGTCGGAGCTCGTCAAGCTCGACATCCTGCTCGCCGGCGACCAGGTCGATGCGCTCTCGATGGTCGTCCACAAGGACAAGGCCTACGACGCCGGGCGCGGACTGACCGAGCGCCTGCGCAAGCAGATCCCACGCCAGCAGTTCGAGGTCGCGATCCAGGCCGCGATCGGCTCGCACATCATCGCCCGCGAGTCGGTCAAGGCGGTCCGCAAGGACGTGATCGCGAAGTGCTACGGCGGCGACATCACGCGCAAGCGCAAGCTGCTCGAGAAGCAGAAGCAGGGCAAGAAGCGGATGAAGCAGGTCGGTCGCATCGAGGTGCCGCAGGAGGCGTTCCTATCGGTCCTGACGCTCGGCGACGACGACTGAGACACAACTTCGCCTGCGACCGCTACGACTTAAGGAAACCTTTGCGCGCAGCTTAGGAACGCTTAAGGGGCCGGGCGTAGGTTCTGCGCCATGGCCGCACTGGAGACAGCCCCGAGCCCGACGACCGACTCGCTGCAGCTCTTCCTCGACGGCATCGCGAAGACGCGCCTGCTGACAGCGGCGGAGGAGCTCGACCTCGCCAAGCGCATCGAGCGCGGCGACCTCGCGGCGAAGAACCGCATGACCGAGGCGAACCTGCGCCTCGTCGTCTCGATCGCCAAGCGCTACCGCAACCAGGGCCTCGACTTCATGGAGCTGATCCAGGAGGGGTCGATCGGACTGGTCCGCGCCGTCGAGAAGTTCGACTACCGCAAGGGCTTCAAGTTCTCGACGTATGCCACCTGGTGGATCCGTCAGGCGATCTCGCGCGCGCTGGCCGACAAGTCGCGCACGATCCGCATCCCGATCCACATCAACCAGCAGCTGCAGAAGCTCGACGGCGCGCAGCGCAGGCTCGAAGCCGCCCGCGACCGCGACCCCTCCTTCGAGGAGATCGCCGCCGCCTCGGGACTGGACATCGATCCCGACGAGGCGGAGCTGATCATGCGCGCCTCGCGCCCGCCGGTCTCGCTCGACAAGCCGGTCGGCGGCGCCGGCGAGGACGATGCCGCGGAACTGGGGCACCTGATCCCCGACCAGGGAGCGGTCTCGCCGTTCGATGCCGCCGCCGAGGCGCTCGACCGCACGCGCCTGGCGCTGGCGCTGGAGAACCTCTCCTACCGCGAGCGTCGCATCGTCGAACTGCGCTACGGCCTCTTCGGCGAGCAGCCGCGGACGCTCGACGACGTCGGCCGGATGTTCGGGCTGACCCGCGAGCGGGCCCGCCAAATCGAGGAGCACGCCGTGCGCAAGCTCGCCTCGCTCGCCGAGGCCCAAGGGCTTCGCGAAGCGGCCTAGGACCGCCTGGCGCAGCGGCCGCTCGGCCCGTCGGCGACGGCGCCTCGACTAGACTGCCGCGCCGCAACCGACGAGCGAGACGGGAGGCCGCGTGCCGGTAGACGCCAGCGCCCAGGGCAAGCAGTACCCGCCCTTCGAGTACGAGGTCGGCAAGGAGAAGATTCGCGAGTACGCCCTGGCGGTGGGCGAGGACAACCCCGTCTACTTCGACCGCGCCGCCGCCAAGGCAACGGGCCTGCGCGACGTCGCTGCGCCGCCGATGTTCGCGGTCGTCTACTCGGCCGGAGCGATGGGCCCGGCGATCCTCGACCCGGAGGTCGGGATCGACTTCGCGCGGATGGTCCACGGGGGCCAGGAGTTCGCCTGGAGCGAGCCGGTCTGCTCGGGCGACACGATCACGACCGTCGCGCGGTGCAAGGAGATCTTCGAGAAGGACGGCAAGGGCTTCTACGTCTTCGAATCGATCTCCACCAACCAGGACGGAGACGAGGTCGTGCGCGGGACCTGGACCAACATCGTGAGGGGAGTCTGAGATGAACGTGGGCGACTCGATCCCCGAGCTGCGCGTCACGCCGGACCGCTTCCTGCCGCATCGCTACGCGGGCGCGTCCGGCGACTTCAACCCGATTCACCTCGACAGGGAGTTCGCGACGCAGGTCGGCCTGCCGGGAAACATCCTTCACGGGCTCTACGGCATGGCGCTGGTGGCCCGGGCCAACGCGGCCGCGGCGGGCGGCGATCCGCGCTCGCTGAAGCGGCTGGCGGTCCAGTTCCGCGGCATGGGCGTGCCCGAGCAGGAGATCGTCGTCAGCGGGACCGTGACCGCGGTCGAGGGCGAGCGTGCGGAGGTCGACACCGTCGCCGAGCAGTCCGGCAAGCAGATCATCAAGAACGCCACGGCTGAGCTGCGGGCCGTCTGAGAGCGTCCGTCACAATCCAGGGCGTGCGGGTAACGGCTCGGCAGCAGTTCCTCCTACGCAAGGTCATCGAGGGTTACGAGGACCTCGGCCATCCGGTCGGCTCGAAGTGGCTCGCCGAGCAGTCAGACGTGCCCTGGGGCCCCTCGACGATCCGCTACGAGCTCGCCCGGCTCGAGGAGCTCGGCCTGCTCGAGCATCCCCATACCTCCGCCGGTCGCGTGCCTACGAACCGCGGCTACCGCCGCTACGTCGACGAGCTGCTCGAGCAGGGCGGGCTGCCGGCGCCGCGCAAGCCGGTCGAGCTCTCGGACATGCGGCGCGAGGTCGACGATGCGATGCGCGCGACCACCGAGCAGCTCTCGCAGCTGACCGACCTGCTGGCGCTCGTCACGGCTCCGCCGATCGAGACCGCGACGATCCATCGCGTCGAGGTGCTCGCGCTGCAGCCGAGTGTCGCGATGGTCGTCGTGATCACGTCAACCGGCGGCGTGACCAAGCGCGTGATCCCGTTCGAGGAGTCGCTCGATCGTGGCCTGATCGACTGGGCCGGCGCGTACCTCAACGAGGCTCTCGGTGGTCTCGACGTCGGGTCGCGACTGCTTCAGGGAAAGCTCGCCGATCCCGAGCTCGGCGAGCGCGAGCGCGACTTCCTCTCGAAGCTCGCGCCCGCGTTCACCGAGCTCGCCGACAGTGCTGAGCACACGCTCTTCTACGACGGCGCCGCCCGGCTGATCTCCGAGCAGCGGTTCCAGGAGCTGCCGCAGGTGTCGGACCTCATGGAGGTCCTCCAGCGCCGCCAGGCGCTGCTGTCGATGCTGCGCGCGTCGATGTCGGAGCCGAGCGTCTATCTGCGGATCGGGCAGGAGAACCCGGCGCCCGAGCTGCGCTCGCTGAGCATGGTCGCCGCCAACTACGGCGTCGCGCGGCGCAACCTCGGCGCGGTCGGCGTGCTCGGACCGGTGCGGATGGACTACCCGGGCGCGATCATCGCGGTCCGCCAGGCGGCTGCGGAGCTCTCGCGCTTCGTCGCCGAGGTCTACGACGAGTAGATGAGACGCGACGCCTACGAGGTGCTCGGAGTCGAGCGCGGTGCCGACGAGCGCCAGATCAAGAAGCGCTTCCGTGTGCTCGCGCGCGAGCTGCACCCCGACGTCAACCCCGACCCCGACGCCGAGGAGCGGTTCAAGGAGGCCGCCGAGTGCTACGAGGTGCTCAGCGACGGCGACCGCCGCCAGATCTACGACCGCTATGGCTGGGAGGGGCTCGACTCGCGTGGCAAGGCACCGCACGCGCACGGCTTCGGGTCGTTCTCGGACATCTTCGACGCGTTCTTCGGCGGCGATCCGTTCGGCGGCGGTCGCCGCGGCGCCGGGCCCGGGCCCGTCCAGGGCGGCGATGTCGGCGTCGAGGCGGAGATCTCACTCGAGCAGGCGGCCCAGGGGACGACGGTCAGCGTCGCGTTCGATGCCGTCGAGACCTGCGAGCACTGCCACGGCAACCGAGCCGAGCCCGGCACGCCGATCGAGACGTGCACGCGCTGCGAGGGCAGCGGTCAGCTGCGGGCGATCTCGCAGACCGCGTTCGGGCAGATGGTGCGCAGCCAGGTCTGCGACCGCTGCGGCGGCGACGGCAAGGTCGCGACGACGCCATGCAAGGAGTGCCGCGGGCAGGGCCGGCGCGCGACGCGCCGCTCGCTCGACGTCGACGTCCCGGCCGGCATCGCCGACGGCCAGCGCATCCGCCTGACCGGCAGCGGCCATGCCGGTGACCGCGGTGGTCCGCCTGGCGACCTCTACGTGATGGTCAGCGTCGCCGAGGACGAGCGCTTCGTCCGCGACGGCGCCGACCTGGTGAGCGTCGTCGACGTTGCAGCGCCGGATGCGGCGCTCGGCGGGACCGTCAGCGTGCCGACGCTCGACGGCGACCAGGAGATCGACGTGCCCGCGGGCACCCAGCCCGGGACCGTCGTGACCCTGCGCGGACACGGCATGCCGCTGATCGGGCGCGGCCGGCGCGGCGACCAGCGCGTCGTCCTCAACGTCGTCATCCCGCGCAACCTCGACGCGCGCCAGCGCGAGCTGCTGGCCGAGCTCGCCGGCACGATCACCGCCGAGAACCTCAGCGAGCCGCGTCACGAGTCGCTCGTAGACAAGGTCCGCCGGGCGTTGCGGTGATCCGGCTCGCAATCCGCGCGCCGGCCGCCGACGGCGAGCGGGTGCTGGCCGCGCTGCTCGAGCTGGCTCCGTCCGGCGTCGAGCAGGTCGACGGCGACGGCAGCGTCGAGTTCGCGGTCTACGGCGCGCCGGGCGAGCTGCCCGAGCTCGACGAGGGCGAGGCCGAGGTCGGCGGAATTCTTGTCACGGTCTCCGGGCGGGAGGTGCCCGACGACTGGGACGAGCGCTGGAAGCGCTTCCACGCGCCGGTGCTGGTCGCCAACCGCCTCTACGTCCGCCCGCCGTGGGAGGAGCCCCCGTTGCGGCCCGGCGTGATCGACCTCCGGATCGATCCTGGACGTGCCTTCGGGACCGGCGCGCACGCGACGACGCGCCTCTGTCTCGACCTGCTCGTCGATCTTGCCGGCGAACGCCCACGTGGGTCGCTCTGCGACCTCGGCTGCGGGTCCGGCGTGCTATCGATCGCCGCCGCGAAGCTTGGCTACGGCCCGATCGAGGCGGTCGACTCCGACGGCCTCGCCGTCGACGCGACGAAGCTCAACGCGCGCGACAACGACGTGGCCCTCGAGGTGGTTCGGCGGGCGAACCTGCGCGAGGAGGCTCCGCCGCCGGCCGACGTGGTCGTCGCCAACCTGATGCGCCCGCTGCTGCTGCGCGTCGCCCAGCTGATCGACCACCGTCCAGACGCGCTCGTCCTCTCCGGCCTGCTCGACCACGAGGCCGACGAGGTCGCCGCGGCCTTCGCGCCGCTCGCGGAGGCCCGCCGCCTCTCCGATCGCGGCTGGACCGCATTGCTGCTGACCTAGCGGGGGTAGGGTCCGGGCATGGACTATTCGATCAAGAACCTGCGGCAGGTCGAGGACTCGGCCGTCAAGCACGGCTACTCCGAGATGGGCGAGGCGCGCTTCGCGCACTCCGACCTCAAGGCCGAGAACACCGGGCTCTCCTACCACGTGCTGCGCCCGAACAAGCGGCAGGCCTTCGCGCATCGCCACGACAAGGCGGAGGAGATCTATGTCGTCCTGTCCGGCAGTGGGCGGATCAAGCTCGACGAGGACGTAGTCGAGCTCGACACGATGGACGCCGTCCGGCTCGCGCCGAGTGTCGTGCGCGCGCTCGAGGCAGGCCCCGACGGCCTCGAGCTGCTCGCCTTCGGCCCACGTCACGAGGCTGACGGCGAGATCCTCCCCGCAGACGGCTTCTGGGATTAGAGCCGGGGGCTCGCGCCCCCGGACCCCCGCGACGCCTGGCCGGTAGGACGGTCGGTTCGCCGAGCCTCATGGGACGGAGCTTTGGAGGACGGCGCCCGCGACCTCCTGCCACCAGGCCTTCGCCTGTGGGCTCTGGGCGCGACCGACGCGCTCGCGGCAGTAGCGGACGAGCTGGCGCGGGCTGCCGGTTGCGACGACGCCGTCGCCGGTGATCGCGAGCCGGCCGTCGGCGAGCACGACGAGCGCTCCGCGGGCCTCGCGTCGGGTGCGCAGCGTGCGGGTGACGGGGACGCCCTCGATCTCCTTCGGCGTGGCCGGATCGCCTGAGTCCTCGCGCCATGGCTTGACGCTGAAGATCGGGCTGCGGCCCTGGGGGACGGCGACGCGCCGTGCCGCGGGCGCGATCGGGCCGTCGCGCCAGCGTCCGAAGAGCGCCTCGACGTCGGCGCGCGCCTGCTCGCGGACGACGATGTGGAGCCGGTCGCCGGCGGCGACCTCGGTCGAGCCGCGTGGCAGCAGCGCCTCGTCGTCGCGAACGATCACGTTGACGAGCGCGTCGCGCGGCAGTCCGAGCTCGTTGACCAGCCGGCCGACCAGCGCGTCGTCGGCGTCGACCGGGAACTCCAGGACCTCGGCGCCGAGGCGACGAATCGTGCCGACCTCCATCACGGGCGGCGGGACCGCCTCGGCGCGGCTGGTCAGGCCGAGCCGGCGCGCGAGCGGGTTGATCGTCGCGCCCTGGACGAGCGCCGAGGTGATCACGACGAAGAAGACGAGGTTGAAGAAGAGCTCCGCCTGCGGGACGCCCTCGATGACCGGGAACGTCGCGAAGACGACGGGCAGCGCGCCGCGCAGTCCGGCCCAGCTGACAAGCGTCATCTCGCGCGGCGAGTAGCCGGCGAGGCCGGTCGAGACGAAGGTCGCGATCGGGCGCGCGACCAGCGTCAGGACGATCGCCAGCAGCAAGCCGTCGCCGACGACGTCGCCCAGCTCGCCCGGAAAGACCAGCAGCCCGAGCGTGAAGAACAGCGCGATCTGGGCGACCCAGGCGAGGCCTGCGTGGAAGTCGTCGATCGTTCGGCGCGCGGGGATTCGCGCGCCGCCGAGGCTCAGGCCCGTGAGGTAGACGGCGAGGAAGCCGGAGCCGCCGAGCTGGTCGGCGGCACCGAAGGCGATCGCCGCCGTCGCGATCGACGCGACCGGATAGAGACCAGTGGTCGCGAACTTCACGCCGCGGAACGCCGCGATCGCGGCCGTGCCGACGGCGAACCCGGTGAGCGCGCCGATCGAGAGCTGCTCGACCATCAGCAGTGCCATGTCGGCGAGCCCGTAGGCCGGCGCCTGAATCCACTCGACGAAGCCGAGCACGAGCAGCACGGCGATCGGGTCGTTGAACCCCGACTCGGCCTCGAGCGTTCGCGCGAGCTTGCGCTTGACGTTCGAGCCGCGCAGCACGGAGAAGATCGCGGCGCTGTCCGTCGACGCGATCACCGACCCGAGCAGCATCCCCTCGAGCACGGTGAGCCCGAACATCAGGTGCGACAGCAGCCCGGTGATCACCGCCGTCAGCAGCGTTCCTACCGCGGCGAGCGGCATCGCCCCGCGCAGGACCGGGCGGATCTCGCTCCAGCCGGCCGCCAGCCCGCCCTCGAAGAGGATCAGCGCGAGCGCGATGATCCCGATGGTCCGCGCCAGCTCGACGTCGCTCTCGGTCGCGCCGAAGTCGATCAGCCCGAGGCCGTCCGAGCCGATCGCCATGCCGAGCACGAGGAAGAGCACGAGGCCGGGCACTCGCAGGCGCCCGGCGAGCAGCGTCGCTCCGATCCCGAGCGCCAGCAGCGTGCCGGCGATCAGGATCAAAGTGCCGTCGTGCATTGGCGGGCAGCCTAGACTTAAGGGTGAATGGCGGTTGTCGACCAGGTGCAGCAGGACGCGCGCTCGGCGCTCAAGGCGGGCGACCGCGAGCGCGCCGGCGCGTTGCGACTGATCGCCTCTGAGCTGCAGAAGGCGGTCAAGGACGGCGGCGACGACGAGGTCGCGGTGCTGCAGCGCGAGCGCAAGCGGCGGCTCGAGTCCGCGGCGGCCTACCGCGACGGCGGGCGCGATGACCTCGCGACCGCCGAGGAGTCCGAGGCCGAGCTGATCGCCGCGTACATGCCGGAGCAGCTTGGCGACGCCGAGCTCGCGCAGATCGTCGAGGCGGCAGTCGCCGAGTCCGGCGCCAGCTCGCCACGTGACATGGGCGACGTGATGAAGCTCGTGATGCCGCAGGTGCGCGGCCGCGCCGACGGCAAGCGCGTGAGCGCCGCCGTGAAGGAGAAGCTGACCGCCTAGTGCGCCACCAGATCGAGCTCTCCAACGACGTCGCCGCCGAGCTGGCCGGGCCCGAGGACCTCATCATGCGCACGCTCGAGGGGCACCTCGACTGCGAGGTGTTCCTGCGCGGCAACGTGCTGACCCTCGACGGCTCCGAGGACCAGGTCGCGATGGGGGAGACGGTGGTCCGCGAGCTGTCGGACCTGATCCGCCAGGGTCACGAGGTCGCTCCCGGGACGATCGAGGCGATCGGCTCGGCGCTCGACGAGCATCAGAGCCCGAGCGAGATCCTCGAGGACGTCGTCTGGCGCCATCGCGGCCTCAAGGTCGCGCCGAAGACGGTCAACCAGAAGCGCTACGTCGACGCGATCCGCTCGAGCACGATCGCCGTCGGCATCGGCCCCGCCGGCACCGGCAAGTCGTTCCTCGCGGTCGCGATGGCCGTCGCGGCGCTGCAGCGGCGCGAGGTAAATCGAATCGTGCTGACCCGGCCCGCGGTCGAGGCCGGTGAGCGGCTCGGGTTCCTGCCCGGCGACCTGATGGCAAAGGTCGACCCCTACCTGCGGCCGCTGTTCGACGCGCTCTACGACATGCTCGAGCCGGAGAAGGTCAACCAGCACCTCGAGCGCGGGGTGATCGAGGTCGCGCCGCTCGCCTTCATGCGCGGCCGCACGCTCAACGACTCGTTCATCATCGTCGACGAGGCGCAGAACACCACGCCGGAGCAGATGAAGATGGTCATGACGCGGCTCGGGTTCGGCTCGAAGATGGTCGTCACCGGCGACGTCACCCAGGTCGACCTGCCGCGCGAGACCCACTCCGGCCTGGTCGTGATCGGCGACATCCTCGAGGACGTCGAGGGGATCGAGTTCGTCCGCTTCGGCGGCGAGGACGTCGTCCGGCACAAGCTCGTTCAGCGGATCGTCGCCGCGTACAGCGCGTACGCCGAGTCGCAGGCGCCGGAGCTGCGCAAGTCGCAGTCGCGCAGGAGAGCCTGATCGAGATCGAGATCATCGATGCGCCGGCGTCCCCGGCAGGGTTCGTCGCGGCCGCGCACGCTGCGCTGGCGGCGGCCGGCGTCGACGGCGAGCTGCACGTGGCGGTCGCCTTCGTCGGGCCGGCCGAGATCCAGGAGCTCAACCGCGAGCATCGTGGTCGTGACCGGCCGACCGACGTGCTGTCGTTCCCGGTCGACGGCAGCGGCCCGGCGTCGGGCCCGCGCGAGCTTGGCGACGTGGTGATCTGCCCCGAGCACACCGAGGACCTCGCGGAGGCGGTCGTCCACGGGGTGCTTCACCTCTGCGGCTACGACCACGAGACCGACGACGGCGAGATGCTGACACTCCAGGACCGCGTGATGGAGGAGCTGCGGTGACCGGCACGCGCGCCGGGTTCGTCGCGATCGCCGGACGGCCGAACGCCGGCAAGTCGACGCTCGTCAACCGGATCGTCGGCGACAAGGTGGCGATCGTCTCCGACAAGCCGCAGACGACGCGACGCGAGATCCGCGGCATTGCGACCGGTGAGGACTGGCAACTGGTGCTGGTCGACCTGCCCGGCGTCCAGCGCCCGCGCGACCCGATGACCGAGCGGATGCAGCGACGGGTCGAGCAGGCGCTTCGGGATGCGGACGCTGTGCTCTTCTTGCTCAACGGGGCGCAGCGAATCGGGCCGGGCGACCGCTACATCGCGCGGGCGATCCGCTCGTCGGGCATTCCCGCCGTGACGGCGGTGAACAAGGTCGACAAGCTGAGACGGGCGGAGACGGCGGCTGCTCTGACGGGGGCAGCCGATCTTGGCGTGCAGGGGGATATCTTCCCGGTCAGCGCGAAGTCGGGGGACGGCGTCGAGGCGCTGGTCGAGCATGTGGTGGGGCTGCTGCCGGAGGGGCCTTGGCTCTATCCCGCGGAGGATCGGTCTGACCAGCCGGAGCATGTGCGGATCGCGGAGCTGGTGCGGGAGCAGGTGCTGCGGCGGACGCGGGAGGAGCTGCCGCATGCGGTGGAGGTCGAGGTGACGGGGATCGAGGAGCGGGGGGATGGGTTGCTGGAGGTCGAGGCGAGCGTGTGGGCGGAGAGCGAGTCGCAGAAGGGGATCTTGATCGGGGGTGGGGGGCGGATGGTCAAGGCTGTTGGGACTGCTGCGCGGGCGGAGATCGAGAAGGTGCTTGGGCGGCGGGTGCATCTGGAGTTGCGGGTGCGGGTGCGGCGGGGCTGGCGGGCTGACGATGCGCTGCTCGACCGGCTTGGGATCGACTAGGGCTCTGGCCGCGCTGCCCGCGGGTCCTGTCTCCGATTTTGGTTCGCGTGCTCGTTCCTGCGCGCGCGAACGCAAAATCGTCGCCACCCGCGGGGGCCCGGCCCCGTGGCTCTGGGACAATCCTCTGATGGAGGAGATTCGATTCGACGACGCCGGGCTCGTGCCGTGTGTGATGCAGGATGCGCGCACGGGCGAGGTGCTGACGTTGGCGTACATGAACGAGGAGGCGTTGCGGCTGACTCGTGAGACGGGGGAGATGCACTTCTGGAGCCGATCGAGAAGTGAGATCTGGCACAAAGGGGCGACTTCAGGGAACACGATGAAGGTGCGTGGGCTGCGCGTCGACTGTGATGCGGACGCGATCGTGGCGCTGGTCGATCCGGCGGGGCCGGCTTGTCATACCGGGGAGCGGAGCTGCTTTCACTCGGGGGACCTGGAGCCGCAGCGGGGGGAGGCGCTGGCGGAGCTGGAGCGGACGATCGCGGCGCGAAAGGCGGATGGGGACGCGGGGTCGAGCTATACGGCGCAGTTGCTGGCGGACCCGGCGTTCATCGGGGAGAAGGTGCGCGAGGAGGCGGAGGAGGTGACCCGGGCGGCTCGAGAGGAGTCGGACCAGCGGGTGCGCGAGGAGGCGGCGGATGTGCTGTATCACCTGGCGGTGCTGTTGGCGTCGCGGGACATGTCGTATGCGGATGCGTTCGAGGAGCTGAATGAGCGTCGCCGCTGAGTTGCTCGAGGTCTCCCCGTCGCTGGACGAGGTGCGTGAGCTGGCGCGCGAGCACACGCTGGTGCCGCTGCGGCATACGTTCATCGACGATTGCGAGACGCCGGTCTCCGCCTACCTGAAGCTGCGGGGCGATGGGCCGTCGTTCCTGCTGGAGTCGGCCGAGCAGGGGCAGCGGTTCGGGCGCTGGTCGTTCTTGGGCTTTCGGCCGCGTAGCGTGATTCGGCTGGAGGAGGGGCGGCTGACGGTCGGTGGCGAGGAGCGTGAGCTCCAGGACCCGTATGCGGCGGTCGCGGAGGAGTTGAGCCGGTATCGAATCGCGCCGATCGAGGGGCTGCCGCCGTTCGTAGGCGGCGCGGTGGGGCTGTTCGGCTATGACCTCGTCCGCCACGCGGAGCCGTCGGTCGGCCCGGGCAATCCGGACGAGCTGGGGACGCCGGACATGGCGTTGATGGTCACCGACGTGCTGGTGGCGTTCGACCATCTGCGCCACGAGGTGTCGATCCTGGCGAACGTGTTCGCCGAGGACGATCTCGAGCGGGCGTATGCGGACGCTCAGGCGGCGATCGGCGAGGTGCGGGAGCGGCTGGCGGCGCCGGTGCCGCGTGTGGAGGCCGGGGTGCGGGAGCCGCCGCGGTTCGAGTCGAACATCGGATCGGAGGGGTATGCCGCTGCGGTCGAGCGCTGCAAGGAGTACATCCGCGCCGGCGACGCGTACCAGATCGTCCCGAGCCAGCGCTGGAGCGCGGACTGCCCGGTGAGCGCGTTGTCCATCTACCGCGGGCTGCGGGCGGTCAACCCGAGCCCTTACATGTACTTCCTCGACTTCGGCGACTTCGAGATCGCGGGGGCGTCGCCGGAGTCGTTGGTCAAGGTGACCGGCCGGCGCGCCGAGCAGCGGCCGATCGCCGGCACCCGTCCGCGGGCGGCCACTGCGGCCGAGGACATCGAGCGGGCCGAGGAGCTGCTCGCCGACGAGAAGGAGCGCGCCGAGCATGTGATGCTCGTCGACCTGGCGCGCAACGACCTTGGACGCGTCTGCGAGTACGGGTCGGTCAAGGTCGACGAGCTGATGATCGTCGAGACGTACTCGCACGTTCTGCACATCGTGTCGTCGGTGTCGGGCACGCTGCGCGAAGACGCGACCGCGATGGACGCGCTGGCGGCGTCGCTGCCGGCGGGGACGCTGTCGGGGGCGCCGAAGATCCGCGCGATGCAGATCATCGACGAGCTCGAGCCGACCAAGCGCGGGCCGTACGGCGGCTCGGTCGGCTACCTCTCATACAGCGGCGACCTCGACACCTGCATCTACATCCGCTCCGCAGTCGTCAAGGACGGTTGCGTCCACCTCCAGGCGGGTGGGGGGATCGTGGCCGACTCGGACGCCGACTACGAGGTCCGCGAGACCGAGCACAAGGCCGGCGCCGTCTTCCAGGCGATCGAGCTCGCCTGTCGACAGCGGGATTGGGCATGAGGAGCCAGACCAGGGGACTCACGCCCCCCGGACCTCCCGGGGCACCTGGCCGGTCGGTTGTGGTCCTCGACAACTACGACTCGTTCACGTACAACCTCGTCCAATACCTTGGGGAGCTGGGTGCGGACCTCGTCGTCGTGCGCAACGACGCGGAGTCAGTCGACGAGCTGCTGGAGCGGACGCGCGGTGGCAAGCTGATCGTCTCGCCTGGGCCTTGCACGCCCGCCGAGGCGGGTGTCTCGGTCGAGGCGATCCGTCGCTTCGCCGACGAGCGGATTCCGGTGCTCGGCGTCTGCCTTGGCCATCAGGCGATCGGCGCCGCTTTCGGCGGCCGCGTGGTGCGTGGTGAGCCGGTGCACGGCAAGAAGGCGACGATCGAGCACGACGGCAAGACGATCTTCGCCGGGCTCGACGGACCGCTCGAGGTTGGCCGGTACCACTCGCTGGTGCTCGACCCCGACCTCCCGCCCGAGCTGGAGCGCTCCGCCTCGTTCGGCGACGTCGTGATGGCGGTCCGTCACCGCGAGCTGCCGGTCGAGGGCGTGCAGTTCCACCCGGAGTCCGTGCTGACGGGCGATGGGATGGCCATACTTCGCAACTTCCTTGCGCTCTGAGCGGCTGAGGAGAGACCGAGATGCCCAATCCGATCCTGACCGAGGCGATCGACCGGCTCTGCCGCGGCGAGGCGCTGAGCGGCGACGAGGCGACCGCCTGCCTGCACGAGGTGATGGAGGGCCGGGCGTCCGAGGCCCAGACGGCGGGCTTGCTGATCGCCTTCCGCACGAAGGGGGAGACGGTCGAGGAGATCGCCGGCATGGCGCGGGCGATGCGCGAGCTGTCGACGCCGGTCGAGCCGGCGCGCGACGGCTTGGTCGACACCGCGGGCACCGGCGGGGGGCGGCCGACGTTCAACGTCTCGACGACGGCCGCGTTCGTGGCGGCCGGCGCGGGCTGTCCGATGGCCAAGCACGGCAACCGCTCGGCGACTGGGCGCTCGGGGTCGGCCGACGTGCTGGAGGCGCTCGGCGCGCGTATCGACCTCGAGCCGGCCGCCGTCGCCGAGTGCATCGACGAGATCGGCTTCGGGTTCATGTTCGCCCCGGCGCATCACCCGGCGATGAAGCACGTCGTCCCGGTCCGCAAGGAGCTCGCGGTGCGGACGATCTTCAACTTCCTGGGACCGCTGACGAACCCGGCGGGTGCGCGCCGCCAGTTGATCGGCGTCTCGGACCGTCGCTTCCTCGACTTCATGGCGGCGGCGCTCGGCGAGCTGGGTTGCGAGCACGCGCTCGTAGTCGCGAGCGACGACGGCCTCGACGAGCTGAGCGTCTCGGGGTCGACTCATGCGGTCGAGCTGCGCGACGGCCGGATATCGCCGCTCGTCGTCACGCCGCAGTCCGTTGGCCTCGCAGTCTCGCCGCAGGACGCCGTCGCGGCCGGAACGCCCGAGAAGAACGCTGGCATCGCTCGGCGCGTCCTCGGCGGTGACGCCGGCGCGGAGCGCGACCTGACCGTTCTCAACGCCGGCGCGGCGATCTACGTCGGCGGGCTGGTCGAGTCGATCGAGGCCGGTGTGCGGCTCGCCGAGCAGGCGATCGACTCCGGCGCCGCGCTCGACGTCATGGAGCGCTTCGTCACTCGGACGCAGGAGCTGATGGCGTGAGCCAGCGGGCGCGCGGAGCGGTTTCGGCGCCGCCCGGGCTGGGCAGGCGGCGGTCATGAGCGAGCGGCTCGAGGCGCTGGTGCAGGCGACGCGCGAGGCCGTCGAGCGGCGCCGCGCTGCGATCCCGCTCCGCGAGCTCGAGCAGGCGGCCGCCGACCGTCGAGAGGACGGCCGGCCGTTCGCCGAGGCGCTGTCTCGGCCCGGCACGTCGCTGATCGCCGAGCACAAGCGTCGCTCACCCTCGGCCGGCGACATCCGACCGGGCTCGAGCTGCGTGGAGATCGTCGCCGCCTACGAGCGCGGAGGGGCGGCAGCCCTGTCGGTGCTCACAGAGGAGGCCCACTTCGGCGGCTCGCTGGACGACCTGCGAGCCGCGCGCGAGGCGACGGGGCTGCCGATCCTGCGCAAGGACTTCACCGTCGACCCTTACATGCTCTATGAGGCGCGAGCGGCCGGGGCGGACGCCGTGCTGCTGGTCGTCGGGTCGGTCCCCGATGCCGAGCTCTCCGAGCTGCTCGCCGTCTCACGCGCGCTCGACCTGGACGCGATCGTCGAGGTCCACGAGCCGGAGGAGCTCGAGGTCGCGCTCGCGATCGACGCCGACGTGATCGGGATCAACAACCGCGACCTCGCGGACTTCAGTGTCGATGTCGGGCGAACGTTCGACCTGCTGCCGGACGTGCCAGCCGGCAAGGTCGTGGTCTCCGAGTCGGGGATCGCGCGGCGCGAGCAGGTCGAGGAGCTCGAGCGCGTAGGGGTCGACGCCGTGCTAGTAGGCGAGACCGTCATGCGTGCCGACGATCCGGAGACCGCCGTGCGCGTGCTGGTCGGCCGCGAGCAGCCGGTCCCCGGCGACGGGCCGCTCGGTGGCGTTTAGCCTCGCTTAAGCACCACCGCTAAGACTGCGTGCCATGAACGAGACGACCCCGCCACAGAAGCGCTCATCGATTCCAACCTTGCTGGCCGGGATGTTGGGGGGCCTGATCGTCCTCGTCCTCGGCGCCGCCCTGATCGCGACCGACGTCATCGACACCGGGGACGAGACGACACGCGTCGTTCGCGAGAGCATTCCGACACGCGACGTGTCGGACTCCGACGAGGGTGGCCGCACCGTCGCCGACATCTACAAGCGCGAGGGCGCCGGCGTCGTGTTCGTGGTCGCCGAGCAGGATGCCGGCTCGAGCGACTCGCCGTTCGGCGCGCCCGACGGGGGCGGCGAGGCCAGCGGCTCGGGCTTCGTGGTCGACAAGCAGGGGACGATCATCACCAACGCCCACGTAGTCGGCGAGTCTGAGGAGGTGCAAGTCCGCTTCGAGGAGGACGGTGACCTCGTCGACGCCGAGGTCGTCGGCACGGACCCCTCGACCGACGTGGCCGTGCTGAAGGTCGATCCCGACGACGCCGACCTGCAGCCCCTGCCGCTCGGGAAGAGCTCCGAGACACAGGTCGGTGACGCGGTCGTCGCGATCGGCAACCCGTTCGGCTATACGCGCTCAGTAACCACCGGGATTGTCTCGGCGAAGCAGCGCCAGATCACCGCGCCGAACGGCTTCTCGATCGAGAACGTGATCCAGACCGACGCCGCGATCAACCCTGGCAACTCGGGCGGTCCGCTGCTCGACGCCGAGGGCCGGGTGATCGGAATCAACTCTCAGATCGCCACCGGGGGCTCGCAGGGCTCGGTCGGAATCGGCTTCGCCGTCCCGATCGACACCGTCAAGGGGCTGCTGCCGACCCTCAAGCAGGGCGATGAGGTCGAGCGGACCTTCATCGGCATCGAGATGATCGGCGTCACCGAGGACCTTGCACGCGACCTCAACCTCGAGGCGGACGAGGGTGCCTTGATCCAGCGGGTGACCGAGGGCGGACCGGCCGACGAGGCGGGCCTCAGAGCCGGCAGCACGCCGACCGGAGACGGCATCGCGGCCGGTGGCGACTTGATCGTCGAGATCAACGGCGAGGAGGTCAAGACGCCGGACGACGTGCCGGCGGCGATCGCCGAGCTCAAGCCGGGCGACGAGGTCGAGATCGTGTACTACCGCGGCGACGACCGCAGGACCGCCACGGTCGAGCTGGGGAAGCGCCCGACCTCCCTCGACGAGCTTGGCGAGCAGCAGGACCAGGGCGGCGGCATCCCAGACCTTCCCTAGCCGGCTCGCGCGTCCCTCGAAGCGCCGCAGGCCCGTCCGACGGGGCGGGCCTGCGACGATTGTCGTGTGACCCGGATCAAGTCCTGCGGCATCACGAGCCTCGACGACGCCGAGCTCGCCGTCGAGCTCGGCGCTTGGGCCGTCGGCCTGATCCTCTGGCCAGGAAGCCGCAGGGCCTGCGAGCCTGCCGCCGCCGAGCAGATCGGCGCCGCGTTGCACCGCCGCTGCGAGGTCGCCGGCGTGTTCGTCAACGCGACGCTCGACGAGGTCGCGCTCGCGGCCGATCGCTACGGCCTGACCTTGCTTCAGCTGCACGGCGACGAGGGTCCCGCGTACTGCCGCGAGGCCGCGCGGCGGACCGGCTGCAAGGTGATGAAGGCCGTTCGCGTCAAGGACGCCGCGGTCGTGCGCGGCCTCGAGGCCTACCGGACCGACTATCACCTGCTCGACGCCTATGTGCCGGGCTCACGCGGCGGTACCGGCGAGACCTTCGCGTGGGACCTGCTGCGCCACCACCGCGGTAGCGTCCCCGTCGTGCTCTCCGGAGGCTTGACCGCGGACAACGTCGGCGCGGCGATCGCCGCCGGGCGACCGTACGCGGTCGACAGCGCCAGCGGCACCGAGTCCGCGCCCGGGCGCAAGGACCCAGCGAAGCTGCAGGCGTTCGCCCGCGCGGTCGAGCTGGCCGACGAGCGAGAGCCCGCGGGCGCATGAGCACCGGGGCCGGCCAGACGCCGCGGGGAGCCCCCCGACCGACTCCCCGCGAGCGCGAGTTCGGCCCCTACGGCGGCCGCTTCGTCCCGGAGACCCTGATCCCGGCGCTCGACGAGCTCGAGCAGGCATGGATCGTCGCGCGCGGCGACGCCGGCTTCGAGACGGAGCTGAACGACCTGCTGCGCGACTACGTCGGGCGCCCGACGCCGCTCTACCTGGCCCGCCGGCTCTCGACGGAGGTCGGCGGGAGCGTGTACCTCAAGCGCGAGGACCTCAACCACACCGGCGCGCACAAGATCAACAACGCGCTCGGCCAGGCGCTGCTCGCCAAGCGGATGGGCAAGCGACGGATCATCGCCGAGACCGGCGCCGGACAGCACGGCGTCGCGAGCGCGACGGCCTGCGCGCTCCTCGACCTCGAGTGCGTCGTCTACATGGGCAGCGAGGACATGCGCCGCCAGAAGCCGAACGTCGAGCGGATGGGTCTGCTCGGCGCACGCGTCGAGGCCGTCGAGGCTGGCGCCCGGACGCTCAAGGAGGCGGTCAGCGCGGCGATTCGCGACTGGGTCGCGAACGCGGACACGACTCACTACATCATCGGCTCGGCGGTCGGCCCGGCGCCGTACCCGGCGCTCGTGCGCGACCTGCAGCGCGTGATCGGCGACGAGCTGCGCGAGCAGGTCCAGCAGCTCGAGGGACGCCTGCCAGACCGCGTGATCGCATGCGTGGGCGGAGGGTCGAACTCGATCGGGGCCTTCGCGCCCTTCGTCCTCGACAGCGACGTCGAGCTGGTGGGGGTCGAGGCGGCGGGCGAGGGGATCGCGAGTGGGCGCCACTCCGCTCCGCTGACCACCGGCGCGCGCGGGGTGCTGCACGGGGCGATGTCGGCGGTGCTCCAGGACGACGACGGCCAGGTGCTCGAGGCGCATTCGATCTCCGCTGGGCTCGACTACCCCGGCTCCGGGCCCGAGCACGCTTGGCTGCGCGACGAGGGCCGCGTCCGCTACGTCGCCGTCGAGGACGACGCAGCCGTCGAGGCCTTCAAGCGCCTGTCGCGACTCGAGGGCATCATCCCCGCGCTCGAGCCCTCGCACGCGCTCGCCTGGCTGCTCGCCAACCCCAACCCCGGCGGCGTCGACGCGCTGGTGCTCTCGGGTCGCGGCGACAAGGACCTCGCCGAGGTACTGGCGCGGTGAGCGCCGTCGAGGAGCGCGCCGGCGGTCGGATCGCCGCGGCGTTCGCGGGCCACGGCAAGCGAGCGGCGCTGATGCCGTACCTGATGGGCGGCCATCCCAGCGTCGAGGAGTCGCTGGCGGCCGGGCTCGCCGCCGCCGACGCGGGCGCCGACCTGATCGAGCTCGGGATCCCGTTCTCCGACCCTCTTGCCGACGGTCCCGTGATCCACGCGGCCGGCACGGCGGCCCTGCGCGCCGGAGTGACGCCGGGCGACGTGCTCGGAGTTTGCGAGCGGCTCGCCGAGCGCGTCCCCGTCGTCTTGATGGTCTACGCCAACGTCGTCCTGGCCGGCGGCACCGACCGCTTCGTCCGGCAGGCGGCCGCCGCGGGCGCCGCGGGCCTGATCGTGCCCGACATGCCCCAGGACGAGGCCGGGTCGACGCGAGCGCTCTGCGACGCGAACGGGCTGGCGCTCGTCCCGCTGATCGCTCCTTCGAGCACTTCCGAGCGCATCGGCGAGGTCGGCCGGGAGGCGCGCGGCTTCGTCTATGCCGTCTCGCTGGCCGGGACTACGGGGGAGCGCGACGAGCTGCCGCCCGACCTTCCACGCCTGGTCGAACGAGTCCGCGCGGCGACAGCCGTGCCGGTCGCGGTCGGCTTCGGCATCTCGACAGGCGCCCAGGCGGCGACGGTCGGCGAGCTCGCCGACGGCGTGATCGTCGGCAGCCGCGTGGTTCGCGCCGCCGGCGAGGGCGGGGCCGAGGCGGTCGGCGAGGTCGTACGCGAGCTCGCCGACGCTCTCGCAGAGCGGCACCTGTAATCTGGCGCGCCGATGATCGTCCTAGTCACACTCACCGTCGGGCTCGTAATCTGGATCGTCGCCTGGGCGTTCGGCATCAAGGCCTTCGACGCGTTCCTGTTCACCGCGCTGATCGCCTTCGTGGCCGCCGCGGTCCAAATCGCCCTTCCCTTCGTCAAGCAGGTAGTGACCGGCAAGCCCGCCACGCCCGGCGAGCAGTAGCGGCCGGCTCTGGAATCGGCGCTGGTGCGCCGCGCCCTCCCGATCTTCCTGGCCTTGCTCGCCACGCTGCTCGCCGGCTGCGGCGAGGATGGCGAGGACTCCACGCGCGTCCGCGGCGACACGCTGACGATCTACGCGAGCCTGCCGGCCCACGGCCTCGACGCGTCTGCCGGTGACGACGCCGCCGTCGGGATGCGCCACGCGCTGGCGGACGCCGGCCGCCGCGCCGGTGGCCGCTCGATCCGCTTCGTGCGGATGTCCTCGACGCGGCCGGGGGACAGGACCTGGGATCCGGGGACCGTGGAGGCGAACGCTGACCGCGCGGCGGGCGATCCGACGACGATCGCCTATCTCGGTGAGCTCGACCGCGGCGCGTCCGCGGTCTCGCTGCCGGTGATCAACCGCGAGCAGATCCTCCAGGTTTCGCCGGCCGACGCGCTGACCAGCCTGACGCAGACCCCGCCAGGCCGCCCGCGAGCCGGGCCCGAGCGCTACTACCCGGGCGAGCGCGAGACCTTCGTGCGACTGGTCCCGCCCGACCTCGTGGCGGCGCGACAGATCGTCGCCCAGCTGCGCGAGCAGGGCACTCGCCGGCTGGCGATCGTGACCGGCGACGGCATTGCCGACCACGAGCTCGAGGCAATGGTCCTGGGCCTGATCGGCACCGGCCAGCCGCGGACGATCACGCGTGTGGCGGCGCCGAGCGCGGACGACGACCCCGAGCGCGTTACCGAGCTCGCCGAAGAGCTCGTCGAGGCGGATCCGCAGGCGATCGTCTACGCGGCCGACTCGGAGCCGCGCGCGCATGCGGCGCTGGCGGTGCTGGCGACCCGACTGCCAGGAACGACGCTGATCGAGGGCCCGGCGCTGGCGAGTCGCGGGCCCGGTACCGACGGCGAGGCCGCGTGCGCTCACCCGGGCGTCCCCGCCGAGTCGGCTCTGTCGCGAGCGGCGAGACGGCGGCTCGAGACGATCCGTCATCAGGGCGGAGGAGACCTCGGAGTCGAGGCGCTGCTCGGCTACGACGCGATGCGGCTTACGCTCGCGGCGATCGACAGCGCCGGGCCCGACCGGCTCGACGTGGTTCGCGCAGCGAAGGCCCTCGAGGCCCGATACCAGGTCTGCGGCTAGCGCCTGAGGGCGGGGCGACTAGCCGGGCAGGCTGAGCTCGGCGGTCTGGTCGTCGAGGCGTACGGCACCCTCGCGCTCGGCCTCCTCGGCGACCACGCGCGCCACTTCGCGGGCGACGTCGCGGTTGAACACCGAGGGGATGATGTAGTCCTCGGTCAGCTCGTCGTCGTCGATCGTCTCTGCGATCCCCTTGGCGGCGGCGATCTTCATCTCCTCGCTGATCTTGCGCGCGCGGACGTCGAGCGCGCCGCGGAAGATGCCCGGGAACGCCAGCACGTTGTTGATCTGGTTCGGGTAGTCGGAGCGACCGGTCGCCATCACACGCACGTAGGGGGCGGCGTCCTCGGGCCGGACCTCGGGGTTCGGGTTCGCCATCGCGAAGACGAACGGCTCCGGGTTCATCCGCTCGAGGTCCTTCGCGGAGATGATCCCCGGGCCCGAGAGGCCGCAGAAGAGGTCGGTGCCCTCGAGCACCTGGGCCGGCGAGCCGTCGCGGCGCTCGTGGTTGGTGTTCTCTGCCAGCCAGCGCTTCGGCGAGTTCATCGACCCCGCCTCGTAGTCCTCGCGACCGGTGTGGATCGCGCCGAAGCGGTCGCAGGCGACGACCCGCGTGATCCCGGCGCCCATCAGGATCTTCGCTACGGCGACGCCCGCGGCTCCGGCGCCGGCCATCGACACCGACAGGTCCTCGATGTTGCGCCCGGTAAGCCGGCAGGCGTTCAGCAGCGCCGCCAGCACGACGATCGCGGTCCCGTGCTGGTCGTCGTGGAAGACGGGGATGTCGAGCTCCTCGATCAGGCGCTGCTCGATCTCGAAGCAGCGCGGCGAGGAGATGTCCTCGAGGTTGATTCCCCCGAAGGTCGGCGCCATCAGCTTGACGGTCTCGACGATCTTGTCCGGGTCCTTGGTGTCGAGCGCGATCGGGAAGGCGTCGACGTCGGCGAACTCCTTGAAGAGCATCGCCTTGCCCTCCATCACCGGCATCGCCGCCTCCGGGCCGATGTCGCCGAGCCCGAGCACCGCGGTGCCGTCGGTGACGACCGCGACCGTGTTCGCCTTGATCGTGTACTTGAACGCCTTCTGGCGGTTCTCGGCGATCGCCGTGCAGACGCGCGCGACGCCGGGCGTGTAGGCCATCGAGAGGTCGTCGCGGGTCTTCAGCGCGGACGAGAGCCCCGTGTAGATCTTGCCGCGCCGGTGCAGCTCGAAGGTCCGATCGGTCGTCTCGACGAGCTTCGCCTCCTGGACGCCCTGGACGGCCTTGATCACGCGGCCGCGATGGTCCTGGCTCTCGCAGTCGATCGTGATCTCGCGGATCGTCCCGTCGCCACCCGCCTCCACGGTGTCGACGGCGACGATCGCCCCGCCGACCTTGCTGATCGCAGCCGTGACCTTGCTGAGAGTGCCCGACTCGTGCGGGAGCTCGACCCGAAGGGTCAGGGAGAACTGGGCGCTCGGAATGGCCATGAGGGGGAGGCGAAACATATAGACCCGCCGACCCCGGCTCGGGCCGCGCTGCTCAGTAGCCTGGGCGCGTGCCGTCGGCCCCGCCCAAGGAGCTGTTCCTGATCGACGGGAACAGTCTGGTGTACCGCGCCTTCTTCGCCCTGCCGGAGTCGATCGCCACCTCGCGCGGGCAGCCGACCAATGCGATCTTCGGCTTCGCGTCGATGCTCGTCAAGCTGCTGACCGAGTTCGGGCCGAAGCCGACGATCGTCGTCTGGGACGCCGGCGCCTCGGGCCGCAAGGAGGTCTATCCCGAGTACAAGGGCGACCGCCCGTCGCGACCCGACCTGCTGCGCGAGCAGTTCCCGCACTTCACTCCGCTCGTCGAGGCGTTCGGCTACATCAACGTCAGCTGCGCGGGCTACGAGGCCGACGACGTGATCGCGACGCTCGCGCGGCGGGCCCGCGAGCACGGCACCGAGGTGATGATCGTCACCGGCGACCGCGACACCTTCCAGCTCGTCGAGGACGGCGTGCGCGTGATGGCGACCGGGCGCGGGATCACCGACACCAAGATCTACGACCGCCAGGCGGTGATCGACCGCTACGGCATCCCACCCGAGCTGATCCCGGACTTCTACGGCCTCAAGGGCGACACCTCGGACAACATCCCCGGCGTCCCCGGGATCGGCGACAAGACCGCCGCGACCCTGCTGCAGCAGTTCGGCGACCTCGAGACGATCCTCGCGAGCGTCGAGCAGATCTCCGGCGCCAAGCGCAAGCAGAACCTGCTCGATCACGCCGAGGACGCGCGGATCTCCAAGCGGCTCGCGACCTCGATCCGCGACGTGCCGGTCGACTCGATCGACCTCGACCACCTGCTCGCGCGCGAGCCCGACCGCGCGCGACTGCGCGAGGTGTTCCGCGAGTTCGAGCTGCGCGACCCGTTGCGGCGGCTCGAGGAGGCTCTCGGCGAGGGCGAGGCGGCGGCGCCCAAGCCGGCGGCGAGCGACACGTTGGCCGTTCGCGCACGCGACGTCGCGCCGTCCGGCCTGGCGTCGCTCGCCGGAGAGCGCGCCGCGCTCTGGGCCGACCGTCCCGAGCCTCCGGAGGGCCAGCTGCCCGGCATGGGTGACGACGAGCCCCTGACCTTCGCCGCCTATGCCGGAGGCGAGGAGGCGCTCACCGGCCACGCCGAGACGCTCACCGAGGTGGTCGCCGCGTGGGGCGAGCGGCCGCTGACCGCCCACGACTGGAAGACGCTGACCGTCTCCGAGCAGCCAGTGGCCTCCTGGGCCACCGCCGACGCGCCCGCCGGAGCTGCGATCGCTGCGCCGCCGCTCGAGCACGACACGCTCGTCGCGGCCTACCTGATCGACCCCGCGCGCCGCGGCTACCCCCTCGACGAGCTGGCCAGCGACCTTGGGCTCGGTGCCGAGGTCAAGGTCGCCACGGGGGAGGAGCGCGCCAAGGAGGCAGCCGAGCAGGCGGTGCTCGTGCACGCGCTGGCGGCCCGCCAGCGCGACACGCTCGAGGAGCTCGGACTGACGCGCCTGCTCGAGGAGGTCGAGCTCCCGCTCGTCGAGGTGCTCGTCGAGATGGAGCGCGCGGGCGTGCGGCTCGACGTCGGTCGCGTGCGCGAGATCGCGACCCGGATCGGCGACGAGGCGACCGCACTCGAGCGCCGGATCTGGGCGGCGGCCGGCGAGGAGTTCACGATCGGCTCGCCGCAGCAGCTCGCCGAGGTTCTCTTCGTCAAGCTCGAGCTGTCGAAGAAGCGGCGCGGCAAGACCGGCTTCTCGACCGACGCACGCGTCCTCGCGGCGATCCGCCACGAGCACGAGATCATCCCGATGATCGAGGAGTGGCGCGAGCTGACCAAGCTCAAGTCGACCTACCTCGACGCCTTCCCGTCGCTGCTCGGCGACGACGGCCGCCTGCGCACCACCTTCAGCCAGGTCACCGCAGCCACAGGCCGCCTCTCGAGCAGCAACCCCAACCTCCAGAACATCCCGGTCCGGACCGAGCGCGGTCGCGAGATCCGCGCCTGCTTCGTCGCCGAGGACGGCTGCCGGCTGATCTCCGCCGACTACTCGCAGGTCGAGCTGCGCCTGCTCGCCCACATCGCCGGCGAGGAGGTCCTCAAGGAGATCTTCCGCCGCGGCGAGGACGTCCACACCGCCACGGCGGCCTGGATCCTTGGCGACGACGGCAAGGGGCCCGTCGATCCCGGCACCCGCTCGAAGGCCAAGATGGTCAACTACGGCATCGTCTACGGCCTCTCCGCCTTCGGCCTCGCCGACCGCCTGCAGATCCCCCAAGACGAGGCCCAGCAGTTCATCGACCGCTACCTCGAGCGCTTCCCAGCCGTCAAGGCGTTCATCGACTCGACGATCGAGCGCGCCACCGACGAGGGCTTCGTCGCGACCGAGTTCGGTCGCATCCGCCGCATCCCCGAGCTGCGTGCCCGCAACCGCCAGACCCGCATGCTCGGCGAGCGGCTCGCCGTCAACATGGTCATCCAGGGCACCGCCGCCGACATCATCAAGGTCGCGATGGTCAGCTCCGTTCGCGCCCTGCGCGACGCCGGCCTGCGCACCCGTCTCGTGCTCCAGATCCACGACGAGCTCCTCTTCGAGGGTCCCGAGTCAGAGGTCGCCGAGGCCTCCGAGATCGTCCAGCGTGAGATGGCCGCCGCCTTCGAGATGGACCCGCCGCTCGACACCGACATCGGCGTCGGCACCAACTGGCTGGAGGCCAAGTAACCGTGGACCGCTGGGTCGCCGTCGCCGCGATGGTCGCCGCCGGCGGCCTCGTCGCCATGCAGGCCCCGATCAACTCCACGCTCGGCAAGTCCGTCGGCACCTTCGCCGCCGCCTCGGTCTCCTTCGCCGTCGGCCTCGCCGTCCTGGCCTGCATCACCGTCCTCTTCGCCGGCGGCTTCGGCGACGTCGCCAGCGCCGCCGACCTGCGCTGGTACTACCTCACCGGCGGTCTGCTCGGAGCCGCCTACGTCACCACCGTCCTCGTCTCCGTCCGCACCCTCGGAGCCGGCGGCGTCACCGCCGCCACGATCGCCGGCCAGCTCACCCTCGCCGTGATCATCGACCGCCTCGGCTGGTTCGGCGTCGACAAGCAGGGCTTCACCGCCCAACGCGTCCTAGGCATCGTCCTCTTGGCCGTAGGCACGTTTCTGGTCGTCCGCGGCAAGTAGCCGTTCTTCGGGCTCAGGACCGACCGTGCAGGCCGCGGGTCCTGTCTCCGATCTTGGTCGCCACCCGCGGATCGGTATGTGATGACGACTCCGTAACACTTGGCGACAAGTCGGTAACAGCGGTGCCGACGGCACGTGAGGGTGGTTAGGGTCGCTGAGCGCGGAGGGTTGAAGCAGACAGGCGTGCTGCACGTAATTGATACCTACGATGTTCGGTTAGCCGCCGAATCCGGTTCGAGTCCGGCGCCCTCCGCCGACATCCAGAGGCGAGGCCGAAGCTGACGCGAAGCGCTAACGTAGGCGCTGGGTATCAATTGCGTGTGGGGTGGCGCCCCACTTCAACAGTCTTCGGCCCGCCCTTGGCGGGTCGTTGGCTTTCTGGACACGCTGACGCCGAGCTCGTTCAATAGACGTGTCTTCCGCGGGTGGCGACGGTGGCGGGATTGCGCGCGCAGGCGCAGCAGGCGCGCAGCCCTGCCAACTGTCCAGGCGGAGCGCCCTAAGTGGCAAGGAGCGCTCGGCACGGGGCGGAGTCGCCGCGGAGCCGAGCACGGAAACCGTCACCGGAGACGGGCCCCCGCGGCCGGGCGGCTGATCCCTAGCGTGAACTAAGCCGCGGCTGAGGCGGGGACAGCGGCAGGGCGCGCTGTCGATGGCGCTGCGGTGACGATGTCCGGCGAGGCGATGTTCCAGTAATGGCGGAAGGACCAGTCGACGAGCGCCGGCTTCTCCATCAGCCCGACGATCCGGTGCGTCAGCGGCGGGTGGATGCGGGGGACGAGCTTCTGGGTGCGCAGCATCCACCTGTACTTCCACTCGTGGTCGGCGTTGAACGCGAAGTAGGACCCGAGCGCCTGCTCGCGGGTCTTCTGTCCGGCGAGGACGGAGCGCAGCTCGCGGCCGCAGGCGATGCCGAAGTAGAAGGCGGTGCGGATGCCCTCGGCGGTGAGGGGGAGGCAGTGGCCGGCGGAGTCGCCGGCGAAGAAGATGCCGTCCTCGACGGAGTCGCGCAGCTTGTGCGGGATCCAGTTGCCCTGGTAGCCGATCGGCTCGGAGCCGAGGTCCTGGGCGAGCTTGACGGTGTTGTCCTTGACGTGGAAGTAGGGGTCGAACGATCCGACGCCGATCCGCAGCTCGTCGCGGGCGGGGAAGCTCCAGCCATAGCCCGCCGGGACGATCGAGCGGTCGATCCAGATCGCGAGATCGTCGCCCCGACCGGCGGGGTGGACCTCGAGGCCGCGTGAGAGCGGGGCGTCGGGAGGCTGGTAGGCGCCGCCGGCGGCGAGCACGCGACGCCAGCCGAGGCAGTCGACGATCAGCGGCGCAGTGAGGTCGCCACGGTCGGTGTGGACCGTCTGGCCCGTGCGTCCGTTGACCTTGGCGGTCTCGAACTCGGCGTCGCCCTGCGCGGCGAGCAGGTCGCAGAGCTCGGGGTAGTCGAAGGTCGAGAAGGTCCAGGGCAGCGGCCAGCGGGCGGTCCCGTGGGGTGTGCCGACGACCAGCTCCGCGAAAGTCTGGCGGTGGGAGCCCATCAGGTCGAGCGCCTCGAGCCAGCCGGTGGGAATACCGCAGGCCGAGGTCTGGCGCTCGCCGATCTCATAGCGGTCGATCATCAGGACGCGCGCCGGCGTGCCGTCGGCGCGCGTGGCGCCGGCGAGCTCGCGGGCGATCGCGAGGCCGGCGAAGCTCGCGCCGCAGATCAGCACGTCGTAGTCGCCGGAGAGCGAGGTCCGCTCGTCGCCGCGCTTGGTTGCTCTGACCGGCATCGGATCGGCAGGGTAGCTGGAACGCCGCTAACCTACGCCGTCGCGATATGAGCGATACACAGACCCTAACTCCACCTACTCCTACTGCTGTCGAGGGATCCGACGGGCTCCTGCTCGAGATCGACGGTCAGATCGTCCCGAACTACGACGCCACGATGGTGCCGTTCGAGGAGGGCGACGTCGTCAGCGGCAAGGTCGTCCGAATCGATCAGGACGAGGTGCTGGTCGACATCGGCTACAAGAGCGAGGGGGTCATCCCGTCGAACGAGCTGTCGATCCGCAAGTCGGTCGACCCTCACGACGAGGTGGAGCTGGGCGAGGAGGTCGACGCGCTCGTCCTCACCAAGGAGGACCAGGACGGCCGCCTGCTGCTGTCGAAGAAGCGCGCCCGCTTCGAGAAGGCGTGGCGGCGCATCGAGGCGGCGGCGGAGTCGGGCGAGCCCGTCGAGGGCAACGTGATCGAGGTCGTCAAGGGCGGTTTGATCATCGACCTCGGCGTGCGCGGCTTCCTGCCGGCGTCGCTGGTCGACATCCGGCGCGTCCAGGACCTGGACGAGTTCATGGGCCAGAAGATCGAGTGCAAGGTGATCGAGCTCAACCGGTCGCGCAACAACGTCGTGCTGTCGCGCCGCGCGGTGCTCGAGGAGGAGCGCAAGGAGGTCCGCCAGCAGATCCTGGACCGCCTGCAGCCCGGTCAGGTCGTCGAGGGCTCGATCTCGAACATCGTCGACTTCGGCGCGTTCGTCGACCTCGACGGCATCGACGGGCTGATCCACATCTCGGAGCTCTCGTGGAGCCACGTGAACCACCCGTCGGAGATCCTGTCGATCGGCGACACGGTGCCGGTCAAGGTGCTCGACATCGACCGCGATCGCCAGCGGATCTCGCTCGGGCTGAAGCAGACCCAGGAGGACCCGTGGCAGCGGGTCGTCGATACCTACAACATCGGTGACGAGCTCGAGGGCAAGGTCACCAAGGTCGTCACGTTCGGCGCGTTCGTCGAGATCATGGACGGCGTCGAGGGCCTCGTCCACATCTCCGAGCTCGCCCACCACCACGTCGAGAACCCGCGCGAGGTCGTCGAGCCCGGCGCAGAGGTCAAGGTCAAGGTCTTGGAGATCGACTCCGAGCGCCGCCGCCTCTCGCTGAGCATCAAGCGCGTCGACGGCAACGAGCCGCCGCCGGACGCCGGCGGCAGCAGCGGTGGCAGCACGCTCGGCCGGGTCCCGGACCTCGGACTCTCGGACGAGATGTTCGCGGGTCCGTCGGTCAGCGGCGCGGAGGACCTGCGCGCGGTCGTCGTCGCCACGTCGGAGGCCGCTCCGGACGAGGGCGGCACAGATCCCACGGCCGAGCCGGAGGCCAGCGCGGAGAACGCGGCGCCGGCTGACGAGGCGGCGGCCGAGGACTCCACGGGCGAGGCGGATGCGGACTCCGACGCGGATGTGCCCGCAGAGGAGGCCTCCGCCGAGGAGGCTCCGGTCGAGGCGGCGGACACGGCCGCCGAGGACGCCGGCGACACGACCGACGCGAGCTCCGAGACCGACGAGGCCTAGGAGTCCGACATGCCGAGCGCCGGTCAGGTCCCGTTCGTCGGGCTGACCGGGGGCATCGGCTCGGGCAAGTCGACTGCGCTGGACGCGCTCGAGGAGCTCGGCGCGGCGACGCTGTCGGCCGACGTCGTAGTGCACGAGCTCCTCGGCAGTGACGAGGTGCGCGATGCGCTCGCCACTCGCCTCGGCGCAGACGTGCTCGACGGCGATGGCGCGGTCGACCGACGGGCGGTCGCGGCGAGGATCTTCGATCGCTCGGACGATCGGGCCTGGCTCGAGGGAATGCTCTGGCCGCGGGTCGGCGCGCGGATCGCCGAGTGGCGCGCGGGAATCGATGAACGCGAGCCGCGTCCCAGCGCTGCCGTAGTGGAGGTCCCGCTGCTCTTCGAGGCCGGGATGGACGCCGTGTTCGACACCACGATCGCCGTGGTCGCGCAGGAGCCGCTGCGTCGAGGACGCGCGGAGGCGCGCGGGCACGCGGCAGTCGCAGAGCGCTCGGCGCGCCAGCTCTCACAGCAGGAGAAGGCGACCCGGGCCGGGCACGTGGTCCGCAACGACGGGACGCGAGAGGAGTTGAAGGCAGAGCTGTCCCGCGTCCTTGCCACGATCACGGACTAGACCTTGGCCTCTGGCTCTGTCACCCGCACGCGCTCGCGCCGGCAAGCGTCAGCCCGGCGGTCGACGCGAGCGCGAACGACCCGCCGGCGACGGATCGCCGCGGTGCTCGTCGCGGCGGTCGTAGGAGCCGCCGCCGCGGCCGCAGTCGGCGGGCTCGGTCCGATCGGCGACGCGGTACGCGAGATCACCCTGCCGCTGCGGCACGAGGACATCATCCGTCAGCAATCCGCCGACAAGGACCTCGACCCGGCGCTGGTCGCGGCCGTCATCTACGAGGAGTCGCGCTTCCGCGACCAGACCTCGCACGCCGGCGCCCGTGGGCTGATGCAGATCACGCCCGATACGGCGGACTTCATCGCGCGCGACTCCGGCGGCACGGCGTTCACCCAGGCCGATCTGGCGACCCCGCAGGTGAACATCTCCTATGGCGCGTACTACCTGCGCTATCTGCTGCGCAAGTACGACGGCAACGAGACGCTGGCGATCGCCGCCTACAACGCCGGCGAGACGAACGTCAACCGCTGGATCGAGCAGGCCGGTGGCGTGGACGGGTTCGACGCGTCCGAGGACATCCCGTTTCCGGAGACCCGCCACTATGTGAGCAACGTGCACGAGCGCCGCGGCGAGTATCGCGAGCACTACCGAGAGGAGCTCGGCCTCTAGTCCATGGCCGAGGTCGTCGACGAACTCCGCCGGCTGATCGGCGACGAGCACGTGCGCGAGGGCGCCGGCGCGTACGGGCGCGACGCGACCGAGATGCGCGGCGTGTCCGGCTCGGCCGACGCGGTTGCGCTGCCCGGCAGCGCCGAGGAGGTCGCCGCCGTGGTGGCCTGGTGCTACGAGCGCGAGCTGCCGATCGTCCCGCGCGGCGGCGGCACCGGCTTCGCGGGCGGAGCTGTCCCGCTCGGCGGCGGCGTCGTCCTGGGCCTCGAGCGGCTACGCACGGTGCGCGCGTTCGAGCCGGAGCTATGGCGAATGCACGTCGAGGCCGGACTGACCACACGGCACGTGCAGCGCCTCGCGCGTGAGAGCGGCGTCTGGTTCCCGCCGGACCCCGGCGCCGCCGAGCAGTCGCAGATCGGCGGCAACATAGCGACCAACGCCGGTGGGCCGCACGCCTTCAAGTACGGCGTCACCGGCGACTGGGTGACGGGGCTAGAGGCGGTGATCGCCCCGGGAGAGCTGATCGCGATCGGTGGCCCGGTCCGCAAGGACGTCGCGGGGTACGACCTGCGCGGGCTGCTGGTGGGCTCGGAGGGAACGCTCGGCGTCGTGACCGCCGCCTGGCTGCGGCTGATTCCCGCGCCCGAGGAGCAGCTGCCGATCGCCGCCTGCTACGCCAGCGCGGCCGACGGCTGCCGTGCCGTCGAGGCCGCGCTCGCGAGCGGCGTCGTGCCGGCGGTGCTCGAGTTCCTCGACGGCTCGGCGCTCGCCGCCGCGGGGCGGTCGTTCCCCGCCGCCCTGCCGACGTCCGCGGCGTTCATGGTCATCGCCGAGGCCGACGGCTCACGCGAGCAGGCGACCGCCGACGCGATCGAGTTGACGCGAGCGCTGGAGGCCGGCGCGGTCGCGATGCACGCGCCGACCGAGGCGGCCGGGACGGCGGCGCTGTGGCGCTGGCGCGAGGGCGTGTCGCTCGCCGTCGCCGCGGTTCACGGCGGCAAGCTCTCCGAGGACATCGTCGTGCCCGTCGATCGCCTTGCGGAGGCGATCGACGGGGTCGCCGCGATCGCCGCGACGCGCGGGCTGGACTCGTGCAGCTGGGGTCACGCCGGCGACGGCAACCTCCACGCGACGTTCATGGTGTCGCGCGATCGGGAGGCGTTCGAGCGAGCCGAGGCGGCGTGCGAGGAGCTGTTCTCGCTCGCCCTGCGGCTCGGCGGCTCGATCTCGGGCGAGCACGGCGTCGGGCTCGTCAAGAGCGGCCAGCTGCGCCACCAGTGGCCGGGTGCCGCGGTCGAGGCACACCGGCGGCTGAAGCTGGCGCTCGATCCCAAGGGGCTGCTCAACCCGGGCAAGAAGCAGGCCTGACGGTCGTCGAGGCGACGAATCGGTCGCGTCCGGTTTGGACGGTCTCCAATGGCCTGGGGCGCTGGCGCCAGCGACGATCGCCACATGGGGATCCGGGTAGGGATCGACACGGGAGGGACCTTCACCGATCTGATCGCCGTCGACTCGGACACGGGCGAGTGGTACCTCGCCAAGGTGCCGTCCAACCCCCGTGAGCCGGTCGCCGCGATCGCCGCGGCGGTCGAGCAGGCGCAGTTCGACCCGGCCAACGTCGAGTTCATCGTCGTGGGTACCACGATCGGGATCAACGCGGTCCTGACCCGCACCGGCGCGCGCGTCCGCTTCCTCACCACCGAGGGGTTCGCCGACATCCCGCACATCCAGCGGATCAACCGCAAGAACCATTACGACTACCGCTGGCGCAAGCCTCAGCCGCTGGCCGCGCGACAGGACTGCATGGGCTTGCGCGAGCGCGTCGACGAGGAGGGCGCCGTCGTCGTGGCGCTCGACCCGGCCGAGGTCCAGGACGCGGTCGCCGACCTGGACGCAGACGCCGATGGCCCCGCGGCCGTCGCGGTCTGCTTCCTCTTCTCCTATGCCAATCCCGCCAACGAGCGCGCCGCCCGGGACGCGATCGAATCGGTCGCCCCCGAACTGGCGGTCTCGCTCTCGCACGAGGTGGCTCCGATCTGGCGCGAGTACGAGCGCGGGCTTGCGGCGATGCTCGACGCCTACCTCAAGCCAGCCCTCGACGGCTACGTTGCGGGCGTCTCCGAGGCCTTCGCCAGCCAGGGGGTCGAGGCGCGCTGGTCGCTGCTGAAGTCCAACGGGGGGCACGCCGTTGCCGACGAGGCCTCGGACCGGCCAGCCCACGTCCTGCTTTCCGGAATCGCCGGCGGCGCGATCGGCGGCGCCTACTTCGCGCGTCGGCGCGACGCCGAGCGCGCGATCGTCGTCGACATGGGCGGCACCAGCTGCGACGTCTGCCTGATCGTCGACGGCGAGCCGCTCTACTCGTCGGAGTTCGAGATCGAGTTCGGCCTGCCGGTCTCCGTGCCGACGGTCAACACCAAGACGATCGGAGCAGGCGGCGGGTCGATCGGCTGGGTCGACCCGGGCGGCTTCCTCCAGGTCGGCCCGCAGAGCGCGGGCGCCGACCCGGGACCGGCCTGCTACGACAACGGTGGCAGCGAGGCGACGGTCACCGACGCCGATCTCGCCCTCGGGCGCCTCGACCCCGACTTCTTCCTCGGCGGCAAGCTCGAGCTCAACCCGCGATCGAGCGGCGCCGCGCTGCGCAGGATCGGCGACCGGCTCGGACTCGACGAGGTCGACGTCGCGTCGTCGATGGTCCGGATCGCGAACGAGAACATGGCCAACGCGATCAGGATCGTGACCGTAGAGCAGGGCATCGACCCCCGCAACTTCGCGATCGTCGCGATGGGCGGCGCGGGACCGACGCACGCGGCCGAGATCGCCGACGCGATCGGGATCGAGCGCGTGATCGTGCCGCCGAACCCCGGTCTCAGCTCCGCCTTCGGCGCGCTGGCGGCGGACGTCCGCGTCGACGAGGTCCGCAGCGTCAGCCTCAAGAGCACGACCACTACCGGCGCTGAGCTGACGGCGCTGTTCGCCGACTTCGAGCAGGTCGCGCTGGGGAACTTCGAGGCCCAGAGCCCGGGCGGCGAGCGCGCACAAATCCAGCGGACGATCTCGATGCGCTATGAGGGACAGAACTACGAGCAGGAGGTGACCGCGCCCGAGGGCGAGCTCGGAGAGCCTGAGCTGGCCGCGATCGTCGAGCGCTACCACGACCTCCACGACGAGTTCTACGGCTACCGCTTCGAGGGCGTGCCGATCGAGATGGTGCGGCTGGCCGTGACCGTCACCGGCGCCGGCACGACGCTGCCCGAGCCGCGGCTCGACGCGCAGCGTGTGGGCGACGCCGTCGTTGCCGACGACCGGGTCGTCGACGTCCACTTCGACGACGGCGGCTTTCAGCCGACGCCGATCGTCGACCGCCGCCGGCTCGGCGCCGGCGCCCGTGAGGGTCCGATGATCGTCCAGTCGATGGACACGACGCTCGTCGTGCCGCCCGGCTGGAGGCTCGAGTCCGACGCCGCCGGCGTGATCGAGCTGATCCGCGATACGGGCGAGCGGCCAGCGCCCAACGACGCCAGGTGACAGGCAAGGAGCAGACCGAGATGCCGACTGACACGCCCGACGCAGACAACAGCCACGACGTGCTCGACCCGGTGCAGCTCACGATCGTCAACAACGCCTTCGTGAACATCTGCCGCGAGATGGGGATCACCATGATGCGGACGGCCTTCTCGCCGATCTTCAACGAGGGGCTCGACTTCTCGTGCGTCCTGTTCGACAAGGACGGCGACATGATCGGCCAGGCCGAGTTCTGCCCCGCACAGCTCGCGGCGTCGATCTTCATCGTCCGCTGGACCGTCGAGGAGCTCGGCGCGAACTCCTTCGAGCCCGGCGACGTCGTCCTGCACAACGACCCCTACCGCGGCGGGGCCCACATCCCCGAGCACTCGGTCATCCGCCCGGTGTTCCACGAGGGCGAGCTATGGGGGTTCGTCGCGAACGTCGGCCATCTCGCGGAGATCGGTGGCAAGGCGGTCGGCTCGTTCGCGGCCGACGCGACCGAGATCTTTCAAGAGGGCCTGCGAATCCCCCCGATCAAGCTCGTCAGCCGCGACCGCAACAACATGGACCTCTGGCGCCTGATCATGGCCAACCACCGCACCCCGCGCAACACGTGGGGAGACCTCAACGCCCAGATCGGCTCGCTGCGCGTCGCCGAGCGGCGCTTGATCGAGCTGCTCGAACGCCACGGCGGCGACCTCGTCACCCGTGCCTCGCAGGAGCTCATGGACTACTCCGAGCGCTGGATGCGGGCCGAGATCGCCGAGATCCCCGACGGCACCTATCGGTTCACCGACCGAATGGAGGACGACGGGGTCGTCGCGGAGCCCGTGACGCTCGAGGTCGCGGTAACCGTCGACGGCGACGAGCTGATCGTCGACTGGACCGGCACGGACCCGCAGGTGCGCGGGCCGATCAACGCGACCTACGGCGTCACCGCCGGCGCCGTCTACAACGCGATCTTCCACCTGACCGACTCGAGCATCCCGAAGAACAGCGGCGCCTACCGGCCGATCAGGATCATCGCCCCGCCGGGAACGGTCGTCAACGTGCAGTACCCGGGCCCGTCGGTCGGCGGGAACACCGAGACCCACCCCAAGCTCGCGGACATGGTCGTAGGCGCGCTGGCGCCGGTGCTGCCCGACCGGGTGGCTGCCGCGGAGGGCGCGAGCTGCTGCAACTTCCTCTTCGGCGGCAACCACCCCAAGACCGGCGAGTACTTCGCGAACTACCACCTCGAGGGCTGCGGCTGGGGCGCGAAGTCCTACGACGACGGCAACGACGCGACGATCGTCGCCAACGGCAACTGCCGCAACACGCCGGTCGAGATCTTCGAGACGCGCTTCCCGCTGCGCACGCTCGAGTACTCGCTGATCCCGGACTCGGGCGGCGCCGGTCGCCATCGCGGTGGGCTCGGCACGCGCCGCGTGATGCGCGTCGAGGAGGGCGCGGAGATCACGGCGAGCGCGCTCTTCGACCGCACCAAGGACGAGTTCCGCGCCTGGGGGCTCGACGGGGGCGGTCCCGGCGGCTACGGCGCGATCCTCGTCAAGCGCGCCGGCGACGACGCCTTCCGCAGCTTCCCGGAGGCGTTCGGCACGGTGTCGGCGTCGAAGTTCACCAACATCGTGCTGCGGGCGGGCGACGAGGTGCTGCTCGACTCGCCCGGCGGCGGGGGCTACGGCGACCCGCGCGAGCGCGATCGCGCGAGGCTCGAGCGCGACGTCGCCGAGGGGCTGGTCACGCCCGCGTCGGCGCGCGAGCTGTACGGATGGGAGCAGGGCTGATGGGCGCCTGGGAGCCGGTCGTGACGCAGGTCTGGGACACGGTCGTGACGCCCTGCGACTGCTGCGGCCAGGTGGTGCCCAAGCAGCTCTGGGTAGCCGACGTCGACGGAGAGCGCCGCCAGTTCTGCTCTCCGGAGTGCGAGGCGCTCTATCGTCGATACATCGTCCCGCGCAGCGGGCAGGTGGCACCGTGAGCGCCGCGCGCGGTGTCGGCTTCGGTGAGGCGCCTGTAGAGCAGGAGGCGCACGGGATCGCGTCGCGGGCGATCGAGGTCGAGGGGGTCCGGTGGGCGGTCGTGGAGTACGACCCCGGCGCGCGGCGGGAGGAGTGGTGCGAGGAAGGTCACTGCGGCATGGTGATCGAGGGCGAGGTGGTCTATGAGCTGGCCGACGGTGGCGCGCTCCACGTTGCCGCCGGCGAGGGGTTCGCGCTGCCCGACGGCGACGGGCATCGCGCGCGCGCCGGCGCGGCCGGTGCCAGGCTGTTCGTCATCGATCGCGCGCCCTGAGGTGGCGAGCGCTTCGCTCGGTCGGGACGGAGCCGCCGGGCGCTGCTGCTAGCTTCGGTCGCCGTGCCGAGATTCGAGCTCAACTCGATCTACACGCCGATCGCGGACCAGCCGGCCGCGCGCGACGCCCTGGCCGCGGGCGTCGAGGGCGGCGACCGCTTCCAGACGCTCCTGGGCGTGACCGGGTCTGGCAAGACGGCGACGATGGCGTTCACGATCGAACAGCTCCAGCGCCCGGCGCTGGTGATCGCGCACAACAAGACGCTCGCCGCACAGCTCTGCAACGAGTTCCGCGAGCTGTTCCCGAGCAACTCGGTCGAGTACTTCGTCTCCTACTACGACTACTACCAGCCCGAGGCGTACGTGCCGTCGTCGGACCTCTACATCGAGAAGGACTCGTCGATCAACCAGGAGATCGAGCGCCTGCGCCACGCCGCCACCGCCTCGCTGCTCGGCCGGCGCGACACGATCGTCGTTGCGAGCGTCTCGTGCATCTTCGGCCTCGGCTCGCCGGAGAAGTACGACCAGATGATGCTGCTGCTGAAGCGCGGCGGCACGATCGACCGCGACGAGGCGCTGCGCAAGCTGGTCGACATCCGCTACAGCCGCAACGACAGCGCGCTCTCGCGCGGCACTTTTCGCGTCCGTGGCGACACGCTCGAGGTCTTTCCCGCCTACGCCGAGACCGCCTACCGCGTCGACCTCTTCGGCGACGAGATCGAGGCGCTGAAGGAGTTCGACCCGCTGACCGGCGAGGTGATCTCCGAGCTCGAGCACGCCGCCGTCTGGCCGGCGACCCACTACGCGACCGACCAGGGCACCATCGAGCGCGCGGTCGGCGAGATTCGCGACGAGCTCGAGGCGCAGTGCAAGCTGCTCGAGGAGCAGGGCAAGCCGCTCGAGTCGCACCGGCTGCGCCAGCGCACCCAGTTCGACATGGAGATGCTGCGCGAGCTGGGCTTCTGCAACGGGATCGAGAACTACTCGCGGATCCTCGACGGCCGCCGGCCCGGCGAGCGGCCCTACTGCCTGATCGACTTCTTCCCCGACGACTTCGTCTGCTTCATCGACGAGTCGCATCAGACCGTTCCCCAGATCGGCGGGATGTACGAGGGCGACCGCTCGCGTAAGCAGACGCTCGTCGACTACGGCTTCCGGCTGCCGAGCGCGCTCGACAACCGGCCGCAGAAGTTCGACGAGTTCCTCTCGATCACGCCGCAGATCGTGTTCGTCTCGGCGACTCCGGGCGACTTCGAGCGGACCCGGTCTGCCCGGCTGGTCGAGCAGATCGTGCGGCCGACCGGCATCGTCGACCCCGAGGTCGAGGTCCGCGAGACCAAGAACCAGATCGACGACCTGATGAACGAGATCCGCGCGCGCAGCGACGCCGGCGAGCGGACGCTGGTCACCACGCTCACGAAGAAGATGTCCGAGGACCTCACCGACTACCTGATGGAGTACGGCGTCCGGGTCCGCTACCTGCACTCCGAGGTCGACACGCTCGACCGGATCCAGATCATCCGGGAGCTGCGGCTGGGCGAGTTCGACGTGCTGGTCGGCGTCAACCTGCTGCGCGAGGGGCTCGACCTGCCCGAGGTCTCGCTCGTCGCGATCCTCGACGCCGACAAGGAGGGCTTCCTGCGCGGCGAGACCTCGCTGATCCAGACGATCGGCCGCGCCGCCCGCAACATCAACGGCAAGGTGATCATGTACGCCGACCGCGAGTCCGCGGCGATGCGCACGGCGCTCGACGAGACGAACCGACGCCGCGCGATCCAGGTCGCCTACAACGAGCGGCACGGGATCACGCCGGAGACGATCCGCAAGGGGATCTCCGACATCGGTGAGTTCCTCACCGGCGCCGAGTCGAAGGTCCCGCAGGGCCGGCGCCGCAAGCGTAAGCCCGACGAGGAGGGCATGTCGGCCGAGCAGATCGCGCGCACGCTGATCGAG
>DATABO010000109.1:0-11685 GCA_036259535.1 Thermoleophilaceae bacterium
CTCGAAGATGGGCATCTCGACGATGCGCTCCTACACCGGCGCGCAGATCTTCGAGGCGATCGGGCTCGACGAGGAGATGGTCGACCGACACTTCAGCGGCACTCCCTCGCGGATCGGCGGCGTCGGCTTCGACGTGCTCGCCGGCGAGGCGCTCGACCGCCACCGGCGCGCCTACCCGGCCGCCGCGTCCGAGCTGCTGCCGGCCGGCGGCGTCTACGCCTGGCGCCGCGACGGCGAGTTCCACGGCTGGAACCCCGAGACGATCGCCAACCTCCAGCACGCCGCGCGCGGCGAGGGCGGCCCCGAGTCCTACGAGCGGTTCAAGACCTACGTCAACGAGGTCGCCGTCAAGAACTCGACGATCCGCGGGTTGCTCGACTTCAACGCCGACGTCGAGCCCGTGTCACTCGACGAGGTCGAGCCGGCGAGCGAGATCGTCAAGCGCTTCAAGAGCGGCGGCATGAGCCTCGGCGCGCTCTCGCCGGAGGCCCACGAGGGGCTGGCGGTCGCGATGAACCGGCTCGGCGGCAAGTCGAACACGGGCGAGGGCGGCGAGGACCGCGCCCGCTTCGGCGACGAGCGCCGCTCGTCGATCAAGCAGGTCGCCTCCGGCCGCTTCGGCGTGACGATCGAGTACCTCGTCAACGCCGACGAGATCCAGATCAAGGTCGCCCAGGGCGCGAAGCCCGGCGAGGGCGGTCAGCTGCCCGGCCACAAGGTCGACGGCTACATCGCCGGCCTGCGCCACTCGACGCCCGGCGTGACGCTGATCTCGCCGCCGCCGCACCACGACATCTACTCGATCGAGGACCTCAAGCAGCTGATCTACGACCTGCGCTGCGCGAACCCCAAGGCGCGCGTCTCGGTCAAGCTCGTCTCGGAGGTCGGCGTCGGCACGGTCGCCGCCGGCGTCGCGAAGGCGAACGCCGATCACGTCGTGATCGCCGGCCACGACGGCGGCACCGGCGCGTCGCCGCAGTCGTCGATCCAGCACGCCGGCATCCCGTGGGAGATCGGCCTGGCCGAGACCCAGCAGACCCTGCTGCGCAACGACCTGCGCTCGCGGATCGTCGTCGAGACCGACGGCCAGATGCGGACGGGTCGCGACGTGATGGTCGCGGCGCTGCTCGGCGCCGACGAGTACGGCTTCTCGACGGCCCCGTTGATCGCGCTCGGCTGCGTGATGATGCGCGTCTGCCACCTCAACACCTGTCCCGTCGGGGTCGCGACCCAGGATCCGGCTCTGCGCGCGCGCTTCGCCGGCGAGCCCGACCATGTCGTCAACTACCTCGTGATGGTCGCCGAGGAGGTGCGCGAGCTGCTCGCGTCGCTCGGCCTGCGCAGCCTCGACGAGGCGATCGGCCGCACCGACCTGCTCGTGCCCGACGACAAGGTCGACCACTGGAAGGGGCGCGGGGTCGACCTGCGCGCGCTGCTCGTGGTGCCCGAGGAGGCCGCCGACGGCCGCGCGCGCCACAACACCGACCCGCCGCCGCCGGTGCTCGACGACGCGCTCGACCACGAGCTGATCTCCGCCTGCGCGCCCGCGATCGAGCGCGGCGAGCAGGTCCGGCTCGAACGCGCGGTGCGCAACGAGAACCGCACCGTCGGCGGGCTCCTGTCGAACGCGATCGCGCGGGCGCGCGGCGCGAACGGGCTGCCTGACGGCACGGTCGAGATCGCGCTGCGCGGCTCGGCTGGCCAGAGCTTCGGCGCCTGGCTGGCGCCCGGCGTGACGCTGACGCTCGACGGCGACGCCAACGACTACGTCGGCAAGGGCCTCTCCGGCGGGACGGTCGTCGTCCGCCCGGCGCGAGAGGCGAGCTTCGCCGCCGAGTCGAACGTCATCGTCGGCAACACCGTCCTCTACGGCGCGACCGCCGGTAAGGCGTTCTTCCGCGGCCTGGCTGGCGAGCGCTTCGCCGTCCGCAACTCCGGCGCCAGCGCCGTCGTAGAGGGAGTCGGCGATCACGGCTGCGAGTACATGACCGGTGGGCGCGTCGTGGTGCTCGGCCCCACGGGGCTCAACTTCGCGGCCGGCATGAGCGGCGGCGTCGCCTACGTGCTCGACGTCGACGGCGGGTTCGCCGGCCGCTGCAACATGGACCTGGTCGACCTCGAGGCCCCGGCGCCCGACGACCTCGAGGAGGTGCGCGCGCTGCTCGCCGAGCACGCCGAGCGGACCGGCTCGCCGGTCGCCGCCGGGCTCCTCGACGGCTGGGACGGCGCCTCCGAGCGCTTCGTCAAGGTGATGCCGCGCGACTACAAGCGCGCGCTCGCCGAGCTCGCGAAGGCTGAGGCCGACGCGGCGACCGCCGACAGCGAGCTGGGAGCGCCGGCCTGATGGGCGAGCAAGGGGCATTCCTGCGCATCCACCGGGTCGGCTTCGACAAGCGCGACCCCCGGGAGCGGGTCAACGACTACAAGCAGTACTTCGACCTGCCCGACGAGCAGACGCTGCGCGAGCAGGGCGCGCGCTGCATGGACTGCGGCATCCCGTTCTGCCACGAGGGCTGCCCGCTCGGCAACCCGATCCCCGAGTGGAACGACCTCGTGTACCAGGGCCGCTGGCGCGACGCCGTCAACATCGCCCACTCGACGAACAACTTCCCCGAGTTCACCGGCCTGATCTGCCCCGCGCCGTGCGAGTCGGCCTGCGTGCTGAACATCAACGACGACCCGGTGGCGATCGAGGAGATCGAGCTGGCGATCGCGACCCGCGGCTGGGACGAGGGCTGGATCGTGCCCAAGCCGCCGGAGCGCCGCACCGAGCGCAGCGTCGGCGTGATCGGCTCCGGCCCGGCGGGCCTGGCCGCAGCCCAGCAGCTCAACGGCCTCGGCCACAGCGTGACCGTCTACGAGCGCGACGAGGCGCCGGGCGGGCTGCTGCGCTTCGGCGTGCCCGACGCGAAGCTCGAGAAGTGGATCATCGACCGTCGGCTGAAGCTGCTCGAGGAGGAGGGCATCGTCTTCGAGTGCGGCGTGGACGCGGGCCGCGACATCTCGGTCGCGGAGCTGCGGCGCCGCCACGACGCGCTCGTCATCGCGATCGGCTCGCGCGTGCCGCGCGGCCTCGACGTGCCGGGCTCCGAGCTGCACGGCGTCCACCCGGCGATGGACTACCTCTACCAGCGCAACCGCTGGGTCGCGCGCGAGCAGGGGCGGCCCGCGCTCGAGCCGGCGCCGGGGACCGAGATCAGCGCGAAGGGCAAGCGCGTCGTCGTCGTCGGCGGCGGCGACACCGGCATGGACTGCGTCTCCAACGCGCTGCGCGAGGGGGCCGAGGACGTACTGATGCTCGACGTGTACCCCGAGCTGCCGCCCTCCGGCCGGCTCGAGGGGACGCCCTGGCCGCTGCCGCCGAAGCGCACGCTGACCACCTACGCGCTCGAGGAGGGCGGCGAGCGCCGCTGGGCCTCGCAGGTGACCGAGGTCCTCGGGGGCGACGGCCGCGTCGCGGGCGTCCGGGCGCGCAAGGTCGAGGGCACCTCGTCGCGCGACCTGCGCGCCGTCCCCGGCAGCGAGTTCGAGCAGGACGCCGACCTCGTGCTGGTCGCGATCGGCTTCAACCACCCCGAGCACGAGGGGCTGGTCGAGGAGCTCGGCGTCGACCTCGACGGCCGCGGCAACGTGCGCGCGCCGGTCTACGGCACCTTCCTCGACGGGGTCTTCGCCTGCGGCGACGCGCGCATCGGCCAGTCGCTGGTCGTCACCGCGATCGCCGAGGGCCGCCGCTGCGCGCGGATCGTCGACCGCCACCTCGGCGGCACCGGCGTCGCGCTGCCGGTCCGCGCCGAGGAGATGTTCGCCTACGAGGACGACGACCCCGGCTCGCTGCGCCACCAGGCCGAGAGCGCGGGCAACGTGACGGTCGGCGACGCCTTCTGGGCCGGGCCTCGGGATTGAGACCGGGGGACTCGCGTCCCCCGGAGCCCCCGCGCGGTGCTGGTCTGCCGACGGCTCCGGGCGAGGGTCCCTACATCTCGGCTCCAGTGGTGGGGAGGGGCGGGGCCTGCCGTGGCGAAGAGGGGCGTATGCCTGACATCGGCGGGTTGCTGTTGCGGAGGAGCGTGGGCGCGCTGTCGAGTGGGCGGGCGCACTGCTCGGCCTGCCGGCGGACGCCGTTGGTGGGGGAGCGGCTGCACGAGACCGACGCGGGGCGTCAGCTGTGCGAGCTGTGCATCGTCGATGCGCCGGCTGGGGACCGCAAGGTGATCAGCGTGAAGCGTGTGCATGCGTCGGAGCGCCAGCTGCCGGTCGGTCCTCGCGTCGCCGCTTAGCGCGACCTCGCCGTAGAATTCGGCGCCCGTGCGCGAGGTGACCGTCCACAGCGTGATCTCGGCTCCGCGCGAGCAGATCTTCGACTTCGTGTCCGACCTGTCGCTGCGGCCGGCGTACTGCGACCACTACCTGCGCGACTACCGCCTTGCGCGCGTGGACCCGCGCGGCCTGGGCGCGGCGGCGCGGTTTCGGCTCGACGGGCCGTTCGCGAAGGAGTGGGCGGAGATCGAGATCAAGGTCTGCGACCGGCCGAAGCGGATCGTCGAGGAGGGCCGGGTCGGGCGCCTCGGCCGCTCGCGGCTGGTCGCGGTCTACGACTTCATCCCGGAGGCGGCGGGGACGACGCGCGTCGAGCTGACGACGTTCAGCGAGCCGGGGACCGTCATCGACCGGTTCAAGCAGACGGGCGCCGCGGGCTGGATGCGGCGCCGTTCGAGCAAGGCGCTGCGGCGGCTGCGCGACATCTTCGAGACCGGGCAGGCGGGCGATCTGCCGCGCGCGACGATCGCCGGCAACGATCCCGGGAAGGCGCCGCGCTACGGTGACCACATCCCGTCGCAGCACGGCGTCGCCGTCGCCGACAGGTAGACTGCCCGACCGCCGATGGCCCTCCGCAACCGAACCCTCGCCGCCTGCGCGCTGTCCCTCGCCCTGGCCGGAGGGCTTGCCGCCTGCGGTGCCGACCACGAGGCGCTGGGGGTCGAGGAGCCGGCACGCGAGGGCCTCGCCATCGACATCGGCGGCCTCGACTACAACGTCTTCATCACGCGTGAGCTCAACCTCGCGATCACGCCGGACAAGGCCTACTACGAGGGCCCGCCGGCGAAGCCCGGCAACAACCTCTTCGGCGTCTTCATCCAGGTCTGCAACCGCGGTGAGGAGACGCTGCCCAGCGCCTCCGAGTTCAAGGTGACCGACAGCCAGGGAGCGGAGTTCGAGCCGATCGAGCTGCCAGAGGACAACGCCTTTGCCTATCACCCGCGTCAGCTCGCCCCCGAGCAGTGCATCCCGGAGGACGGCAGCGTCGCCCAGCAGGGCCCGACGGCTGGCTCGATGCTGCTCTTCGACTTCCCGCTCGAGAACACCGAGAACCGTCCGCTGGAGCTCGACATCACCAGCCCGCAGACCTCCGAGCACGACTCGGAGACGAAGCGCTTCCTGCTGGATCTCTAGCGGTCTAGCGCTTCAGACCCGCGACCAGTACGCCCTGGGCGGCGGGGGCGGCGGTTGCGCCGCCGGCGCCGTTGCGGACGAGCAGGACGGCTACCACGACGCGCGGCTTGCCGGCCGGCGCGTAGGCGGTGAACCAGGCGTCGGTGTTGGTCGGGTCGCCGTCGCGCAGGGCGGCCTCCGGGTCGTCGCCGCGGGTGTCGCCGAGCTCGGCGGTCCCCGTCTTGCCGGCGACGTCGACGCCCTCGACCTGCGCGAGCGTGCCGGTGCCGAAGTCGACCACGCCGACCATCAACTTCTCGATCGTCTTCGCGACGTCGGGCGGGACCGTGCGGATGCCGGCGGCCCCGGCGGGGCGCGGAGAGAGCGTCGGACGCATCCGGATGCCGCCGTTGGCGATCACCTGGGCGACCGAGGCCATCTGGAGCGTCGTCGCCAGCGTCTGGAACTGCCCGATGGCGGTCGAGCCGACCTCGAGCGGGGTCGCGATCCCGGAGGCCGGCGGGATCGTGCTCGGCAGGGCGCCAGGGATGCCCGGGTCCTCGTTCCAGCCGAACTGCTCGGCCTCCTGGACGAGCCGCTCTGCGCCGACCTCGACGCCGAGCGGCGCGAACACGGAGTTGCACGAGTGGGCGAAGCTGTTGGCGAAGTCGCCGCCGCAGGACTCACCGCTGGCGTTGGCCAGCTCGACGCCGTCGATCACCGCGGCCGTCTCGATCGGGAACTCGTCCGAGGGCTTGACCTTGCCTGCCTCGAGCGCGGCGGCGGCGGTGACGATCTTGAACGTCGACCCGGGCGGCTGCGGCGCCGAGAAGGCGACGCCGGCGAGTGCGAGGATCTCGCCGCTGCGCGGCTCGAGCGCCGCCACGCCGCCGAGCCGTCCGGCGAGGGCTATGTCGGCGGCCTCCTGGACGCTCGGATCGATCGTCGTGCGGACGGGCTTGCCGGGCTGCGGCGCGCTGCGGGCGAGCACCTCGTCGCCGGCGAGCAGCTCGCCCCCGGGCCGCCCGGCGAGCCGGCGCTCGAAGACCCGCTCGAGGCCGCTGCTGCCGACCGGCGTGCCCTCCGGAAAGCCGCGCGCGTAGAGGGCCTGCTGCTCGCCCGCCTCGGTTGGCGCCTCGAGCGAGCCGGCGATCGAGGAGGCGACCGCGAGCGGCGAGCTGCGGGCTTCCGGCGGGCCCTCCGCGAGCACCTGGCCGTCGGCGGCCAGCAGCTTGGCGCGCTCGGGGACCGTGGTGCGGCGGTCGAGGGCGACTCCCGGGCCGAGGCCGGGGAAGACGAGGTGCGGCCGCCAGTCGACGCCGCCCTCGACGACCGGCAGCGCGACCGGTCCGTCGACTGCCCCGAAGACGGCGGTGTGCGCGGTGACCGGCAGCCGCGCCAAGTCGCCGTCGGCGTCGGGCTCGCCGATCTCCAGCCGGCGCGTGGTCGCGATCGCCGCCGCGTCCTCGTAGGCCTCGGCGAGCTGCTCGCGCGAGGTCGCCGCTCGGGCATCCGCGGTCAGCAGCCGGTGCATCGCCGCGTAGTCCTCGCGTTGCCAGGCGGCGGAGAAGTCGCGCGCGACGCGCTCGGTCTCGGAGTCGTGGCCGCCGCCGAGGGCGATCCCGAAGACGAATGCGAGCACGGCCAGGACCGCGATGGCGGGGAGCGCGCGGTGGGTGAGGCGCCGCCGGCGCTCCAAGGTCAGATCACCCGTCACGGTGGGCGGGAGGCTACCGTCCAGCCCCCATGACTCCGCTCGACTGGATCATCGTCGTCTTCGCGGCCGGGATGATCGTCGCCGGCTACGGGCGCGGGCTGGTCGTCGGCGGCCTGGCGCTCGTCGGGTTCGGCATCGGGGCCTTCGCCGGCTCGCGGCTCGGCCCGATGCTGCTGAGCGAGGGGCAGGAGTCGCCGTGGGCGCCGCTGATGGCGCTGACCTGCGCGCTGCTGCTCGGCGCGTTCACGGCCTCGGTGCTGGAGGTGCTCGGGATCCAGCTGCGGCGGGCGTTGCGCGGGCCGCTGGGCGTGCTCGACGGGATCGGCGGGGCGCTGCTGGTCGGCGCGCTGGCGCTCGGGATCGCCTGGGTCTTGGGGGCGGTCGCGCTCCAGACGCCCGGCGCCCGCGAGCTGCGCGAGCCGATCCAGCGCTCGCTGATCCTGCGCGAGCTCAACGCCGTGCTGCCGCCCTCCGGGCCGGTGCTGCGCGCGCTCGCCCGCTTCGATCCGCTGCCGCGAATCTCCGGCCCCGACGCCGACGTCTCGCCGCCGGACGCCGCGATCGCGCGCGACCCCGAGGTGCGCGCGGCGGGTGAGAGCATCGTGCGGGTGCTCGGCACCGCCTGCGGCCTCGGCGTCCAGGGCACCGGCTGGATCGCCCGCGACGGGGTCATCGTCACCAATGCGCACGTCGTGGCCGGTCAGGACGACACAGTGGTCGACGTCGGCGGCGACGGGGGAGACCTCGAGGCCGAGCCGATCTGGTTCGACGTCCGCAACGACGTCGCGCTGCTCAGCGTCCCGGACGCCGCGGGGCCGCCGGCGCTCCGCCTCTCCGACGATCCCTCAGAGGGAACTTCGGGCGCGGTGCTCGGCTTCCCCGAGAACGGATCGCTCGACGTGCGTGCCGCCCGGCTCGGTCCGACGCGCAGCGCGGTCAGCCAGGACGCCTACGGTCGCGGCCCGGTCCAGCGGTCGATCACCGCGTTCCGTGCGCTGGTCCGCTCGGGCAACTCGGGCGGGCCGGTCGTCGACGGCGACGGCCGCGTGATCGCGACCGTCTTCGCCGCCTCGACCGGCTCGGGCGCCCCCACGGGCTTCGGCGTCCCCAACGACGTGGTCGCCGATGCGCTGGCGAGCGCGAGCGGCCCGGTCGATACCGGACCCTGCGTTCGATGAGCGGGAACGTTCGCTAGAACAAGGGCTCTTGCGCCGGTCCCTCCTCCACCTCGCCGTCTACGGCTATGCCCTCGCACTGCCTGGGTTGGTCGCCGCTCAAGGCGCGAAGCCGCCGAATCCGTGCCTCGATCCCGAGTGGCGCGCCCAGCTCAACTGCCCCGACCTCCAGATGAGCAAGCCGTTCGGGCTCACGCTCGACCCGTTCGTCTGGCCCGGCCACGTCGTCCTGCGCGCCGGGAACTCGATCAACAGCATCGGCCGCGGGCCGGCCGAGCTGCTCGGGATCCGCGACCGCCGCCTCGGAATGCGCGCGCGTCAGCGGATCTACCGCCGCGTGGGCGGGAAGATCGGCATCGCGACCGGCGCCCGGCTGATCTTCAAGGCGATCCCGGGCCAGGGGAGCTACTGGAAGTACCTCTATGCCGCGGAGTTCGAGCTGTTCCACCGCGACGGCCGCGGCCGTCGCGGAAGCCGGGCCCGCCGCGGGCCGAAGGTCTCCTACTGCCTGCGCGACCTCGACCACAGCCGGCCGTCGCTTCCGCGCTCGCCGCGCAGGTTCGTCTACCCGAGCTGCAACCAGTCGATCAGGACGCGCAAGGTCAGGCTCGGGACCTCGGTCGGGTGGTCCGACGTCTACCCGCCCGCCTACCACGAGCAGTGGATCGACGTCACCGGCCTGCGCGGCTGCTTCGACTTCGTCCACACCGCCGACCCGCGCGACGGCATCTACGAGTCCAACGAGCGCAACAACTCCGGCACGGTCACCATCCGCCTCCCGTTCCGGCCCGGACCGCAACGCTGTCCGGGCCGCCAGTCGCCGTTGCCGCGCGGCGGACCCGACGTCCCGGGCGACTACTAGCCGGGTTAGAGGATCGGCGGGCCGCTGCCCGGCGGCGGCTCGGTCGGAGGTGGCGGGTCGCGACCCGGGGGCGGCTCGACGGGCGGATCGTCGACGACGGGAGGCTCCTCTACCGGTGGCGGGTCGGGAGCGGGGTCGGCCACCGGTGGCGGTGCCGGCGGCGTGCGCGGCGGCGCGGGCTCGACGATCGGCGCGCGCGGCCGGGGATCGGCGCCGCGGATGCGCGCCCCTCGCCGGTCGCGCTGGATCGGCGATGCGACAGGCGCATCGGGTCCGGACGTCGAGCCCGCCGGGGCGCCGACCGTGTTCGAAGCCGGCGGTGAGCCCGGCGCGCCGGCCGGCTCACGCGCGGGCGGGCTGCCGGCCCGCTTCCTTGCGGGTCGCTTCGCGGGCTTCTTGGTGGGCCTGTCCGTCGGCGCGGGCTCGGCGACCGTCTCGACCGCCTTGCCCGCCGGCGCCGCGGGCAATGGCTGCGGATCGTCCTGGCCGAGCACGGTAGCGACGACCGCCAGCAGCGCGGCCGCGCCGAGCCCGGCGGCCGCGAAGACCCGGCGGCGGCGCTTGCGCGCCTCGGCGGCCGGGGCCGCGAGCGCCCGGTAGATCGACGGCATGCCCGGTTGGACTGCCGCCGGGTCGTGTCGGCCCGCGCGCTCGGCGATCGTCTCGCTCCAGTCCGAGCCGGTCAGCTCGGCGGCCTTGGCGAGCGTCTCCTCGAGCAGCCACGGCGCGGCGACGACGGGCGCCCAAGCGCGATAGGAGGCGCCGGCCTCTTGCATCGCCTCCATGCCGAGGCGGCAGGTGTGGCAGTCGGACAGGTGGCTGTCGAGCCACGCCGCGTCGTCGCCGTCGCCGTCGAGCTGGCCGTCGTCGCGCATCGCGATCAGCGGCAGCGCCCGCTCGCAAGCCGGCGACGAGATGGCGATCGAGGCGAGCGCGCCGCCGCGCAGCTCGTCGCGCAGCTTGATCCGCGCGCGCGAAATCAGCTGGGCGACCGAGTTGCGGTTCATGTCCATGATCTCGGCGATCTCGTCGTAGGACAGCTCCTCGAGCTCGCGCAGCGCGAGCGCCTCGCGCTGGCGCTCCGGCAGGCGCTCGTTGGCGGCGCGAATCTCCTCTTGCTGCGACTCGATCAGCAGCTTGCGGTCGGGGTCCTCGTCGGGGCCGCTCGGGTCGAGCCCAAAGCCGCCACCGGCTGCCGCGCCGATCGGCGCCGCGGTCTCGGGGATCGCGTCGCTCGGCTCGGCCCGCTTGCGCTTGCCGATCAGGTCGTAGCTCGCGTTGCGGGTCGCGGTGAAGAGGTAGGAGCCGAACGCGAGCTCGCGGCCCTCGAGCTTCGGTAGCCGCCGCAGCACCCGCAGGAACGCCTCCTGGACGGCGTCGGCGGCGTCGTCCTCGGAGCCCGTGACGCGGTAGGCGAGGTTGTAGGCGCGCCGCTCGTAGCGCTCGTAGAGAGTCGCGAAGGCGTTGCCGTCGCCAGCCGCGGCGGCGCGCGCGAGCCGCTCCTCCTCGGCGGCGAGGACGCTGTCGGGGACGTCGCCGGTGGCGACCGCTGAGGCCATCACAGGCAAGCTATCGCTCCCAGCGCGGTCGATCCAGGACCGCGAGCACGGATACGTCGGCTGGGTGAGCGGGGAGCAGGTGACGGGGGAGAGCTGCATCTGCTCCTCCAACGGGCGTCCTCATGCGGAATTACGCTGTGGCCCGGCCATCTGCGTATCGTGGGGCGTCGCATGGGCAAGACACTCGTAGTCGCAGAGAAGCCTTCGGTCGCGCGCGACCTAGCCGCCGCGCTGCCCGGATCCTTCCAACAGGGCAAGGACAAGGCCTTCCTCGAGGGTGACGACTACGTGATCACCTGGGCGGTCGGCCACCTCGTCGGCCTCGCCGAGCCCGACGCCTACGACCCGAAGCTGAAGAAGTGGCGCTTCGCGGACCTGCCGATCGTCCCGGACGAGTTCAAGCTGATCCCCAACGACGAGCGCGCGGCGAAGCAGCTCAAGGTGATCCACCGCCAGATGGCGCGCGAGGACGTAGATCGCGTCATCAACGCCTGCGACGCCGGCCGCGAGGGCGAGCTGATCTTCGCCTACGTCTACGACACCGCGAAGGTCCAGCCGCCGGTCAAGCGTCTATGGCTGTCGTCGATGACGCGCAAGGCGATCGAGGACGCGTTCGGGCGCCTGCGTGACGGCGAGGAGATGCAGTCACTCGAGGATGCCGCCCGCTCGCGCTCGGAGGCCGACTGGATCGTCGGCATGAACGCCACCCGCGCCGCCTCGATCCGCCTGCGCGCCGCCTTCGACGGCGCCGTCTCGCTCGGCCGCGTCCAGACCCCGACGCTGGCGCTGATCGCCCGCCGCGAGGAGGAGATCCGCGCCTTCAAGCCGGAGCCCTACTGGCTCGTCGAGGGCGAGTTCGCCGCGAGCGGCGAGCGCAGCTACTCGGGCCGTTATCTCGGCGGCAAGCGGATCGCCGAGGACGAGGCCGCAAAGATCGTC
>DATABO010000110.1:0-16165 GCA_036259535.1 Thermoleophilaceae bacterium
TCGACACGCCGCCGATGACGAGCGGGAAGATCGCCGCCGCGTCGATCTGCTCGAACGTGAGCACGCCGAGCAGCATCACCGCGACCGCGGTGACGGCGTAGGTCTCGAACAGGTCCGCCGCCATGCCGGCGCAGTCGCCGACGTTGTCGCCGACGTTGTCGGCGATGACCGCCGGGTTGCGCGGGTCGTCCTCGGGGATCCCGGCCTCGATCTTGCCGACGATGTCGGCGCCGACGTCAGCCGCCTTGGTGAAGATGCCGCCGCCCAGGCGGGCGAAGACGGAGATCAGCGAGCCGCCGAAGCCGAGGCCGATCAACGCGTCGATCGCGTCCTTCTGATCGACGTCGAAGAGGCGCAGGATGCCGTAGTAGCCGGCAACCCCGAGCAGGGCGAGGCCGGCGACGAGCATGCCGGTGACCGCGCCGCCCTTGAACGCGACGTTGAGCGCGTTGCCGATGCCGCCGCGGGCCGCCTCGGCGACGCGTGAGTTCGCGCGCACAGAGACGTTCATGCCGATGAACCCGGCCGCGCCGGAGAACGCGCCGCCGATCACGAAGCCGATCGCGGTCTCGATGTCGAGCGCGATCGCCAGGATGATCGCCAGCACCACCGCTACGACGCCGATGATCTGGTACTGGCGCGTCAGGTAGGCCTTGGCGCCCTCCTGGACGGCAGCGGAGATCTCCTGCATGCGGTCGTTGCCGGGCGACTTGGCGAGCAGCCAGCGCGTGGTCAAGAGGCCATAGACGACCGCGGCGGCAGCGCATGCGAGCGCGACGATTACGCCGTGGTCGGTGAGAAAGTCGGTCAAGGGAGTCCTCCGTATGGATCTTCGGTAGCGGGCGGGCTCGGGGGCCGCGCGCGGGGTGCGCGCGCGAATGCTGAGGGTGCAGCAGCCGCCCGGTCGAAAGCGGCGGGCAGTCTATCGGCCGCCTCGGCGAGATGCGGGGCGGTCAGGCGCCGGGCGGCGTCCAGATCTTGGCGCGGGCCTTGGCGCGCTCCGCGTCGGCGTCCTCGGCCCGACCGCCGGCGGGATCGCCGGCGGGCGCCTGCCCCGTCTCGCTCGCGGGCGCCCCGGCGCCCTGTGCCTCGCGGGCGAAGGCCATCTGGAGCTGCGACAGCGCCGGCGCTATCTGCTGGCCGACCTCAGCCGGGCAGAGCGGCAGGAGCGCCCGGACCGCCTCGATCGCGGTCTTGGCCTGGTCGAGGTCCCGCTCGGCGGCGGGGTCCTCGCCCGGGGCTGCCGCGAGGCCGAGCCTGCGAGCGCCGAGGTTGACGAGCGTGACGACGGTCTGGACGACGACGTCATCGACGCGCAGGTTGCGCATCTGCTCCTCGAGCGCCGCCTGCAGCTCCGCCTCGGTCGGCTGTCCCTGGGGCGCGCCGCCGCCGGGCGCTCCCGATCCGCTCTGCTCGTTCATGCCCTGACCTCCGGGGTCGCGTATGTACGGCCCGCCGTCTCGACCTCCGCGGCGAACACCTCTTGCATCGTGGCACCGCCGGCGAGTGCACGTCGCTGCCGCTGGGCGCCGTTCTCACCGGGCAGGGCAGGCTCGATGCCGAGCGCCGTCCGCGCCGGCGCGGTCCAGGCGAGCAGCCGCTCGCCGATCGCCGCCGACGGGTACTCCACGACTCGCTCGAGGTCGAGCATCCGGCCGTCGAGCCCGTAGCGGATCGCGCGCCAGAGGTTCTCCTCGATCAGCCGTGGCGGGGGGTCCGCAAACGCGACGCCCGCGTCGTGGTCGAGCGCCGCCTGCGCGACACAGGCGACGATCAGCCCGGCGATGGCCTCCGAGGCGTCGGCGTCGGACTGCGCGTCGCAGATCCGCACCTCGACCGTGCCAAAGGCATGGTGCGGGCGGACGCTCCACCAGAGCTGAGTGTGCTCGACGATCGAGTTGGTGCGCACGAGCAGGTCCACGAAGTCGGCGTAGCTCCGCCAGTCGCCGAAGGCGTCGGGGACCCCGCAGCGCGGGAAGCTCTTGGTGAAGATCTGCGTGCGCGCCGTGTGCAGCCCGGAGTCGCGGCCGTCGAGGAACGGTGAGTTGGCCGATAGCGCCAGCAGCTCCGGCAGCAGTGCGCGCATCCGGTCGCAGACGGCGATCGCGCGGTCGGCGTCGCGGACGCCGACATGAACGTGGAGGCTGAAGGTGTTGTTGCGCCAGGCGACGTACTTGAGCCCGTCCTCGACGCGGCGATAGTGCTCGGTGTCGATGATCCGCTGCTCCTGCCACGGACTCCACGGATGGGTCGCCGTAGCCGCGAGCCGGGCACCCTGGTCGGCGGCGAGCGCGAACAGGCGCGCCCGCGCCTCCCGCTGCGCGGCGACGGCGTCGTTGAAGGTCGCCCCGCGTCCGGAGCGAATCTCGATCTCCGACTCGATCAGCTCGCCGGCGATGGCCTCGCCGAGCAGCGCGTCGGCGCGGGCGGCGGCGGCCAGCTCGCCGTAGCGCTGCGACAGCGAGAGCGTGGCCGGATCGAGGATCTGGAACTCCTCCTCGAGTCCGACGGTGAAGTCATCGGAGGCCTCGAAGACCTCGCGCGCGCGGGCCATGTCGAGCATGGTCAGGTCAGGTAGAAGTAGAGCGCGTAGAGCAGGTCGACGGCCGGGCTGGAGGTGTGGACGGTGACCTCCGGCGGTACCTGCAGCAGCGCCTCGGAGTAGTTGAAGAGAATCTTCACGTTCGCGCCGACGAGCCGGTCGGCAACGCCCTGGGCGGCTTCGGTGGGCACGGCGATCACCCCGACGACGATCTCCTCCTCGCGCACGACGTCCTCGAGCTCTTCGATCGGCCGCACGCCGAGCTGGTCGCTGATCGGCTTGCCGACCTTCTCCGGATCGGTGTCGAACACGGCGACCACGCGGAAGCCGTGGTCGGCGAAGATGTCCGATCCGGCGATCGCCTGACCGAGGTGGCCGGCGCCGACGAGGGCGATGTTGTGCTGACCGCTGGTCCTCAGGATCTTGCGGATCTGCGAGACGAGCGAGTCGACGTTGTAGCCGACTCCCCGCTTGCCGAACTTGCCGAAGCCGGACAGGTCACGGCGGATCTGGGTCGAGTTGACGTGGGTGTAGTCGGCGAGCTCCTGCGAGGAGATCGTCTCCTTGCCCATCTTGCGCGCCTGCGTCAGCACCTGCAGGTAGCGCGACAGCCGTGCCGCCACGCCCAGCGACAGACGATCGGGCGCGGTCCCGTCGTCCGCCGCTCCGGCGCGCATGGTGGGCTGGACGCTCAAGACCTGGCAACTCTAGCGAGCAGCCGCTCGATCTCCGCGACGTCGACCTCCAGCTCGCAGGCCTCTCGCCCGTCGACGGCGACCACCGGGATCCGCTCGCCGTACTCGCGGTGCAACCGAGCGTCGAGCGAGACGTCGACCTCCTCGAGCTCGAAGCGGTGACGCACGCGCAGGCGCGCGACCTCGCTCCGAGCGTTGTCGCAGAGGCAGCAGCCCGGCTTGCCGTAGAGCGTGACCGTCGGCATGGCCTTGCCTACCCCAGCCGGGCCGCGGCGTCGAGGTCTAGATAGTCGGGATACGCGAGCGCCGGTGTGAAGCGAGCGGCGGCTCCGATCATCGCCGCATTGTCGGTGCAGAGCTCGCGCGCGGGAGTCCAGAGCCGCGCGCCGCGCGCTTCGCAGAGCCGCTCGGCGCCCGACCGCAGAGAGGAGTTGGCGGCCACGCCGCCGCCGAGCGCGACGTTGCGCACGCCCTCGCGCTCGATCGCCTGGCCGAGCCGAGCGACGAGCGCGTCGACGATCGCGGCCTGGTAGGACGCCGCGAGGTCGGCCTTGCGCAGCTCCGCCTCCCGCTCGCCGAGGTCGCGCACGCAGTACAGCAGCGCGGTCTTGAGGCCCGAGAAGCTGAAGTCGAGTCCCGCCGAGCCCTCGCCTCCGGCCGGCTGCGAGCGTGGGAAGTCGAAGGCCCCCGGCTCGCCATCGCGCGCCAGGCGGTCGATCGCCGGCCCGCCCGGGTAGCCGAGGCCGAGGATCCGCGCGCCCTTGTCGAACGCCTCGCCGGCGGCGTCGTCGAGCGTCTCGCCGAGGACGGCATAGCTGCTCGGGTCGTCGACGCGCGCCACGAAGGTGTGACCGCCGCTGGCCACGAGGCAGACGTAGGGGGGCTCGATCGGGTCGGGCGCGAGCGTCGATGCGACCACGTGGCCGTGCAGGTGGTCGACCGGGACCAGCGGCAGGCGCCGGGCGGCGGCGAGCGCCTTTGCCGACGACAGGCCGACCAGCAGCGCCCCGATCAGCCCCGGCCCCCGAGTCACGGCGATCCGGTCGCAGTCGTCGAGGGCGAGGCCGGCGTCCTCGAGCGCATCGGCGACGATCGCGTCGAGCAGCTCGAGGTGATGACGCGAGGCGATCTCCGGCACGACTCCCCCGTAGCGCTCGTGCAGCAGGCCCTGGGAGGCGATCTCATTCGAGTGGATCTCGCCCCGCTCGCCGACGACGGCGGCGCAGGTGTCGTCGCAGCTCGTCTCGATCGCGAGGATCATCCGCCGGCCGTCTCGGTCTGTGGCAGCTCGGTGCCTACCTCGGCGCCGCTCGTGCGCCACATGATCAGGGCGTCCTCCCGGTTGTCGTGGTAATAGCCGCGCCGCTTTCCGGCCGCCCGGAACCCGAAGCGCTCGTAGAGCCCGATCGCCGGCTCGTTCGACGGGCGGACCTCGAGCGTGTACTGCTCGCCGGGAGCGTCCGCCCGTGCGAAGAGCCGGGTCAGCAGCGCACTGGCGATCCCCTGCCGCAGCAGCCGGTCGTCGACAGCGATGTTCATCACGTGCCAGACGGTGTCGTAGCGCGAGCAGACCACGTAGCCGACGATCCGACCGCCGCGTGTGGCGGCTAGGCAGATCCCCGACGGCTTCGACAGCTCGAGCACGAACATCGCCAGCGACCACGGCGTGCTGAACGCGCGCCGCTCGATCGCGATCACCTGCGGCAGGTCTGCGTAGGCGAGGCTCCTGATCTCGAGCGGTTGGTTCACGCGGTCCTCGGCTTCGCGTCCGGGAGGCGGATGTAGCGGGGCAACACGGCCTCGATCGAAGCCGGAGCCGCGGTCGCCGCCAGCCGGCAGATCGAGCGGCCGCGCACCACGTGGGAGCGCGAGCCGGCTTCCGGGACCGCCGCGCCCGCCGCCTCGAGGACGTCTTGAAAGCGTACCGCTCCGTCTCCTACTGCCAAAGGGCTGATTCCCTCCGCCTCGATCCGCTCCGCAAGCGCCTCGGGAGCCGCGACGAACGGCTCCCAGACCGTGTCCGGGCCGTCATGGAGCGCCGCGAACACCTCGCCGCGGCGGGCGTCGATCAGCGCGAGCACCGGGCGAAGGTCGTCGCGTTCGGCCCCGAGGCCGTCCACGCCCGCCGCCAGCGCCGCGAGCGACGACACCGGCCGCAGCTCGACTTCCGTCGCGGCCGCGAGACCCCGCGCGGTGGCGATGCCGATCCGCAGGCCGGTGAACATCCCGGGCCCGACGCCGACGGCGATCGCATCGAGCTCGCCCCAATCCAAACCGGACTCGTCGAGGCAGCGGACCACGGCCGGCATCAGCTCCGACGCGTGTGCCGGCGGCTCGGCCAGCCGGGACGCGGCCGGCTCGACCTCGAACGCCGAACCGTCGCTCCGCAGCACGCATGCCGCGCTGGCTGCCGTCGCGGTGTCGATCCCGAGGACCCTCACCCGATCTCCAGGCGGCGCCGATCGCCGCCGGCGTGCTCCAGCCGGACGCGCGCCGCGACGTGCGCGATCGCGGTCTCGCCGATCGCGGGCCACTCGACGAAGCCGATCCGCTCCGGCGTCAGGTAGTCGTCCAACAGAGCGGGGTCCTCGCCGGCGAGCGAGTCGAGCCGGTAGAGGTCGAGATGGGCCACCTCGACACGGCCCGCATAGACCTGGCCGATCGTGAAGGTCGGGCTCGTCACAGCAGCCTCTACCCCCAGCTCGCGGCAGGCGCCGCGCACGAACGTCGTCTTGCCGCTGCCCAGCTCGCCGGTGACCAGAACGACATCGCCCGGACGTAGCCGCACGGCGAGATCGGCGCCCGCAGCCTCGGTCCCCGCCGCGCTATCCGTCTCGAGGATCACACGCCGAAGTGTGAACCACCGAGCCCTCACCCGAGCGTCGGGCCACCACCCCCGTCAGCAGCTGACCAGCAGATGGAACGGCCGGTTCTCGTCGACCGGGTTGCCCGCGTTGTTGTAGGTGAAGGTGCGTACGTCGACCACGCTGGTGTTGAGGGGGTTGCTCGCCACGGTCGCCACGCCGTTGCCGGGCCCCGCCGCGCTGACGTCGCCAACGGTCGCGCCGTAGACGCAGCCGCGCACGTCGCGGTCGAAGGCCACCTGGTAGCGCCCCACCGCGGTGCGGATCGAGCTCGTCACGCCGCGTCCCCGCGCCAGCGCTCCGCTGCCCGCCACCGCCGCCTGATGGGCGAGCGCCTGGACCGGACCAAGGGTCGACTCCTTGATCGAGCCGCCGCCGATCGAGTCCGCGCGCAGCTTCGAGCCGTGCAGCGACCGCTTCTTGAAGTCCACGCCGGTCAGGCTGGCGTTCCTGACGTTCTTGCCGGTCACCACGATTGCCGCGTACGCGCCGCCGCCGAGCGCGACGAACAGCGCCAGCAGGGCCACGGCCATCGCGGGCGAGGGCACGAGCTTTCGATTGCGGGACACGGGCGCTGCCTCCTCGGTCGAGTTCGGGGCTCTCCCTCCTCAACCCGGGCAGTGCCCGGAAGTAGCTACGCGCGAAACTCCGCGTCGAGCAGCTCGCGCAGCCGTGCGACCTCGTCCGGGGCCATCGTGTACCCGTGCTCCGGCGCCGGGTACTGGCGCCTGCGCACCTCGTCGGCATACGCCCGCACGCCGGCGACCATCTCGTCGCGGACCGCCGCGTAGCGCTTGACGAAGCGCGCCGCGTGGCCGTCGTAGATGCCCAGCAGGTCGTGCATCACCAGCACCTGACCGTCGGTCGAGGGACCCGCGCCGATGCCGATCACCGGCACCCCGAGCCGCGGCATCAGCTCGTCGGTCAGGTCGGACGGGATCGCCTCGAAGACGATCGCGAAGCAGCCGGCGTCCTCGAGCGCGAGCGCGTCGCGCGCAACGTCGAGCGCACGGTCGGCGGTGCGTCCCTGCGAGCGGTAGCCGCCGAGCGCAGTCGCGGTCTGAGGCGTCAGTCCGACGTGCCCCATCACCGGGATCCCGGCCTCGACGATCGCCCGCGCCCGGTCGACGGACGTCCCGCCGCGCTCGAGCTTGACGGCGTCGCAGCCGGCCTCCTTGACGAATCGCTGCGCCGTCTCGACCGCCTGCTCGTCTGAGCGCTCGTATGAGCCGAACGGCAGGTCGCCGACGAGGATCGGCGTGCGCAGCCCGCGCCGAACCGCGGCGGTGAGCATCAGCATCTCGTCGACCGATACCGGCACGGTGCTCGGGTAGCCCAGGACGGTCATCGCCGCCGAGTCGCCGACCAGCACGACGTCGACGCCCGCCTCCTCGGCGACCTGGGCGCCGGGATAGTCGTAGGCGGTGACCATCGCGATCGGCTCGCCGAGCGCCTTGCGCTCGACCAGCGAGGAGAGCGTGACCGGCTTCCCCTTGGCCGGCGGCGCAGTCGCGATCTTCGGCCGCGCGCTCATGACAGGAGCTCCGCGACCGCATCGTCGACGGTGACGATCTCGTTGGCGGCGTTGACGTGGACGACGAGCGGCTCGTAGGCCTCGAGCTCGGCCTCCTCGTACTCGGCGTAGGAGACGACGATCACCTTGTCGCCCGTGTGGACCAGGCGCGCAGCGGCTCCGTTGACCTGTATGTCCCCCGAGCCGCGGCGCCCGGCGATCGTGTAGGTCTCGAAGCGGGCGCCGTTGTCGATGTCGAGCACGTGCACGAGCTCGTGCTCGCGAATGTCGGCGGCCTCGAGCAGGTCGGCGTCGACGGTGATCGAGCCGACGTAGTTGAGGTCGCTGGCGGTCAGCGTCGCGCGGTGGATCTTGGACTTGAGCATCTTCCGTCTCATCTGGGGAGGACTCCTTGTCGAGGTGTGCCGGGGCGCGAGACGGTCGCGTCCGACGTTAGGACCGTGTTGTCGATCAGGCGGGCGCGGCCGACACGGGCGGCCACGGCAAGCAGGGTCGAGCCATTGACGCGCTCGACGGGCGCGAGGTCGCGCGCGGAGCGCAGCTCGAGGTACTCCGGCTCGATGCCGGCGGCGTCGAGCTCGCCACGCGCCGCCGCTAGCACCGCGGCGGCGTCGGTGGTGCCGGCGGCGACCGCTCGCTCGGCCGCGGTCAGGGCGCGGCTAAGCGCTGTCGCACGGTCGCGCTCCGCCGGATCGAGGTAGGCGTTGCGCGAGCTCAGCGCGAGGCCGTCTGGCTCGCGCACGGTGGGCACCGTCTCGATCCGCACCGGGATGTCGAGGTCGCGCACCATCCGCTCGATCACGACGACCTGCTGGGCGTCCTTCCGACCGAAGAAGGCGACGTCGGGCGCGACCATGTTGAAGAGCTTGCAGACGACGGTCGTGACGCCGTCGAAGTGGTCGCGCCCGCGCCGCTCGGCGTCACCGCAGAGCACCTCGCTCACGCCGCCGACGCTGACCGTCGTGGCGAATCCCTCCGGGTAGACCTCGTCGACCGACGGCGCGAAGAGCACGTCGACGCCCTCGCCCGTGGCGAGCTCGGCGTCGCGCTCTTCCTCGCGGGGGTAGGCCGCGAGGTCCTCGCCCGCGCCGAACTGCGTCGGGTTGACGAACAGCGAGACGACGACGCAGTCGCAGGCGCTGCGCGCCGCGCGCATCAGCGCCAGGTGCCCGTCGTGGAAGGAGCCCATCGTGGGGACCAGCGCGACCGTCTCGCCGGCGTCACGCCGGGCGGCGAGCACGCTGCGCAGCTCGGCGACGGTGCGAGCCAGATTCACGAGACGACCGCCATCGAGGTCGCTCCGCGGGCGTCCGCCCCGGACGGCTGGGCGATCGGCGCGGGCTTGCCCGCGAGCGCCGCGGTACGCGCGACCAGCTCGTCGAAGAGGTCGAGCAGGTCCGGGGCGTGCCGCTCGACGGCCTCGCGCTGGCGCGCGACCGTCGCGTGGTCTCCGCGCGCGACCGGCCCCGTCAGGGCGGCCTCCGGGCCGCGCTCGGCCCAGTTGCCGACCGTGGCGAGCACGAGCGGGCCGAGCAGCGCGCGCGCCTCGGCAGGCGCGATCCCGGCTCCGCCGGCCAGCCGCTCGGCGGCCGCCTGCAGGGTGACGAGGAAGTTCGAGGCGACCGAGGCCGCGGCGTGGTAGGCGGCCCGCTCGGCGTCGGCGATCTCGATCGGCGCCATGCCCAGCCGCTCGGCAAGGCCACGTGCGACGCTCAGCGCCTCCGGGCTCCTCCCGGCGATCGCACAGCCGACGCCGCGAAACGCCCCCGGGCCCTCGCCGCCGGCGAAGCTCTGCAGCGGGTGCAGGCCGAACGCCTCTCCGCTGGAGCGGTCGAGCGCGTCGAGCGGCGTGGCGCCGCTGACGTGACCGACGAATCGCGCCCCGTGAACGCGCCCAGCGGCGGCGGCGATCTCTCCGTCAGGCACGCAGAGCAGGACGATCTCGCTCTGGGGCGCCGAATCGCGTCCGAGCGGGCCCTCCACGCAGCTGCCTGCCGCATCCAGCGCTCGCGCGAGCGCCGTTCCGAGCCGGCCGGCGCCGACGATCGCCACGCTGGTAGATGCGTGGCCGGGGGTTGTGGTGGCCTGTGAGATTTCCGTTCCAGTCCCTGTGGGTACCGGTCGGTCTGACTGACGGTCCGCTCCCGAGCTGGGTAGCGGCCGTACGATCAAGGATAGCGCCGGTCTCGGCGGCCGGCCAATTTCCGCCGCGGTTTCGAGCCGCCGCCCGTCGAACTAGGCTGAGCGCCGATGGCGACTGCCGAGCAACGGCGCGAGCAGCTGGTCGAGCTCTACCGCGAGGTACGCAGGTGCGAGCGCTGTCCGCTTCACGCCACCCGCACCCAGGTCGTGTTCGGCGCCGGCAACGCGGACGCCGACCTGATGTTCGTCGGAGAGGCGCCCGGCGCGCAGGAGGACCTCCAGGGGATCCCGTTCGTGGGACGTGCGGGCAAGCTCCTCGACGAGCTGCTCGCGGAGAACGGCCTCGCGCGCGACGACGTCTTCATCGCGAACGTCTTGAAGAGCCGCCCGCCCGGCAACCGCGATCCCCAGCCGGAGGAGATCTCTGCCTGCCAGCCGTACCTGTTCCGACAGGTCGAGCTGATCGAGCCGACGGTCATCTGCACGCTCGGCAACTTCTCTACGAAGCTGCTGACCGGCTCCAGCACCGGAATCAGCCGAGTGCACGGCGTGCCGCAGGTCCACCAGCTCGGCCTTCGAACCGTCCAGATCTTCCCGATCTACCATCCCGCCGCCGGGCTGCGCACGCCAAGCGTCAAGGAGCAGCTGCGCGAGGACTTTCGCAGGCTGCCGGCACTGCTGGCGGAAGGACCGCCGCCGCAGGCGGACGCCGTCCATGCCGCCGCCGCCCCGCCCGCCGACGAGTCGGTCGAAGGCGAAGGCGAGACCAGCGCGGAGCAGCTCGACCTCTTCGGCTGAGAACTTTTTTCGACCGCCGCGTAAGCAACCGCCGGCCCCCCGGTTGGACGGGTGTCAATCACACCGTCCGACCAGGAGGTCGACAATGTTCCGCACCATCCGCACACATCTCAACCCGGCCTCGCTGATCGCGATGGTCGCCCTGTTCGCCGCGCTCGGCGGCGTGTCGTACGCCGCGGCGACGATCGACGGCAAGGACATCAAGAACGGCACCGTCACCGGCAAGAAGCTCAAGCAGGGCACGATCACCGGCAGCAAGGTCAAGGCCGACTCACTCGGCGGCCCGAAGATCAAGGAGTCGACGCTCGGACAGGTGCCGAGCGCCGCCAACGCGCAGCAGGCACAGGAGGCAGTCAACGCGCAGACGGCCGTCAGCGCCCAGAGCGCGACGAACGCCGATAACGCCCAGACGGCCGTCACCGCCGACAGCGCCACCACCGCGCAGACGGCGGTCAGCGCCCAAACCGCGGCGACGGTGGAGCCCAACGGCGTCGCGAGGACCGCGCTGCAGAACGACGCCGTGAACGCGTCGAAGCTTGCGGCGACGACCCGTCGCACCGCGGTCGCATCGATTCCGGCCGGCGGCACGGCGCTCGTCGAGGCCAACTGCGCGGCGGGCGAGCAGCTGCTCTCCGGTGGCGGCGTCTGGAGCGGCGCGATCGGCGCAGCAGCGGTCAACCTGCATGTGGTCCACAGCTTCCCCGGCACGGGAGGCGATTGGTCGACTCGGGTCTACAACGGGACCGCCGCGGCGCGTGACTTCACCGCCTACGCGCTCTGCCTGAGCAACTAGCGCACCGCAGCCTCGCCATGTTCGACGGGCCGGGGTCTCCCCGGCCCGTCGGCGTGGGCGGGTGCGATCAGCCCACGCTGGACGATCCGGGGTACTCGACCTCCGCGATCGGCTTCGCCGGCGTTCCGGCCGCAACCGTGTGCGACGGGACGTCGCTCGTCACGACGCTGTTCGCGCCGATGACCGCGCGCTCACCGATCGTGACGCCGCTCGTTACGACCACGTTGGCCCCGCACCAGACGTTGTCGCCGATCCTCGTCGGGCCCTTGCTCGTGAATCCCTGCCAAGTGACGGGTTCGACGGGATCGTCGAAGCGGTGGGCCGCATCGGTCACGAAGCAGCCGTTGGCGAACATGCAGTGGTCGCCGATCTCGACCAGCTCGACCGCGGCCACCATGACGCCGACGTTCAGGAAGCTGCCGCCGCCGATCCTGATCCGGGCCGGGTCCGGCGCCGTCAACCAGACGTTCGGCTCGAACATCGTGCCCTCCCCCACCTCGAGCCGTCCCTCGCGCAAGAGCTCCAGGACCTCGCCTTGGATCGGCCAGCGCGCGAACGCACGTCGCCGGGCCAGCTCGCGGTGGATCGCCAAGCGTCGCCACGGCAGCGAGTTCCGCTCGTACCAGCGCCACTTGCGCCACCACGTCCGAGCGGCATCCACATCCAGGTCCACGGCCGGCAGCTTGGCAGAGCGACCCAGGCATCTGTCCTGCGCCCCTTCCATCATGCGGCGGTCGCGATTAGTGTCGCGAGCAACTGGCCAGCGGTTCCTCTCGCCCGAGTACGGCGTCCTGGCCCGACCTTGGAGGTATCGAAGTGCGCAAGCGCATCAAGCAGCCGTCCCCAGCCCTCGTAGTGGCGTGCATCGCCCTGTTCGTCGCCCTCGGCGGCGTCGGCTACGCCGCCGCGACCATCGGCACGAAGGACATCAGGAACGGGGCGGTCACCGGCAAGAAGATCAAGAACCGCACGATCACCACCAACGACATCAAGCGCAAGACGGTGGCGTCGCTCCGTGGCAAGACCGGCCCCGCTGGTGCCACGGGCCCCGCAGGTCCCACGGGCCCCGCAGGAGCTACTGGCGCGACCGGTGCGCGCGGGCCCAGTGACGGCTTCTTCTTCCGGGGAACGAACATCCTGAACTTCGTCACGAACACGGACCAGACGGTCGCGACGATGGCTCTGCCGGCCGGCAGCTTCATCCTGACTGCGAAGGTCGTGGTGAACAACAACGAGGGGGCTGTCCGGCAGTACGGCTGCTCGCTCGAGTTGGGCGGGACCGTCATCGACAACTTCCATGACGCACTCGAGCTCGACGTGACTGGCAGTGGGGCGGCCGACGACCGCGATGTCGTCGCGCTCACGTCCGGTGGCACGCTCGCGGCGCCCGGCAACGCGACCGTCGTCTGCCGGACGAACTCCGCGTCGGGCAACTGGCTCGCTCGGACGATCACCGCCGTCCAGGTCGCAACTCTGAACGGAAACTAGTCCCGACGTCAGGCGGCCGTCGCGACCTTCGGGCGCGGCGGCCACCGGCGCCTCTCGGCCGGCGACGCTGGCTCGACGATCCCCGCCAGGAAGCGGCCGGTGTGCGACTCGGGCGTCGCGGCGACCTGCTCGGGCGTGCCGGTGGCGACGACCAGGCCGCCCTCCTCGCCGCCTTCGGGCCCCATGTCCACGATCCGGTCGGCGGTCTTGATCACGTCGAGGTTGTGCTCGATGACCACGACGGTGTTGCCGTTGTCGACCAGCCGCTCGAGCATCTCGAGCAGCCGCTCGACGTCGGCGAAGTGCAGCCCGGTCGTCGGCTCGTCGAGGATGTAGAGCGTCCGCCCGGTCGCGACCTTCGCCAGCTCGGTCGCCAGCTTGACCCGCTGCGCCTCGCCGCCGGACAGCGTCGTCGCCGGCTGGCCGAGGCGGATGTAGTCGAGCCCGACGTCGTGCAGCGCCTGCAGTCTGCGCTTGATCTTCGGGATGTGCTGGAAGAACTCGAGCGCCTCCTCGACAGGCATCGCGAGCACGTCGGCGATCGTCTTGCCCTTGAAGCGGACCTCGAGCGTCTCGCGGTTGTAGCGGCGGCCGTCGCACTGCTCGCACGGCACGTAGACGTCAGGCAGGAAGTGCATCTCGATCTTGATCTGGCCGTCGCCGCGGCAGACCTCGCAGCGGCCGCCCTTGACGTTGAACGAGAAGCGGCCGGGCTTGTAGCCGCGCGCTCGCGCCTCCTGCGTCTTCGAGAAGAGGTCGCGGATCGAGTCGAACAGCCCCGTGTAGGTCGCGGGGTTCGACCGCGGCGTGCGGCCGATCGGCGACTGATCGATGTTGATGATCTTGTCGACTGCGTCGAGCCCGCCGATCCGGCGGTGCGCGCCAGGGCGCTGCTTGGTGCGGTGGAGCCGGTTCGACACCGCCTTGTGCAGCACCTCGTTGACCAACGTCGACTTGCCCGAGCCAGACACGCCGGTCACGCAGCAGAAGACGCCGAGCGGGATCGCGACGTCGACGTCGCGCAGGTTGTGCTGCGACGCGCCCTCGATCGTGATCTCACCGGTCGCGACGCGGCGGCGCTTCGGCAGCGGGATCGTCCGCTCGCCAGCGAGGAACTGGCCGGTCAGCGACTTCTTGACCCGCATCACCTGCTTGGGCGTCCCGGCCGCGACCAGCTCGCCGCCGTGCTCGCCGGCGCCCGGGCCGAGATCCACGAGGTGGTCGGCCGCCAGCATCGTGCCCTCGTCGTGCTCGACGACGATCACCGTGTTGCCGAGGTCGCGCAGACGCTCGAGCGTCGCGATGAGGCGCTCGTTGTCGCGCTGGTGCAAGCCGATCGAAGGCTCGTCGAGGATGTAGAGCACCCCGACGAGGCTCGAGCCGATCTGCGTCGCCAGCCGGATGCGCTGCGCCTCGCCCCCGGACAACGTCGCCGCCGCCCGCTCGAGCGACAGGTAGCCGACGCCGACGTTGTCCAGGAAGCGCAGCCGCTCCTCGATCTCGCGCAAGATGAGCCGTGCGATCTGGCGCTCGGTCTCGGTCAGCGCGAGCTCGTCGAACCACTCGATCGTCCGTCGCGCCGACATTCGCGTCAGCTCGTGGATTCCGAGGCCGCCGACCTTGACCGCCAGGCTCTCCGGCCGCAGCCGCGCGCCGTGGCACTCAGGGCACGGCCGCACCGACATGTACTCCTCGATCTTCTCCCGCGAGTACTCGGAGTCGGTCTCCTTGTAGCGCCGCTCGAGGTTGTGGACGATCCCCTCGAAGCGGGTCATGTACGACCGCTTGCGCCCGTAGCGGTTCTTGTAGGAGACGTAGATCTTGTCGCCGTTGGTGCCGTAGAGGAAGGTGTCGCGCACCTCCTCCTCGAGCTCCTCCCAGGGCGTGTCCATGTCGACCTCCCACTTCTCGGCGATCGCCTGGGTCATCTGCTCGTAGTAGTTCGACGCGCTCGTCGACCACGGCAGGATCGCCCCCTCGCCGAGCGACAGGGAGGGGTCGGGGACGATCAGCTCCGGGTCGATCTCCATCTGCGAGCCGAGGCCGGTGCAGCGCGGGCACGCGCCGTGAGGAGAGTTGAACGAGAACATCCGCGGCTCGAGCTCCGGCATCGAGGTGCCGCAGTTGAGGCAGGCGAAGCGCTCCGAGTAGGTCGTGACCTCGCCCTCCTCGCCATCGGGCCCGATCTGCTCGATGTCGACCATCCCGTCGGCGTGGGCGACCGCCGTCTCGATCGAGTCGGCGAGCCGCTTGCGCAGGTCGTGACGCATGACCAGCCGGTCGACGACGATCGAGATGTCGTGCTTGTAGCGCTTGTCGAGCACGATCGACTCCTCGAGCCGGCGCAGCTTGCCGTCGACCTTGACGCGCGTGAACCCCTCGGCACGCAGCTCCTCGAAGAGCTTCCCGTACTCGCCCTTGCGCCCGCGGATCACCGGCGCCTCGACCATGAAGCGCGTGCCCTCGTCGAAGGTCATCACCTGATCGACGATCTGCTCGGCCGACTGGGCGGCGATCGGCTCGCCGCAGTTGAAGCAGTGCGGGTGGCCGATCCGCGCCCAAAGCAGACGCAGGTAGTCGTAGATCTCGGTGACCGTGCCGACCGTCGAGCGCGGATTGCGCGAGGTCGTCTTCTGGTCGATCGAGATCGCCGGCGACAGGCCCTCGATCGAGTCGACGTCGGGCTTGTCCATCTGGCCGAGGAACTGGCGCGCGTACGCCGACAGCGACTCGACGTAGCGGCGCTGGCCCTCCGCGTAGATCGTGTCGAACGCCAGGCTCGACTTGCCAGAGCCGGACAGCCCCGTGATCACCACGAGCGCGTTCCGGGGCAGCCGGATGTCGATGTCCTTGAGGTTGTGCTCGCGCGCGCCGGCGACGACGATCTCGTCAGCCGCCCCGCCCGTCTTCGGAGGCGTCACTCGAACGAGTCTAGCCGTGCGAACAGACGTTCGCCCTCAGCGCTCGGCGCGCGCATAGAGGTCGTCGAGCAGCGCGCCGCTGTCCTCGATCCCGAGCTCGTCGGCGAGGTGCCGCGCGACCTCCTCACGCGGCCTGCCGTCGAGCACCATGCTGTAGGCGACGAGGCGCGCCTCGGAGTCGTCGGCCGCCGCTGGCGGCGTCGCCGTCTGCTCCGGCTCTGTCTGCGATAGCCGCTCGATCTGCTCGCGCAGCTCCCGGGCCTGCGACTCGATGCTCTCCGCGATGTCCGCGAGCCGCGTCAGGTCGTCTCTCACGTCGCCGATCGTAGCCGTCGGCGCCCTCCGCGGAGCGGGTTCGGACACTTGAGCACACCCAGGTGTGCTCAAG
>DATABO010000111.1:0-15789 GCA_036259535.1 Thermoleophilaceae bacterium
CTTGACGTCGCGCGCCTGCGAGAAGTAGAGGGCGGACAGCACCGCGAGCCCGACGACCGCCGCGAGGCCCGCGTATGAGCCGATTTCCTGGAGGATCTCCATGCGAAGTTGGTGAACTCTAGTCCGCGTCCACGGCGGTCAGCGCCCGCTCCGCGGACAGCTCGGCGACGGCGCTCGCCAGTGCGGCGGCGTCGCCGTTGTAGACGAGCTCCTCGATCCGCGCGAAGGCCCGCTCGACCCAGTCGGGGTCCAGTCGGGGCCGGACGGCCGCGACGATCTTCTCGGCCGGCGTCGGCTGTGGCCGCTCGCCGGTGTCGAACAGCTCCTCGTGGATCTTCTCGCCGGGCCGGCGCCCGACGATCTCGATCGCGATGTCGACGTCGGGCTCCTTGCCGGACAGCCGGATCATGTTGCGCGCCAGGTCGACGATCTTCACCGGGTCGCCCATCTCGAGCACGAAGACCTGCGAGCCGGTGGCCAGGTCGCCGGAGCGGATGATCAGCTGAACCGCCTCGGGGATCGTCATGAAGTAGCGCGTCATGCTCTCGTCGGTGACCGTCACCGGCCCGCCGGCGGCGATCTGGCGGCGGAAGATCGGCACGACCGAGCCGGACGAGCCGAGCACGTTGCCGAAGCGCACGGCCGCGTAGCGGGTGCCGTGGTAGCGGTTCTGGGCTGCCTCGATCGCCCACTCGGCGAGCGCCTTCGACGCTCCCATCACGGTCGCCGGAGCGACCGCCTTGTCGGTCGAGACGAGGATGAACCGCTCGCTTCCGCACTCGCCGGCGGCAGCCGCGACGATGCGCGTCGCGACCGCGTTGTTGCGCACCGCCTCGACCGGGTTCTCCTCCATCAGCGGCACGTGCTTGTAGGCGGCGGCGTGGAAGACGACCGACGGGCACTCGGCCGCGAACAGCTCGCCCATCCGCGTCGCGTCCTTGCAGTCGGCGAGCACCGCGACGAGGTTGCCGAAGTGACGGTCGTCCTCGAGCTCGCGGCGGATCTCGAAGAGGTTGTTCTCACCGTGGTCGACGAGCACCAGCCGCTTCGGCTTGACGCGCGCGATCTGTCGGCAGAGCTCCGAGCCGATCGAGCCGCCGGCGCCGGTCACCAGCACGACCTGCCCGGTCAGGTAGGCGCCGACGCGGTCGACCTCGACGCGCACCGGCTCGCGGCCGAGGACGTCCTCGACCTGGACGTCGCGCACCTGGCGCAGCAGGTTCGGGCCGCGCGAGAGCAGCTCGAAGGTCGTGGGCAGGGTGCGCACCGGGATGTTGCGCTCGCGACAGGCGGTCACGACCTTCTGGCGCAGCATGCCCGGCGCCGAGGGGATCGCGATGATCACCTCGTCGGGCTTGGTGTCGTCGAGCACGCGCGGCAGGTCGGCGGTGCTGCCGTGGACGCGGTGGCCGCCGACGACCATCCCCTGCTTGCGCGGGTCGTCGTCGACGAACCCGATCACGGCGGTCGACAGCTCGGGGTTGCGGCGCAGCTCGATCGCGACCTGCTGGCCGCCGTTGCCGGCGCCGACGATCAGCACCTCGGTCGTCGCGCGCGCGACGAGCGGGCGGCGCAGCTGGCGCTCGACCAGCGCGCGGACGGCGAAGCGCGCGCCGCCGACCAGCGCCAGCGTCAGCAGGAAGTCGAGCGCGATCACGCCGCGCGGCGGGTCGACGTCGCCGGGTGAGAAGAGGAAGCTGAGCCCGATCAGCGCGAAGCTAGAGACCGCGACCGCCTTCAGGATCGACTCGAAGTCGGCCTGGTCGACGAACCGCCAGAGCTTCGAGTAGAGGCCGAAGGCGGCGAACAGCGCCAGCTTGAGCACGACCACGAAGGCGACCGTGTCGACGAGCAGCTCGTCGTAGCGGTTGGGGACGCCCTCGTCGAAGCGCAGGACGTAGGCGAGGTAGTAGGCGAGCGCCACCAGGCAGCCGTCGACGACGACCTGTCCGATCCGGCGCACCCCGACCGAGGATGTGAGACGGGAGGGCAAGGGGCTCAGGGTACCGCCGGGGGCGGCCTGCGGGGCGGTTGGATCGGGACGTTCAGCGGTCGGCAGCGCAGAGCATCAGGTCGACGAGGACGCGCGGGTCGCGGCGAATGCGGTCGGCGGACGGGTCGCCGCGCTTCACGACCTCTATCTCCCCGAGATCCTCGAGGCGGCGCAAGCGACCTTCGGCCAGCAGCCGCTCGTCGACCGCTCCGAGGCGGCCCTCGAAGGTCGTGAGGACCGGCGTTCCGAGCGCGACCGCCTCGCGGTTCATCGTCCCGCCGCCGGAGACGACGAGGTCGGCGTGGGCGATCAGGCTCTGCGCGTCGATCGCGCGCTCGGGGACGATCAGGCCACCGATCGCGGCGATCTCCTCGCGCTGGCGTGGCGTCCGCGGCAGCACGACGGTGTGGGCGCGGTCGCGGAGATGCTCGAGGATGCGCGGGAAGACCGGGCTCTCGTGGCGGTGATAGAGCGACGCGTCGGGCGGGGTCCGCACCACCGCGATCGGCTCGCTCGCGACCAGGCCGAGCTCCGCGAGCACCGCCGCGTCGGGCTCGAAGTCGGCGAGGTAGTACTCCTCCTTCAGGCCCGGGTAGCCGTGCACCTTGCCGCGTGCGCCGTAGCGATCGAGCCGCTCCGGCGGGATGGCGTCCGGCACGACGACCGCCCGCGCCAGACGACAGTTGACGTTGTGCTGGACGGTCGCCCACTCGTAGTCGAACGCGGTCGAGGAGGGGATCCGCAGCAGCGCGGCGGCGACCATCACGTCGTTGGACGCATGGCCGATCGCGACGTCGAACCGTCGGCCGCGGGCCCAGCGGACCAGCGCGCCGCTGCGGCTCGCCAGGCCGATCGCCTTCGCGCCCAGCCGCTCGCCGGCGTGGCTGCCGATCGCGGTGTGGTCGAGCCCGAGGCGCTCGCAGAGCTCGAGCGTCTGCGCGAAGTCGCGCGCGGTCACCTCGACCACGTGGCCGTCCGCCCGCATCGCCTCGACCAGCGGGCGCATCACGAGCACGTGCGGGCTGTTCGTCAGGTCGATCCAGACGCGCATGCGCTATCCCGCTCGATGAAGGATTGTGCTGTCCAGGCGATGCGAATCCATCATCTGAGCCCGCGGGGCAGGAGCGCCCAACGCTAGATGAGGGCTTGTGTTGTCCAGGCGATGCGAATCCATCATCGAGTCCGGGCGGAGGTCAGGCCGACGCGTCGGCGACGGCGGCGGCGACCGCGCGGACCTGGTCCTCGGTGAGCTCGGGGCCCATCGGCAGCGCCAGGTGGGTGCGCGCGACCTCGTCGGTGCCGGGCAGCGACAGCCCGGGCGGCGCGAACCCGGCGGTCGCCGGCTGGCGATGGATCGGCGTGCGGTAGTAGCCGCGCGCGCCGATGCCGTGCTCGGCCAACGCCGCAGCAAGCTCGTCGGCGCGCGCGCTGCGCACGACGTAGAGGTGGTGGACGTGCTCGGCGCCCGCCACGGGCACAGGCAGCTCGACGTGCTCGCCGAGGCCCTCGCGCGCGTATAGGTCCGCCGCCGTGCGCCGCGCCGCGTTCCACCCGTCGAGCTCGGGCAGGAGCACCCGCAGCACCGCGGCCTGCAGCTCGTCCAGGCGCGAGTTGTAGCCCACCTCGACGAAGGTCCTCTTGTCATCGGAGCCATGGAAGCGCAGCCGTCGCACGGCGGCCGCCACGTCGTCGTCGTCGGTGGTGACGGCTCCGCCGTCGCCAAGGCAGGGCAGGTTCTTCGAGGGGAAGAAGGAGAAGGTGGCCGCGTCGCCGAGCGCCCCCGCCCGCGCTCCGCCGAGCCGCGCGCCGGTCGCCTGGGCCGCGTCCTCGAGCACCGGCAGCCCGAGCTCGCGGAGCTCCGCCATCGGCGCGACGTTTCCGAACAGGTGGACCGCGACGATCGCCTTCGTCCGTGGCGTGATCGCCGCCCGGACCGTCTCGACCGTCACGCACATCGTCTCCGGATGGACGTCGCAGTAGACAGGCGTCGCCCCGGCCGAGACCGTCGCCTCGACCGTCGCATAGAAGGTGAACGAGGGGCAGACGACCTCGTCGCCGGGCCCGACGCCCAGCGCCCGCAGCGCGATCGTGATCGCGTCGGTCCCGTTCGCCACGCCGATCGCGTGCCGCACGCCGAGGTAGTCGGCGAGCTCGCGCTCGAAGGCCTCGACCTCGGGGCCGAGGATGTAGCGGCCGCCCTTCGCAACTGCCGCGAGCCGCTCGACGAGCGCCGGCATGTGGCTCTCGAGGCTGGTCGCGAAGAGGGGCACCGCCATGGCCGCCAGACCCTACTGCGCCCGACAGCGGCTCGGCACCTGACTTCTGGCGGCGCCGAGCGGTCGGACCTACGCTGGGCTGAGCATGACCTTCGACGACGGCAGCCCTGCGGCGGGGACACCCGCGGACTTCGGCTACGAGCCGCTGCGGCGCCAGCCGGGCGATCCACTCGACCTCGTGCTCGAGCACCTGCGCCGCCTGGTGCGGGCCGACGCGGTCGTGCTGACGTCGGTCGACCGCGCACGCAAGACGATCGAGCCGACGGCGTCGTGGTTCTCCTCGCCGGAGCTCCATGACGCGCTCGCGCCGGCGCTCTCCCGGCCCTACGACCGCCGCCGTCCGGGGCTCACCGAGGCCGCCCTGGAGCGCGGGCGCCCGTTGATGCTGCCGCGGCTCGAGGACTGGGAGGCCGCCGGCTACCCGCGCGACATCGTCACCTCCGCGTCGACGACGCACGCCTGGGAGCTGATCCGGCGCGCGTCGGCGATCTGCTGCCCGATCCGGACCCCGCTCGGGCGCATCCTCGGCGCGATCACGGTGCTCTCGATCGATCCGCTGCATCCGCTCGACAAGGCCGACCTCGACGTCGTCACGGTGATCGCCGACCTCGCGGCGCTCGCGCGCGAGCGCTCCGAGCTGCTCGCGACCGAGGCCGCGAAGGCGCGCGAGGAGCTGCTGCTCAAGCGTGCGGCCGAGGGCACCTCCGCGACGCTCGAGCCGTACGAGGTCGAGCGTCAGGTCGTCGAGCACGCGCTTCAGATCGCGGGCGCCGACCACGGCCTGCTGAGTCGCGTCCAGCCCGGCTCGCAGCGGGTGGCGACGGTGGCACGCAAGGGGTCCGCGGACGTCGATGCCGCGACGCTCGCTGACGTCGTTCGGTCGCGCACGACCGTCTCGCGCGGCGGGGACACCCCCTCGGCGCACGCCCCGATCGAGCTCGGGCCGCGACTCTTCGGGGTGCTGTCGCTGGTCCGCGACGGCGGGCGCGAGTTCGACCACGACGACCTGATGCTCGTGTCGAAGGTGGCGCGCATCGCCGCCGCGGCGCTGGCCAACGCCGACGCCTTCCAGCAGGAGCGCCATCTCGCGCGCACCCTGACACACGGCTTCGTGCCCGAGTCGCTGCCGAGCGTGCCGGGCTGGGACGTCGGGGTCCTCTACGAGCCGGCCGACGACCAGCCGACCGGCGGCGACCTCTACGGCGCCTGGCCGCTGCCCGACGGCGACGTCGCGGTGGTGATCGGCGACGTCGTCGGCAAGGGCGTCGAGACCGCGGCGCTGAGCGCGATGGCGCGCTTCTTCATCGAGGCACGCAGCTGGGACGTCGACGATCCCGCGGTGGTGCTCGAGCAGGTCAACGCGATGCTCTGCAGCCGGCTGCCCAGCGATCGCTTCGTGACCGCCTTCTTCGGCCTGCTCGGCGAGCGCCGGCTGCGCTACGCCAACGCCGGCCACCTCGCTCCGCTGATCCTGCGCTCGAACGGCACGCTGTCGGAGGCGATCGACGGCGGCCTGCCGCTCGGCATCGACTCCGCGCCCGGCTACGGCGTTCACGAGCTCGAGCTGGGCACCGACGACGTCCTGCTCGGATTCACCGACGGGATCCTCGAGGCGCGCCGCGAGGGAAGGCTGCTCGGAGCCGACGGGCTGCGGCAGATCGTCGTCGACGCCAGTGGGATGACGCGCGAGCCGCAGGCGCTGACCGAGCTCGTCCACGACGAGGTTCGGGCCTGGGCGCGCGGGCTCAGCGACGACGCGGCGATCGTCGCCCTGCGGAGGCGCGCCCTCGCCTAGCTGATTCGCCCCGGCCTAGTTGATGCCGTCGAGCAGGTCCGCCGGCTTGACCCCGAGTCCCGCTGCGACGCGAGACAGCACGCGGACACCGGGGTCGCGGCGGCCGGACTCGATCCGTCGGACCTCGGCCGGGTCCATCGACGCGCCCTGCGCGAGGGCGTCCTGGGTCAGGCCCTTCTCCGCTCGTAGGCGGCGCACGTTCGCCGCGAACTTGGGGAGCGGATCGGCCACGACCAGGACTGTTCCGCCTGGGTCGAGTCGGCACCAGGACTTATCCCTCCTGGACCGCTCTGCGACCGGGCAGAGACACGGCTGTATACGGCAGGCAGACGGTACGTCGCCTTACCGCACGGCTAGCGAAGGACCGCCAGCTCCTTGACCGTGGCCTTGCCGTCCTCAGGCAGATCGCTGATCCAGAGCAGGTAGTAGCGGAAGCTCTGGCCCCCGGTGTCGAGCGTCAGCTCCTGCTCCTGGCCGATCCTCAGATCGCTGCTGACCTTCGTCCAGCCGCCGATGTCGTCGGGCACGTCGTTCGCCGCATAGAGCGCCGCTGTGAAGCCGGGCGTCGAGGTCTCGACGTCGACCCGCCGGGCGGCGACGCGCGAGCCGGCGTCGACGTACAGCCCGACGCCCTCCTTGCTCGCGCCGTCGAAGCCGACCTCGTAGGTCTCGGTGTCCCATACCGTCGTCGGGTTGGCGTCGATAGCGAAGTTGGCCGCCTCCGAGGACTCGTCCTCGTCGCCCTGGGGGTCGTAGTCGTGCGCCGCGTCGCCGCTCAGCGCGACGGCGCGCAGGCCACCGCCGCCGACCCCCCTGGCGTCACCGGGCCCGCGCTCGGTGCGGGTCGCCAGGAAGCCGATCGCCCCGGCGACGAGGACCGCCACCGCGAGCACCGACAGCATCCAGCGCCGCGGGCGGCGCAACCGCAGCGGAGCCACCTCGGTCGTGTCGCCCGAGAGGGTCTGCAGCACCGTCGTCGCCTCGCCGGTCGTCTCGCCCGCGCGGGCGGCCTCGATCGCCAGCACCTGCTCGAGGTCGTGGACGAGTTCGTCGGCGGTCGCGTAGCGGTTGCGCAGCTCCTTGGCGGTCGCGCGGTCGACGACCGCGCCCAGCGACGACGAGACGTCGGGGCGCGCCACCTGGATGTCGGGCATCGGCTCCTGGACGTGCTTCATCGCCACCGCGACCTGGCTCTCGGCGCGGAACGGCGGCTCGCCGGCGAGCATCTCGTAGAGGACGATCCCGAGCGAGTAGACGTCGGACTGCTCGGTCACCTCGTGGCCGAGCGCCTGCTCGGGGGCGACGTAGTCGGTGGTGCCGAGCACGCGGCCGGTGGCCGTCAGGCCGTGGACCTCGAGCGACCGCGCGATGCCGAAGTCGGTGACCTTGGCGCGCCCCTGCTGGTCGATCAGGACGTTCTGCGGCTTGACGTCGCGGTGGACCAGCCGCACCGCGTGCGCCGCGGAGAGCGCTCGCCCGATCTCGATCGCATAGGCGACGGCCTCGCCGACCGGCAGCCGCCCCATGCGCTTGATCCTCTGCTTGAGCGTCTCGCCTTCGACCAGCTCGAGCACGATGTAGGGCGCGCCGTCGTCCTCGCCGAAGTCGATCACGGTCACGACGTGGGGGTGGTTGAGCCGCGCGACGGCGCGCGCCTCGCGCCGGAACCGCTCGAGCTGGTCGGGGTCCGTCGAGATGTCGCGGTGCATCAGCTTGATCGCGACCCAGCGCTCGAGCGTCGTGTCGTGAGCGCGGTAGACGGTCGACATCCCGCCCGCGCCGATCTTCTCCTCGAGGCGGAAGCGGTCGCTGAGAAGAGTGCCGATCACGGTCCCTATTGTGCGGTCTTCGATGGCGGTACGCGCTCTCTGCATCACAGACCCCGCCTGTGTGTGGTCCTGGGCGTTCGAGCCGGTCGTCCGGGGGCTGATGGTGGAGTTCGGCGACGACCTCGAATGGACCTTCGTGATGGGCGGCCTCGCGCGCGAGTATGGGGCCGACGCCGGCTGGGGCTCGGGCGACGGCAAGCCCGGCCTGGCACAGCACTGGCTCGAGGCGACCGACGAGTCCGGGATGCCGACCGATCCGCTGGTGTGGTCCGAGGGCCCACTGTCCTCCACCTACCCCGCCTGCATGGCGGTCAAGGCAGCTCAGGAGCAGGGACGCGACGCCGCCTACCGCTACCTGCGCGCGTTGCGCGAGGGAATCCTCTGCCGCCGCCGCAAGCTCGACGCTCCCGAGGCGCTGGTCGAGGAGGCCCGCGGCGCCGGCCTGGACGTCGAGCGGTTTCGCCTCGACCTCGGCTCGCACGCGATCGTCGAGGCTTTCGGCGCCGACCTCGAGCGTGCGCGCGACGTCCCCGATGTCGTTCGCCAGGCCGACAAGGTCCGCTGCTCGGTGGCTGTCGGCGAGGAGCGCGTCCCCTTCCCGACGCTGCGCTTCGAGGGCGACGGCGGCGATCCTCGCTGGACCTGCGGCATGCGCCCCTACGACTTCGTCCGCGAGCAGGCCATCGCCGCCGGCGCCCAGCCGACCGGCGAGTCGCGCCCGACGGTCCTCGACGCCGTCCGGCGCTTCGGGTCGATCGCCTCGGTCGAGGTCGCCGCCGTCTGCGACCTGCCGCTTCCACGCGCCGAGGCCGAGCTCGCCCAGCTGGCCCTCGACTGGAAGGTCAAGCCGCTCCCCGTCCTCGCCGGCAAGCTTTGGGAGCTCGCCTAACGCGTCAGATGAGGGATTGCAATCGCCAGAACTGCACAATCCCTCATCGGTTGGAGATTCGCTCGAGCGCGAGAGCGAGCAGGCGGTCGAGCAGGTCGGGGTAGGCGAGGCCCGAGGCGCCCCACAGCTTCGGGAAGACGGAGGTCGGGGTGAAGCCGGGCATCGTGTTGAGCTCGTTGACGAGGATGCGCGCGTCGCCCTCGGGGTCCTCGACGAAGAAGTCGCAGCGCGCGAGGCCGGCGCAGTCGACGCGGCGGAACACGTCGGCCGCGAGCGAGCGAACGCTGTCGGCGACGCGCGCCGGGATGCGCGCGGGAACGATCAGCCGCATCCCGCCCTCGGTGTACTTCGCCTCGTAGTCGTACCAATCCGCGTCGATCTCGATCTCGCCAGGCATCGACACCTGGGGATCGGCGTTGCCGATCAGCGCACACTCGATCTCCAAGCCGTGCGACATCGCCTCGACGATCGCCAGCCGGTCGTGCTCCCAGGCGGCCGCAAGCGCCGCCGGCAGCTCGTCGGCGACGGTCACCTTGGAGATCCCGACCGACGAGCCGAGCCGAGCCGGCTTGACGAAGACCGGCAAGCCGAGCGCCGCCACCCGCTCGAGGTCGGCAGGGTCGACGGCCCGCGCGCGGTCGCCGTCCGCCCGCCAGCCGTCCGGCGCCCGGACTGCCGCGTAGCCGACCTGCGGCACGCCGGCGACGGCCATCGCGTCCTTGAAGAGGATCTTGTCGACGCAGATCGCGCTCGCCGCGACGGCGGCCCCGACGTAGGGGACGGCGAGCGCCTCGAGCAGCCCCTGGACGACCCCGTCCTCGCCGTAGGGGCCGTGCAGTGCGGGGAAGGCGACCTCGCAGCCCAGCAGGCCGCCCGCCGGCTCGAGAGCGACGGGAACGCCCTCGTGCGACCAACGACCGTCGCGGCCGATCGTCACGCGCAGCGGCTCATGGCCCGCCTGCACGAGGCCGTCGGCGATCGCCGCGGCCGAGGAGAGCGACACCTCGTGCTCGCCCGACGGCCCGCCGCCGAGCACGGCGACCCTCACGACCGCCGTCCGATCGTCGGCACCGGAGTTCGAGCCGCGTCGCCGATCACGGGGCCTCCTCCTCCGGCGTCGTCGGCGTCGGCTCCGGCGCGACGAAGCGCCCGACGATCAGGGTGACCGCGGTCCCGCCGTCGACGTCGCTGCCGGCGGCCGGCCGCTGCTCGATCACGCGGCCGTCCTGGCTCTCGTCATCGACGTCGCGCCGCTGCACCGTTCCCCTCAGCCCCTCGGCGCGCAGCGCGCGCAGCGCCGCCTGCTCGGACAGGTCCGTCACGAACGGGACCGAGACCTGCTCTGCCGGCTGGGCGACGGTCAGCGTCACGGTCCCGCCCGGCTCGAGCGAGGCGCCCTCCTCGGGGTCCTGTCCGATCACCTCGTCCTCGGGCTCGTCGGACTCCTCGCGCTCGATCCGGTAGGTCAGACCGAGGTCGTCGAGCCGCTCGGTCGCCGACTCGAGCGAGAGCCCGAAGACGTTCGGCACCGTGACCTGCTCGGGCCCCGAGCTGATGAACAGGCGCACGTTGGACCGGCGCTGAACCGTCTCGCCGCCGGGCGGAGAGGTGCCGACCGCGAGCCCGGCGTCGACGTTCGCCGAGGCGCGCTCGGCGACGGTCGCGCGGAGGTCGGAGCGGCGCAGCTCGCGCACGGCCTGCGCCCGCGTGAGGCCCCGCACCGACGGCACGCGCACCTCGCCCGGCCCGTCGGAGACGACGAGCGTGATCGTGTCCGAGCGCGCGGCCTGCTCGCCGGGGTCGGGGTCCTGGCGCAGCACCTGGTCGAGCTCGGCGAGCGAGCGCTCGCGCTCGACCTCCACCTCCTCGAAGCCGGCGCGGTCGAGCCTGTCGCGCGCCTCGGTCACCTGCAGCCCGGTCACCTTGGGAACGTCGATCTGCTCCGGCCGCGTGAACACCCAGGCCATCAGCGCGACCAGCGCCAGCACGAGCAGCGCCAGCGCGATCGCCGGCCAGCGGCGCGGCCGCTCGCGGGCCACCGCGCCGTCGCCCGGCGGCGGGACCGGCACCGCGCCGAAGACGGCGGTGTCCTGGCCGTTGTCACCGGCGAGGAACGCCTCGACGTAGGGCCGGCAGGCCTCCAGCGCCGCCGCGAAGTCCTCGGCCGACTGCCAGCGCGCGGCCGGCTCCTTGGCCAGCGCGCCGAGCACGACCCCCTCGAGGTTGGGCTCGATCCGCAGGCCCTCGCGATTCATCGGCGGCGGCGTGTCCGACATGTGCTTGAGCGCGATCGCCACCGCGCTGTCGCCCTCGAACGGCAGCTTGCCGGTCAGCAGCTCGTAGAGCATCACGCCGATCGAGTAGACGTCGGAGCGCGCTGTCACCTCGTGGCCCTGCGCCTGCTCCGGCGAGAGGTACTGCGCCGTCCCCATGATCGAGCCCGTCTCGGTCATCTCCGAGGCCCCCGCGCGGGCGATGCCGAAGTCGGTCACCTTGACGTTGCCGGCGCCGTCGACGATCACGTTGTGCGGCTTGAAGTCGCGGTGGACGATCCCGTGGCTGTGGGCGAAGCCGGCGGCCTGGAGGATCTGCGTCCCGATCGAGATCACGCGCAGCTGGTCGAGTGGAGCGTCCGAGGCGACGATGTCCTTGAGCGTGCGGCCGCTCAGGTACTCCATCGCGATGTAGTAGGTGCCCTCGTGGTCGCCGCGGTCGAAGACGCCGACGACGTGCGGGTGCTGGAGGCCGGCGGCCGCCGATGCCTCGCGCCTGAAGCGCTCGACGAACTCGGCGTCCTGGGCGAAGCGGCGGTGCAGCACCTTGAGCGCGATCTCACGCCCGAGGTGGGTGTCCTCGGCGAGGTAGACGTCGGCCATGCCGCCCGAGCCGATCCTGCGAACGATGCGGTAGCGCCCGTCGACGACGGCGCCATCGGCCAGGTCGCTCATCCACCCCCCAGGAGCGTCTGCAGGACCTGGGCGGCGAGCGGAGCGGCGTTCGCGCCGCCCGAGGTGCCGAGCGGCTGCTCCTCGAGCGTCACCGCGATCGCGTACTGCGGGTCGTCCACGGGCGCGAAGGCTATGAACCAGACCTGATTGAGCGTCGCGTTGCTGACCTCGGCGGTTCCGGTCTTGCCGGCGACGGCGACGTCGGAGAGCGCGGCCGCGGTGCCCGTGCCCTCGTTGACGACGTCGGCCATCATCTGCGTGAGCTGCTCGGCCGTCTCGGGCTTCATCACCTGGGCCTGCTGCGCCGGGGTAGTCCGCTCCTGCACCCGCCCGTCCTGGGCGACGACCCGCTCGGTGAGCCGGGGCCGGACCAGCTTGCCGCCGTTGGCGACCGCGCCGGCGACCTGGGCCATCTGCAGCGGCGTCACCTGGATCTGGCCCTCCTCGCCGCCCTGGCCGATCGCCACGCGGCCGACGTCGAAGCCGTCCTTGACAAGTCGGCCGGCGGAGTTGCGGACGCCGCTGGCGATCATCTCGCCCTCGGGGTAGTCGAGCTGCGGGTCGGCGTAGAAGCCGAAGCGCTCCATGTACTCGACCAGCGTTCGTGCGCCGACCTGCTCGCCGGCGCGCGCGAAGACGGTGTTGACCGAGTTGGTCAGCGCGGTCGTGAAGCTGATCGGACCGAAGTCGACGTTGCCGGCGTTGTTGAGCGGGACCCCGCTGATCGTCTGCGGCGAGGAGCCGTCGACGATCGACTCGGGCGTCAGCTTGCCGGTGTCGAGCGCCGCCGCCGCGGTGACCACCTTGAAGGTCGAGCCGGGCTGGTAGTTGGTCTGGACCGAGCGGTTGATCAGCGGCTTGTCGCCCTCGTCGCGGTTCAGCGCGCGCAGCGTCGCGGGATCCTGGACCGAGTTCGGGTCGAAGCCCGGCGTCGAGGCCATCACGCGCACGTGGCCGGTCGCCGGCTCGAGCGCGACGATCGACCCGGCGTTGCCGGCGAGCAGCTCGGTCGCCAGGCGCTGCGCCTCCGGGTCGAGCGTCGTGACGACGTCGTCGCCCTCGCGCTCGCCGCTCGACAGCTCGCGGAAGATCGTCCCGAACTCGTTGAGGTCGCCTGTCAGCGCATCGTTGGCCGACCGCTCGATGCCGGTCTCACCGGCGTTGATGTAGGAGTAGCCGACCGGATGGCCGAAGGTCTCGCCCTCCGGATAGGAGCGGACGTAGACGCGCCGGTCGCCGTGTCCGCGCGGCTCGCTGCGCGCCAGCACGGTGTCGCCGTCGGAGGCGAGGATCAGCCCGCGCGGGACGCGCTGCTGCTCGATCAGCCCGCGCCGGTTGAGCTGGTTGTCCTCGAGCGACTCCGCCTCGAAGACCGTCCAGCGCGACGTGAAGGCGATCAGGACCCCGAAGAGGACGAGCGTCAGCGCGAACAGCTGGACGATCTGGCGGTTCACGTGGCCACCTCGCTCACACCAACCCGCCAGGCCCGACGCGGTCGCGGTCGCGCCGCGCGTGGTCGGAGACGATCAGCAGCAGCGCCAGCAGCACCATGTTCGCGAGGATCGAGCTGCCGCCGTAGGAGACGAACGGCAGCGTGACGCCGGTCAGCGGGATCACCTTGGTGACGCCGCCGACGATCACGAAGACCTGCAGCGCGAGGACGGCGGTCAGCCCCGTCGCCAACAGCTTCGAGAAGCCGTCGCTGGCGACCAGCGCCGTCTTGAACCCGCGCGCGACGAACAGCAGGTAGATCAGCACCAGGCCGGCCGCGCCGAAGAGGCCCAGCTCGTCGGCGATCACCGCGTAGATCAGGTCGGTGTGAGCAGCCGGCAGGATCGTGCCGCCGCCGGGCAGCTCGAGCAGCGACTGGCCGAAGCCCTGTCCGAACAGGCCGCCGTCAGCTTGCGCGAACAGCGACTGGGCGATCTGGAAGCTGCCGCCGGTCGCCTCGTAGAGGACCGGGTCGAACGGGTCGAGCCAGGTGTCGAAGCGGCTCTGGACGTGGCTGACCGTGTTGCCGAGGTAGGCCGCCCCGCCGAGGAAGAGCGTCGCGCCGACGCCGACGATCGACAGCCGCGACGTGGCCACGTAGATCAGCGCGAGGAAGGCGCCGAAGAACATCAGCGAGCTGCCGAGGTCGCGGATGACGATCAGCATCAGCATCGCCAGGCCCCAGATCAGCAGCAGCGGCCCGAAGTGCTTGAGCGAAGGACGCTCGCGGACCAGCGTCACGGCTGAGAGGACGAAGACGCCGAGCAGAACGGCGGCGAGCGGGCCGAGCCCGAGCGCCAGCACCACCAGCACGAAGAGGAGCGCCGGGATGCCGTAGAGCAGCGCCTGCGCCGTCGCCGTCAACGGCTTCAGCCGCGCACGCACCAGCACGTCGCGGGTGTCGCGCAGGTAGCTCGCGAGGAAGACGATGATCGCGAGCTTCGCGAACTCGGCCGGCTGGAACTGGATCGGCCCAAGCTTCACGGCGAGGTAGGCGCCGTTGACCTGCTCGCCGATCAGCGGGAAGCGCGGCAGCACGAGCAGCCCGATCCCGACCGCGGCGATCGTGTAGCGGTAGCGCTCGAGCACGTGGTGGTCGGGCAGCAGGTAGATCGTCGCGCAGAACAGGGCCAGCCCGATCACGAACCACTGCGCCTGCTCGCGCGCCAGCTCGGCATCGATCCGATAGATCATCACCAGGCCAAAGGCAGCCAGCAGCGCCGCGAGCGGATAGAGATACGGATCGGCGTCGGGCAGCCGTGCGCGAATGAACAGGTGACCGAGGAGGCACAGCCCGAGGAAGACCGCGCCGTAGGTCGCCGTCAGGTCGCTCGCCTCCTGCGACTGCGCCATCAGCACCGCGGCGAACCCGGCGCAGACGAGCAGCGAGACCGGGATCAGGCCGAACAGCTCGCGCGTGCGCGCGCTCACTGCGCGGGCCGCCCGGGGTCGAGGGCGCCGAGCTCGAGCTGGCGCACGAGGTCCTCGGCGTCCGACTCGCTGCGCCACTCGTGGTCGAGCACGCGGTCGCGCCGCGCGGCCGGGATCGAGCGCGCCGGCACGCCGCTGCGGTACTGCGCCGAGTAGAGGTCGATCCCCAGCGGCAGCTCATACGGCAGGCCGCGGTAGACCGTGACCAGGCCGGTGTCGTCGGTCCCGAGGAAGTAGACCTGCCGTGCGGCCAGGTAAGCGCCCACGGCAAGCACGCCAATCGTCAGGGCAAGCACTCCAGTGGTCGCCACGACGCGCACGCGCGACCGCCTCGACGCCTGCGCAGGTCGAGCGGAAGTGGGTGGTCTCCTAGCCTGGGGCGCCGCCACGATCGGCGTTCGGTCGCGCTCCGCCGCCGCCGCTCGCACGTCGTCGGCCGTCAGCCCCTGATGGATCGTCTCCTCGGCCGTCGGCGGATCGCCCGCGGGCCCGCTGCCGTCGTCCTCGAGCCTGAAGAGCACGACGGTGATGTTGTCCTTGCCGCCGCTCTGGTTGGCCGCCCGCACGAGCGCCTCGGCGGCCGACTCGAGCGACGGCGCGCCGCGCACCAGGGTGGCCAGCTCGTCGTCGGAGATCATCCCGGTCAGACCGTCGGAGCAGAGCACGTAGACGTCGCCGTCGCGCGCGGCGTGGGTGTGGGTGTCGACCTCGACCTCGGGCTCGGGACCGAGCGCGCGCGTGATGATCGAGCGCTGCGGATGGTTCTCGGCGGCCTCGGGGGTGAGTTGACCCGACCGCTCCAGCTCGGCCACCAGCGAGTGGTCCTGGGTCAGCTGCGTCAGGTCACCGTCGCGCAGCCGGTAGGCGCGGCTGTCGCCGACGTGCCCGATGCTGACGCAGTCGCCGTCGACCAGCGTCGCGGTCAGCGTCGTCCCCATCCCGCGGCGCGACTCGTCGCGCAGCGCCAGCTCGTAGATCCGCCGGTTGGCCTCCTGGGCGACGCGCTCGAGCTGCTGCTCGGGAGTCTCGGCCGGGTCGCGCGGGTCGCGGAAGGCCTCGGTCGCGATCTGCGAGGCAACCTCGCCTGCGCGCGCGCCACCCATCCCGTCGGCGACTGCGAAGACCGGCGCGTCGAGC
>DATABO010000112.1:0-21465 GCA_036259535.1 Thermoleophilaceae bacterium
GCGCGCCAGGGCTTCCTGCGAGCCTGTTGAGGATTGGGCGATAGCTCCGGGTGGACTCGAACCACCGACCTCACGATTATGAGTCGTGCGCTCTAACCAGCTGAGCTACGGAGCCGTGGAGGGTCGATTCTAGGGGCAGCGCCTGGGTGGGCCCGGGTGGGGGAAGATCGGGCGATGAGCGAGGTCGTCGCGCCCGAGCTGCTGATGGCGGTGCCGAACGTCAGCGAGGGGCGCGACGCCGGGTCGCTGGAGGGGATCGAGCGAGCGTTCGCGCCGGCGCGCTTCCTCGACCTGCACGCCGACCCCGACCACAACCGATCGGTCCTCACCCTGGCTGGCAGGCAGGGCGCGCTGGCGGAGGGCCTGGTGTCCGGGGCACGCGCGGTGGTGGAGCTGATCGACGTCAGCGTGCACGGCGGAGTCCATCCCTACGTCGGAGCGCTCGACGTCATGCCGGTCGTCTACCGCTCGCAGGCGCAGCGCGGGCCGGCATGCGCCGAGGTGCTGACGGCCGCGGCGCGGATCGGAGCGGAGCTCGAGCTGCCGGTGATCCTCTACGGAGAGCTCGCCACGCGACCCGAGCACCGCGAGCGGGCCTGGTTGCGCGATGGCGGGCCGGCCGCGCTCGCGCGACGGATCGAGGAGGGCGAGATCGTGCCGGACTTCGGGCCGGCCCGTGCTCATCCGACCGCCGGCGTGGTCCTGGCGGCCGCGCGGCCTCCATTGGTCGCGTTCAACGTCGACCTTGCGACACCTGACGTCGAGGTCGCCAGGCGGATCGCCGCCCGCATCCGCGAGTCCAACGGCGGCTTGCCCGGCGTCCGTGCGATTGGGTTGTGGCTCGAGCAGCGCGGCTGCGCGCAGGTATCGACCAACGTGCACGACCACCGCGCGACGCCGCTGCGAGGGATCGTCGAGGCGGTTCGGGTCGAGGCGCCCGTGGCGGAGGCCGAGCTGATCGGGCTTGCGCCGGAAGCGGCCTTCGAGGGCTTTCCGGAGGACGTGCCGCTGCGCGGCTTCTCGCCCGAGCGCCACCTGATCGAGAACGTGCTGGCAGCCGGCAGCTGAGCGCAGCTCCTGCCGACACGCCGGTCGGCAGGCGCTGGGATACGCTGCCAGGAATGGCCCAAGCGAAGACCAAGCGCCGTCGCAAGCACCGGGGGACCGCCGCGGGGACGATCGAGCGCGCGGGCCGCACCGGCAAGCCGCAGACGCGCGAGGACGCCAAGCAGATCGCGCGCCAGCGCCGCGCCGAGCGGCTCGACAAGCCGCCGGAGTGGAAGAGCACGATCAACCGCGCGGCGATCGCCGCGATCGTCTTCGCGGTCCTCGTCGTCGCGCTGTTCGGGCGCCCGATCGCCTCCGGCCTGCTGCTCGGAGTCCTGATGTTCGCGATCTACGTCCCGCTCGGCTACGCGACCGACTCAGCGATCTACCGCTTCCGCCAGAAGCGGAGATCGTCGGGGGGCTCGCGCCCCCCGCGCCCCCCGAAGGCGCCTGGCCGGTAGGCCGGCCCTCAGCGTTTCGGCGGGCGTTTGGCAGGTAGGCTCCGACCGTGGACGTGCGGATGTTCAGCGTCGGGCCGATCCAGGAGAACTGCTTCCTGTTTCGGCGCGACGGCTCCGATCGCGCGCTGATCGTCGACCCGGGCGACGAGGCGGAGCGACTGCTCGCGGCGATCGCCGAGCTCGGCGTGACGCTCGACGGCATCCTGCTGACGCACACCCACTTCGATCACGTCGGTGCCGTCGCGCCGATTGCCAAGGCCACCGGCGCCGACGTCTGGGTGCCGGAGATCGAGAAGCCGGTGCTCGCCGACATCAACAGCTACGTCCCGTGGCCGGAGTTCGGCCCCTTCGAGAGCTGGGACGCCGAGCACACGCTGACCGGCGGCGAGCGGCTGGAGCTCGCGGGATTCGAGGTAGACGTCCTGTTCACGCCGGGCCACAGCCCCGGCCACGTCAGCTTCCACGTCCCCGAGGAGCACGCGATCTTCTCCGGCGACGTGCTGTTCCAAGGCTCGGTCGGCCGCACCGACCTGCCCGGCGGCGATCCCCAGGTCCTGATGGAGACGCTGAAGTCGCTCGCCGAGACGCTGCCCGACGAGACCACGGTCCATCCGGGCCACATGGGGATCACGACGATCGGCGCCGAGCGCGCGACCAACCCGTTCCTCGGCCAGTTCGCGCGCTAGCGATGGCCGCCAAGCTGCAGGCCCCGCGGGGCACCTTCGACGTGCTGCCCGACGACGGCCAGCGCAGGCGCGAGCTCTACCGCCGTGCCGGCTCGGTGCTCGGCCGCTACGGATACCGCCCGTTCGAGACGCCGGTGTTTGAGGACACCGACCTGTTCGCGCGCGGGGTGGGGGAGTCGACCGACATCGTGCGCAAGGAGATGTTCACCTTCGAGGACCGCGGCGGCCGCTCGCTGACGTTGCGGCCGGAGGGCACCGCCGGGGTCGCGCGCGCCTACGTCGAGCACGGCATGCACAAGCTGCCGCAGCCGGTGAAGCTCTGGTACTGGGGGCCCTTCTTCCGCCACGAGCGCGCGCAGGCGGGCCGCTACCGCCAGTTCGCCCAGGTCGGCGTCGAGGCGCTCGGCTCCGACGACCCGTCGCTCGACGCCGAGGCGGTCCTGCTGCTCGCCGAGCTGCTCGAGGCGGCCGGCGTGCGCGACGTCCGCCTGCGCCTGGCGAGCCTCGGCTCGATCGACGCGCGCGCCGCCTACCTCGACGAGCTGCGCCGCTACCTGCGCGAGCACGAGGGCGAGCTCTCCGACGACGTGCGCGACCGGATCGACGCCAACCCGCTGCGCGCCTTCGACGCCGACCACCCCGGCACGCGCAACGTGATGGAGAGAGCCCCGCGGCTGCTCGACAGGCTCTCCGGCGACGATGCCGAGCACTTCGCCGAGGTTCGCGCGCTGCTCGACGGCGCCGGCGTGTCCTACGACGTCGACCCGACGCTGGTGCGCGGGCTCGACTACTACACGCGCACGGTCTTCGAGTTCGAGAGTGGCAGGCTCGGCGCGCAGAGCGGCGTCGGCGGCGGCGGCCGCTACGACGGCCTCGTCGAGCAGCTTGGCGGCCCGGCGACGCCCGGCGTCGGCTGGGCCGCAGGGATCGAGCGCATCCTGCTGGCCACCGACGGCGAGCTCGGCGGCTTCCCGCGGCCGGTCTTCGTCGCCGTCGCCGACGGCGGCGACCGGCGCGCGGCCTTCGCGCTGGTGACCGCGCTGCGCGAGGCGGGCATCCGCAGCGAGCTCGAGCAGGCCGGGCGCTCCCTCAAGGGCCAGCTCAAGCACGCCGATCGGCTCGGCGCCAAGGCCGTCGCGATCGTCGGGGACGGGATCGAGTGGAAGGACATGGGAACGGGGGAGCAGCGGCCGGTGACCAATCAGCAGGAGGCGGTGCGGATCGCCGTGGGGCTCGACGCATGAGCAACGAGGGCGGCCAGGCGACGGCGGGGGGCGCGGGGCGCATGAGCCCCCAGAGAGCTAATCGTTATCGGAGCTCTTGGTGCGGCGCAGTCCGGCGCGAGCACGCCGGGAAGGAGCTGCGCGTCGCCGGCTGGGTCCACCGCCGACGCGACCACGGCGGTCTGATCTTCATCGACCTGCGCGACCGCGAGGGCCTGCTTCAGCTCGTCTTCCACCCCGACAGCGCGCCGGACGCGCACGCCGCCGCACACCGCCTGCGCTCCGAGGACGTGATCTCCGCGATGGGGAGGATCGTCGAGCGCAGCCCCGAGACGGTCAACCCCGAGCTGCCGACCGGCGCGGTCGAGCTCGAGGTCAGCTCGTTCGACCTGCTCGCCGACGCCGAGACGCCGCCGTTCCAGATCGACGAGGACGACAAGGTTGGCGAGGAGCTGCGGCTGCGCTACCGCTATCTCGACCTGCGTCGCGAGCAGATGGCGACGGCGGTCCGACTCCGCCACGAGCTGACCGCGGCGATTCGCCGCTACCTCGACGAGCGCGGCTTCCTCGACATCGAGACGCCGATCCTGACCCGCTCGACTCCGGAGGGCGCACGCGACCACCTCGTGCCGAGCCGCAACCAGCCGGGGTCGTTCTTCGCGCTGCCGCAGTCGCCGCAGCTGTTCAAGCAGCTGCTGATGATCGCTGGCTTCGAGCGCTACTACCAGGTGGCGCGCTGCTTCCGCGACGAGGACACGCGAGCGGATCGACAGCCGGAGTTCACCCAGCTCGACATCGAGCTGTCGTTCGTCGAGGAGGAGGATGTGATCGCGCTCGTCGACGGGCTGATCCCCGAGCTGCTGAAGCTCGGCGGCATCGAGGTGGCGGCGCCGATCGAGCGGCTGTCGTACGACGAGGCGCTGCTGCGCTACGGGACCGACCGGCCCGACCGGCGCATCCCGATCGAGATCACCGACCTGGGCGAGGTCTTCGCCGCCTCGGAGTTCAAGGTCTTCAGCGGTGCGCTGGCGTCGGGCGGCACGATTCGCGGCTTCAGCGCGTCGGGTGAGTTCCCGCGCCGCCGCTTCGACGAGCTGACCGAGCAGGCGCAGGCGCTGGGAGCGAAGGGCCTCGTCTGGGGGGTCGTCGAGCAGGACGGGAGCTGGCGCTCGCCGATCGCGAAGTTCCTCTCGGAGGACGAGATCGGAGGCCTGATCTCGGCTACGGGCGCACAGGCGGGCGACGCGATCCTCGCCGTCGCCGACGAGCCGGCGGTCGCCGCGCGCGTGCTCGGCGAGCTGCGGCTCGCCGTTGGCGTGCCCGACGATCGCCACGACCTCGTCTGGATCGTCGACTTCCCGATGTTCGGCTGGAACGCCGACGAGCGCCGCTGGGATGCCCTGCACCATCCGTTCACCGCGCCGAGCGGCGATCTCGACGGCGACCCCGGCGGCTGGCGCAGCCGCGCCTACGACCTCGTCTGGAATGGGACCGAGATCGGCGGCGGCTCGATCCGCATCAACTCGCAGGCGGTCCAGCAGCGCGTCTTCGACGCCCTCGGCCTCGAGCCCGACGAGGCGCGCGACCGCTTCGGCTTCCTGCTCGACGCGCTCGCCTACGGGGCCCCGCCGCACGGCGGGATCGCCTTCGGCGTCGATCGCATCGTCGCTCTGCTCGCTGGCCGCGAGTCGATCCGCGAGGTGATCGCCTTCCCCAAGACCGCCACCGGCGCCGACCCACTGACTGGAGCGCCCGCGCCGGTCGACGCAAGACAGCTCGCCGACCTCGGATTGCGGCTAAAGTAGTTCGTAGCCCTAGCTTGTGCGCCAGCCGGCCCACACGTTGAGCCAACACCAACGGGATGGGTGTCCGGCTCGGGGCGTGACAGGCGCTCTGCCGCAAGTCACGGTCCGGAGGACGCCCACGGTGCCAGAATCAGGCCCAACCCGGTCACCGGCAGCGGCAAGCTGGGGTTAATGGCTTTTTTCGCCAGCGCGTATTCCGTAGAGTGAACGCGATGCGTGGCGCGGAGCTGATCGAGCAGCATCTGAGGCACCCGTACGGGCTCGGGGCGCTTGACGGTGCCCCGCACACCGGGGCCGCCGGGGGGGCCGCATGTGGCGACCTCGTGCGCATCTCGGTGCGGGTCGATGGCGAGCGCGTGGTCGAGACGGGATTCGAGGCGTCGGGCTGCGCGGCCGTGCGCGCGGCGGGCAGCGCGGCCGCGGAGCTGGTCGAGGGCATGCCCGCGCTGGCCGCGGCGCTGGTTTCCCCCGCCGTCGTCGCCGAGGAACTCGGCGGCCTGGCGCCGAGCCACATGCACGCGGCGGAGCTGACCTGCGACGCGCTGCACCGTGCGCTCGGCTCGGCCGCGCGCGGCGGGGACATCCGCCTGGCGCCGTCGGCGACCAGGACGCTGGTCGCCATGAGCGGCGGTGTCGACAGTGCCGCCGCGGCGCAGCTCGCGCTCGACGCCGGCGAAGAGGTCGTGGCCGTCACGCTCGAGCTGTGGTCGGACCCGGCCGGCGACGGCGAGCAGAGCTGCTGCTCGCCGCAGGCCGTGCGCGGCGCTCGCGGCCTCGCGCAGCGCATGGGGATTCCGCACTTCACGCTCGACTTGCGCGACCGCTTTCGCGGCGACGTCGTCGACGACTTCCTCGCCGGCTACGCGGGCGGGACGACCCCGAACCCGTGCGTGCGCTGCAACGGGCTGGTCCGCTTCGATGCGATGGTCGAGCTCGCCGACTGGCTCGGCGCCGCTCGGCTGACGACCGGCCACTACGCGCGGATCGAGCACGACGACGACGGGCCGGTGGTCCGCGCCGCCGTCGACTCGCGCAAGGACCAGAGCTACGCGCTCGCGCGCGTGACCACGGACACGTTGCGGCGGGTCGAGTTCCCGCTCGGCGGCTACGAGAAGCCGGCAGTCCGCGAGCTGGCCCGGCGTGCCGGCCTGCCTGTGGCCGAGAAGCCGGAGAGCCAGGACCTCTGCTTCCTCGCCGGTACCGGGCAGCAGGCGTTCGTGGAGCGCCACGGGACCGCCGCGATGCGTGGCGCCGCGGGCGACATCGTCGACAGGGAGGGACGCGTGCTGGGCCATCACGACGGGCATCACCGCTTCACCGTCGGCCAGCGGCGCGGCATCCGTGTCGCCGCCGACCAGCCGCTCTATGTGCTTGCCAAGGATGCTCGGCGCAACCGCGTCGTGGTCGGTCCGCGCGAGCAGCTCGCGACGACGACTGTGACGCTCGGCCCGGGTCGGCTGCACCGCCCGGCCGCGCAGGTCGACGCGGTCCGCCTGCGATACCAGGGCGCCGTCCTCGGCTGCTCGGTGGACCGCGACCTGCCCGCGGGGGACCACCATGGCCTGACCGTCCGGCTCGAGCACGAGGTGGCGGCCCCCGCGCCCGGCCAGGTCGCTTGCCTGATGCGCGGCGAGCACGTGGTCGGCTGGGCGCTGATCGAGGAGCCAGAGGTGCCTCATGGCTGACGCGCAGGGGACGGTAGAGCGCGTCGAGGTCAAGGCTCCGCTCGACGCGCCCTTCCACGGCGTCGTCCGGCTGATCGTCAGCGGGATCGCCGAGCAAGCGAACTTCGGCTTCGAGGCGATGGACGACCTCCAGCTGGCGATCGAGCGGCTGCTTGCCGAGACTGCCGGCGAGGGGCGCGTCACGATCTCCTTCGACATCGGCGATGGCAGCATCCGGACACGCATCGGCCCGCTGCGCGAGCGCCGGCTGGCGGATGCGCTGCAGGAGCCCAATGGCGACGCCGGGACGCTGTCGCTGTCGAGGGTCCTCTCGGCCGTCGTCGACTCGTTCGGCGTGGAGCCGGCGGTGGACGGCCAGATCATGGTGAGGTTGGAGAAGCTGGGAACCCCTCGCCCGTGAGCGACCACGAGAACGGCGCGCGAGCCGCGCGTCAGCGGGAGGACCGTGAGCTGCTGCGCCGCTATCACGTCGAGGGCGACCGCTCCGCGCGCGAGCAGCTGATCGCCCGCCACCTGCCGCTAGTGCGCTCGCTGGCGCGCCGCTACGCCGGTCGCGGCGAGGCGCTCGAGGACATCGAGCAGGTCGGGGCGATCGGCCTGATCAAGGCGATCGACCGCTTCGACCTCGAGCGCGAGGTGTCGCTTGCCACCTACGCCACGCCGAACGTCGTCGGCGAGATCAAGCGCCACTTCCGCGACAAGGGCTGGGCGATCCGCGTGCCGCGCTCGCTGCAGGAGCTCAATGCGCGGATGTCCGGCGCGATCGACGAGCTGACCGCGCAGCTCGGGCACTCGCCGAGCGTCGCGGAGATCGCCGAGTCGCTCGGCACCAGCAAGGAGGAGGTGCTCGAGGCGCTCGAGGTGGGGTCGGCCTACACCGCGCTGTCGCTCGATGCCGGTCCCGCGGGCAGCGACGAGGACAGCGACCCGATGGAGACGATCGGCGGCGAGGACGCCGAGTTCGACCGCAGCGAGGACCGCGCCACGCTTGGGCCGGTCCTCGACCGGCTGCCCGACCGCGAGCGCGAGATCCTGCGCATGCGCTTCGAGGAGGGGCTGCCGCAGACGCAGATCGCCGAGCGCGTCGGCCTGTCGCAGATGCACGTCTCGCGCTTGATCCGTCGCTCGCTCGCGACGATGCGCGAAGAGCTGGAATGACCGCCGGGCGATCGCGGTGCGCGCTGGCCGCGGTGACGCTGGCGCTGGCGGCGGCGGGCTGCAGCGACGACGCCGAGCCGCGCGACGAGGCCGGTGCGGGCGGCTCGCTGGTCGTCGCGGAGGCGACCGCGCCCGGGTCGCTGGATCCGGCGCTGGTGGCGACGTCAGTGGCGCGGCGCGCAGCCTGGCTGGCGTACACGCCGCCCTTGACCTACCGCCGCGCCGAGGGCGAGGATGGGACCGATCTCGTGCCGGCGCTCAGCGAGGAGGCGCCCGAGACCTCCGACGACGGACGCAGCTACAGCTTCCGCCTGCGGCGCGGGGTGCGCTACTCGAACGGGATGATGCTGCGCGCCAGTGACTTCGAGCGCGCGGTCGCCCGCTCGCTGCGGCTCTCCCCAAGCGGGCTCGTGCTGTGGCGCAACGTCGTCGGGGCGCGCGCCTACGCCCGCGCCGACGGCGACTCCATCGATGTCCCCGGCATTGCCGTGAACGATCGCAGCGGACGGGTCCGGATCGAGCTCGAGAGTCCCGACCGCCTATTCCCCTACGCGCTCGCGACCTTGGCCGCGGCGCCGGTCCCGCGCGGCACGCCGCTGCGCGACCTCACGGACGACCCGCCGCCCGGAATCGGTCCCTACCGGGTGGCTCAGGTGCGGCGCGGGGGAGACGTCGTGCTCGAGCGCCGGCGCGAGTGGCGGCTGCCCGGCATCCCGGCGGGCAATCCGCGCGAGATCGTCACGCGGACGATCGCCGACGGCGCGGCGCGCGTCGACGCGGTGCGCGACGGCCGTGCCGACCTGGTCGAGGGCGAGTCGCCGCTGCGTATGCTGCCCGACGTCCGCTCGAGCGGCGACGGCCGCTACGCCGAGTACCCGACGCTGCGCACGCTCTACGTCGCGATCGACGCCAGCCGAGCGCCGTTCCGCGACGGCGACGTGCGGCGCGCGCTCAGCTACTCGCTCGACGCCCGCGTGCTGGCCCAGCTCCACGACGGCTTCATGCAGCCCGCGTGCAACGTGTTGCCGCCCCAGGTGGCCGGTTACCGCGAGCTGGACCCCTGCCCGTTCGGCGCCCGCGAGGGAGACGCCGACCTCGTCGAGGCGAGCCGGCTGGTCGAGGACGCCGGCGCGCGCGGGGCCGCCGTGCGAGTCGCCGGCGGCGCCGACGCCCGCGGCCGGCGGCTGACGCGCTACCTGGTGGCGACGTTGCGCAAGATCGGGCTGGCGGCTCGGCTGGTGCCGCGTGCGGACGCTCAAGTGGCCTTCGCCGCCGTGTCACCGGCCATTCCGCATCCGGCGGGCTACCTCGCCGGCCTCGACGATCCTGTTCTTGCGGCCCGCGTCGAGCTGCTGGAGCAGGAGGCCGACGCGCAGGACGCCGAGCAGGATTGGGCGGCTCTCGACGAGGAGGCCGTCACGCGCGCGTACGTGGCGCCGTACGGGGTCGCCACGGCCGGCGTGCTGGCCTCGAGACGGCTCGACATGCAGGGCTGCGCGCGGTTCCATCCGGTGGTTGGGATGGACTATTCGAGCGTCTGCCTCCGCTGATGCTTGTACACAGCGGCTAAGAGACCCTCGACAAAACTGACGAATTGGCGCAAAGGGCTAAAGGAAAGCCCGTGTATCGGCCGAAGATAGGGGCGAGGGCGCCCCACGGGGTGTGATGTCGGAGGGTTCCGCGTCAGGCATACCGGCTGGCCGAACGCGGACGCGCACGCCGGCCCACTTCACAACGGAGGACGTCTGATGACAGCAACGAGAAGCTCGCTGACGGCGCTGGCGCTGGTCCTTGCGGCGGCCATCGGAGTCGGTTGCGGCAGCGACTCCGACGGCGACCAGGCGTCCAGCGGCAAGCAGGGCGGCTCGATCACGATCGCCCAGGGGTCCCAGCCCGATGCGCTCGATCCCGCGCTCGCCTACACGTCCAACTCCTGGGAGCCGCTCTGGCTCGTCTACACGCCGCCGCTGACCTATCGCCGCGCCGAGGGCGTCGAGGGGGCCGAGCTGATCCCGGGCGCCGCGGAGGCGTTGCCGGAGGTGTCCGCAGACGGCAAGACGTACAGCTTCAAGATCCGCAAGGGGCTCCGATACTCGGACGGCACGCCGGTCAAGGCGAGCGACTTCGAGCACGCGGTCAAGCGTGTGCTCAGCCTCGAGTCCGGCGGCTCCTACCTCTTCGAGGGCATCGACGGCGCAACCGAGTACGTGGAGGCCGGCGAGCCCAACGGCGACATCGCCGGCATCGAGGCCGACGACCGGACCGGTGAGGTCACCGTTCGGCTGACCGCGCCCGACGGGAGCTTCAACAACGTGCTCGCGACCACGTTCGCGGGCCTCGTCCCCTCGAGCACCCCGTTCGAGAACCAGACCAAGACCCCGCCGCCGGGCGTCGGTCCCTACGAGATCACCGTGTCGACGCCGAACCGGCAGTTCGTGATGGAGAAGGTCGAGGGCTTCGACATCCCGGACATCCCGACGGGCAACGTCGACAAGATCACGACGAAGATCGTCAAGTCGGCCTCGCGCCAGGCCCAGGACGTCATCGACGGCAGGCTCGACTACATGCAGGACGCTCCGCCGACCGACCTGACGGCCGAGATCAAGGTGCGCTACTCCGACCGCTACAAGGAGTGGCCGACGCTGTCGAGCAACTACTTCTTCCTCAACCAGAGCCTGCCGCCGTTCGACGACCAGCGGGTTCGCGAGGCGGTCAACGTGGCGCTCGACTCGACGGCGCTCGCGCGGCTCTTCGCCGGGCGGCTCGCCCCGAGCTGCAACCTGATCCCGCCGGGGATCCCCGGTCATGCCGAGCTGGATCCCTGCCCGTTCGGCGACCCCAACGGGCCCGGCGACCTCGCCCGCGCCAAGCAGCTCGTCGAGCAGGCCGGGGCGGCCGGCGAGCAGGTCACCGTCTACGCCAACAACGACACCAACCGGCCGCAGATCGGCGAGTACTACACGGCTCTGCTCAACGACATCGGCCTCGACGCCGAGCTGCGCGTGATCGACGGCGCGGTCTACTTCAACACGATCGGCAAGGAGAGCACGAAGGCGCAGACCGGCCTCGCCAGCTGGTACGCGGACTTCCCGCATCCGGCGTCGTTCATGCAGCAGATCGATGGCACGACGATCCAGCCGACCAACAACACCAACTTCGGCTACGTCGATGATCCCCAGATCAACCGCGGCGTCGCCGAGCTGTCCCAGGAGCCGAACGCCACCGCGGTCGCCGACCGCTGGGCAGAGCTCGAGCGGCGGGCGATCGAGAAGTCCTACGTCGCCCCCTATGGGTCCGAGGAGCTGACTACCTTCCTATCGGAGCGGATGGACGCCGAGAACTGCTCGCTCGTCCACCCGCTGTACGGAAACGACTACTCGAGCTTCTGCCTGAAATAGCCGACAGCGCGCGCGTGGGGCAGAGCCCGTGGCGGCTCGCCCTGCGCCGCCTGCGGCGTGACCGGGTGGCGCTCGTCTTCGGCGCGCTGTTCGTCGTTCTCGTTCTCGCGGCGCTGGCGGCGCCGCTGTGGGCGAGCGCGGTCGCCGACCGCGCGCCCGACCGCACGAACGAGACCGGCAAGATCGAGGTCGACGGTCGCCAGGTAGACGTCGTCTCGCTCGACGGTGTGCCGATCGGCCCGCAGTGGCGCGGCGAGTACTTCCTCGGCGCCGACGCCAACGGCCGCGACGTGATGGTGCGGCTGCTCTACGGCGCCCGCAACTCGCTGCTGATCGGGCTCGCCGCCGCACTGCTGACGGCGCTGCTGGCCACCATGGTCGGACTGGTCGCCGGGTACTTCGGCGGCTGGGTCGACGCGGTCGCGCGTTCGACGCTCGACGTGATCTGGGCCTTCCCGGTGATCCTGCTCGGGGTGGCGCTGGGGACGGCGCTCGCGGTCGGCGGCCTGCGGATCGGGCCGTTGGAGCTCGAGGCCGGCTCGATGGCGATCTCGATCGTCGTGATCGCGGTGGTCTACGTGCCGTACATGGCGCGGCCGATCCGCGGCGAGGTGCTTGCGTTGCGCGAGCGGGAGTTCGTCGAGGCCGCCCATGCGCAGGGGGCCGGTCCACTGCGGACGATGGCCAGCGAGCTGCTGCCCAACCTAACCTCGACGATCGTGGTGTTCGCGCCGCTGATGGTCGCCAACGCGGTGCTGCTCGAGGCGGCGCTGTCGTTCCTCGGCGTCGGCGTGGTGCCGCCCGACCCGTCGTGGGGGAACATGATCGACAGCGGCGTCGAGAGCATGATCACGGCGCCGCACCTGGCGATCGCACCCGGACTGATGCTGGTCCTTACGGTGCTCGCGCTCAACGTCTTCGGCGACGGCGTCCGCGACGCCTTCGATCCTCGCTCCTCGGCTGCATGGGGGACGCGCAGGCTATGACCGGCTTCGTCGTGCGCCGGCTGGCTCAGATGGTCGTCGTGCTGTTCGCCGTCTCGGTGCTGACGTTCGCGATCTTCAACGTCATCCCCAACGGCGACCCGGCCGCGCGCATGGCCGGCAAGTCGCCGACCGAGAGCCAGATCGAGGCGATCCGCGCCGAGTGGGGCTTCGACGAGCCGTTGCCGGTCCAGTACGTCAGGACGATGGAGCAGGTGCTCGGCGGCAGCGCGATCTCCTACTTCACGCAGCTCAACGTCCGTGAGGAGATCTTGCGCGGCCTGCCGCGGACGCTGTCGCTGGCGATCGGCGCCGCCATCCTCTGGATGGCCTTCGGCGTCGCGCTCGGCCTGCTCGGTGCCATGCGTGCCGGACGCGCCTCCGACCGCCTGATCACCTTCGTCGCGCTGGTCGGCGTCTCGCTGCCGGTCTTCTGGCTCGGCGCGCTGCTGAGCCACTACCTCGGCTTCAAGGCCGGCTGGTTTCCCAACGGTGGCTACGTGCCGCTGACCGAGGACCCGCTCGGCTGGGCATACCACCTCGTCCTGCCCTGCGCGACGCTCGCCGTCCTGTTCATCGGCTTCTACTCGCGCGTGCTGCGCTCGAGCGTGCTCGACACCATGGGCGAGGACTACGTGCGCACGGCGCGCGCGAAGGGGCTCGGCGAGCGTCAGGTCCTGCTGCGCCACGTCCTGCGCAACTCGCTGATCCCAATCGTGACGCTCTGGGGGCTGGACTTCGGTGCGGTCGTGGCGGGCGGCGCGATCCTCACCGAGGTCGTCTTCGACCTCCAGGGAGTCGGGCAGTACGCGGCCGAGTCCGTCGGGCAGCTGGACGTGCCGCCAGTGCTGGCCGTGACCCTGTTCGGCGCGTTCTTCATCGTCGTGGCGAACACGATCGTCGACATCGCCTACGCGGCGCTCGACCCGCGAATCAGAGTGACGTGAGCGAGCCGCTGCTGAGCGTGCGCGACCTGTCCGTCGCCTTCGAGGGCGAGCGCGGGAGGCTGCAAGCCGTCGACGGGGTCTCGTTCGACCTTGCGCCCGGCGAGGTGCTTGCGCTGGTCGGCGAGTCGGGCTCCGGCAAGTCGGTCACGGCGCTGACCCTGATGGGCCTGCTGGCTGCGCGCGACGCGCGGATCGCAGGCAGCGCGCGCTACGGAGACGGGGAGCTGATCGGCGCCTCGGAAGGCGAGCTGCGCAAGCTGCGCGGCGAGCAGCTCGCGATGGTGTTCCAGGACCCGCTGTCGTCGCTCAACCCCGTCGTGCGGGTCGCCGATCAGGTCGCCGAGCAGATCTTGGCCCACCGCGACGTCAGCCGCCAGCAGGCGCGCGAGCGGGCGATAGCGCTGCTGAGCCGCGTAGGCATCCCCGAGCCCGAGCAGCGGGCCGACGCCTATCCGCACGAGCTCTCCGGCGGAATGCGGCAGCGCGTGATGATCGCAATGGCGCTGTCCTGCGAGCCGCGGATCCTGATCGCGGACGAGCCGACGACCGCGCTCGACGTGACGGTCCAGGCGCAGATCCTCGCGCTGATCCGCGCTCTGCGCGCCGAGACCGGTGCGGGGGTGCTGCTGATCACCCACGACTTCGGCGTGGTCGCCGAGCTGGCCGACCGCGTAGCGGTGATGCACGCGGGGCGGATCGTCGAGCACGGCCCCGTAGAGGACGTCTTCGAGCGGCCCGAGAGCGCTCATACGCGGCGGCTGTTGGCCGCCGTCCCGCGACTCGACGGTCCGCTGCGCGAGCCGCGCGTCGGCGACGAGGCGCCGGTGCTGGCGCTCGAGGACGTCGAGGTCGGCTTCCCGGTCGGCCGTCGCCTCCTGCGCCGCGGCGGCGAGCGCCGGCGGGCCGTCGACGGGGTGACGCTGTCGATCGCGCCGGGCGAGACCGTCGGGCTGGTGGGCGAGTCTGGGTCGGGCAAGTCGACGCTGGCTCGAGCGGCCGTGCGGCTGCTCGAGCCGACCGCGGGCAGCGTGACCTTCGCCGGACGCGACATCACGCGTGCGCGTCGGCGCGAGCTGGTCCCGTTGCGCGCCGAGCTCCAGATCGTCTTCCAGGACCCCTACGGCTCGCTCAACCCGCGCAAGACGGCGCGTGACATCGTCGGCCTGCCGCTGCGCCTGAGCGGCCTGCCAAAGGCCGAGGTCGGGCCGCGTGTCGAAGAGCTGCTCGAGCGCGTCGGATTGGAGCCCGCGCACGCCGATCGCTGGCCGCACGAGCTCTCCGGCGGCCAGCGGCAGCGGGTCGGGATCGCCCGTGCCTTGGCGCTGAGCCCTCGCCTCGTGGTGCTCGACGAGCCCGTCTCGGCGCTCGACGTCTCGGTCCAGGCACAGATCCTCGAGCTGCTCGACGACCTGCAGCGCGACCTCGGCCTCGCCTACCTCTTCATCTCGCACGACCTGCGCGTCGTCCGGCAGGTATCCGATCGGGTCGCCGTGATGCGCGGCGGCCGCCTGGTCGAGCTGGCACCGGCCGCCGACCTCTATGCGCGGCCGCAGCACCCCTACACGGCCGAGCTGCTGGCGGCCGTCCCCGTCGCCCGCCCCGTTCGCGGGCGCGCCGGCACCCGCTCCTAGAGCGGCCTCCAAGCCGACGCCAGCTAGCGCTGAAGCGTCGCCGATGGCGGCCGGCCACCTCTCTTTGCACAAGTTCGTGCATAGAAGCTGGCGCATAGCCGCACTATGTGCCATGCTGTGCATGCATTAAGGCACGGGTTCTTGCCGAAGAACCTGTGCATTAACGCGAGGGGTGCCCCCGAAGAATTCCCAGGAGGTAGCCGGAATGCCCTTGAAGCGCTAAACCAAATTCGCGAAGCAATCGCAGTACAGGGCCGTGCCTTCGGGCGCGGCCCTGGCATTTTCTGGGCTCGGGTGGCCGCGCCCGGCTCTCACGGCTAGTCTCAGCGCGCACATATGCGGGCGACCTTCGACCTCCTTCGACACGAGCGCCGCGCGCGGGTTTACCTCGCGCTGCTGCTGCAGTCGGCGCTGGGAACGGGCGCAGGCTACGTAGCGCTGCTCCTGATCGCCTACGACCGCTTCGAGTCGCCGTGGGCGATCAGTCTCGTGCTGATCGCCGAGCTGCTCCCGGCGATGCTTCTGGGACCGGTCTTCGGGACCTTCGCCGACCGCTGGTCCCGCAAGTGGTGCATGGTGCTGGCGGACGCGCTACGGGTCGTCGCCTTCGCCGGCATCGTCGCGTTCGACAGCTTCGTCGGGACGGTCGTGCTCGCCGGTCTCGCGGGGGTCGGCACCGGGCTGTTCAACCCGGCCGCCCTGGCGGCCTTGCCGAGCGTCGTCGACGAGCCACGCAGGACGCCGGCGGCGACCTCGCTCTACGGCGTCGTCGGCGACTTCGGCACGACCGGCGGCTTCGCCCTGAGCGCCAGCCTGCTGCTGCTCGGCGGGCCGGACGCCATCATGGTCGTCAACGCCGTCACGTTCGCGATCTCCGGGCTGCTGCTGGCTCGGCTGCGGTTCGGCGACGCGCCGGCCCGGGCGGAGGGCGAGCACCCCTCGCTAGGGCAGGAGATCAAGGAGGGCGTGCGCGCGACCGTCGGCATGCGCGACATCAGGATCGTGCTGCTCGGCTCGGCGGCCGGTCTGGTCTGCGCGGGCCTCTTCAACGTCGCCGAGCTGCTGTTCGTGACCGAGGAGCTGGGCGCCAGCGACGCCGGCTTCTCGCTGCTCGTGATGGCGTTCGGGATCGGCTTCATCGGCGGCTCGCTGGCCGGCTCCCAGGGTGGGGTCGCGGCGACGCTCAAGTGGCGCTATCTCGCCGGCCTGCTGCTGATGGGCACGAGCCTGCTGGCGACCGGCCTCGCGAACAGCTTCGCGGTCGTCGCGCTGACCTTCGCGGCGGCCGGCTTCGGCAACGGGCTGCTGCTCGTCTACGAGCGACTGCTGATCCTCGCGACCGTGCCGGACCGGTTGGTCGGAAGGGTCTTCGGCGCCAAGGACGGCCTGACGGCTTGGGCGTTCGGCATCGCCTTCCTCGCCGGCGGCGCGCTCGTCAGCGCGCTCGGCCCGCGCGATCCGATCCTGTTGGCAGGCGCGGCGGCGCTGGCCGTCTACGTGGTGACCGCGCTCGCCCTGAGGGGCGAGTGGACCGCCGAGGGGCCGGCGGCGGACCAGCCGCTGGTCGTGGCGGGGCCGACGCCGGGAAGCGCTCTGCTAGACGGCGGCGCCAACGCGCTGGGCCGTGATGGCGCTGTCGGCGGCGAGGACGGCACGGACGTCGTCGGCGGCAGTGAAGGGCTGAGGCTCGGACCGCTCGACGACTCGCGTTAGCGCGGCCACTACGCGCGGGTCGAACTGCGTGCCCGCGTTGACCTCGAGCTCGCGGAGCGCCTCCTCGACCGGCAGCGCAGCCCGGTAGACGCGGTCGGTCGTCATCGCGTTGTAGGCGTCGCAGGTGAAGACGATCCGCGCGGCGAGGGGAATCTGCTCTCCCGCCAGGCCATCGGGATAGCCGCCGCCATCCCAGCGCTCGTGACACGACCGGACGATCTCGCCGACCGTTCCGAGCAGGCCTCCGACCCGGTCGAGCATGTGCTGACCCTCGATCGTGTGCTGCTTCATCACCGTGAACTCGGCGTCGGTCAGCTTGGCCGGCTTGTTGAGGATCTCCTTCGGGATCGCGATCTTGCCGACGTCGTGCAGCATCGCCGCGAACTCGAGCTCGAGGCGGTCGCGCGCGTCGACGTTCATCTCGTCGGCCACCGCGTTGACGAGCTCGACGACCGAGCGGCTGTGGTCCGCGGTGTAGGAGTCCTCGGACTCGACGACGTCGGTCAGCAGCATCACGGTGCCGCGATAGGCGCGCTGCAGCTCGAGCGCCTTCGAGTAGCGGTCGCTGCGCTCGCGCGCGAAGCTCTCGAGCATCAGGACCAGCGGGCCGATCGCCAGCAGCGCCAAGGGCTCCTCGACGGCCAGGATCGCGATCGCGAGCGCGACCGGGGTGAGCATTCCGTCGAAGCGGATCACGCCGAGGTAGTTGCGCCAGATCTCGACCAGCGGGACCGGGTACTTGCCGGACAGGTGGTCGAGGATGCGTGCGGAGATCGCCGACCAGGCGAGGTCGAAGAAGACCTGGGCGCCGAAGGCGAGCGCGTAGACGCCGACCATCGAGAACTCGGCCGTGCCAGGCGCGAGCGCTCCCAGCACCAGCACCGGGCCGATGCAGAACCAGGAGTCCGGGAAGACGCCGACCCAGCGGTCGCGGTGCCAGGAGCGGTCGACGAAGTCGGGCAGCTGAGCGAGCAGGGTGCCGCCGACGACGAAGAACGGCACCCACGGCAGCGGCAGCAGCAGCAGCATCGGGATGAAGACCAGGTGCTCGGGCGTGACATAGCCCCAGCCGAACTCGAAGCGGACGCGCGAGACGATCGCGTAGCCGGCCATCAGCGCGCACGCCAGCAGCACATCCGCGGGGCGCTCGTTGGGCATGAACGCAGCGATCGAGGCAGCGGTCGCGATGAATGCGATCGCCGAGATCGCATAGACGATCCGCTCGAGGCGTGACATCGAGCGCTGTCGGCGCTCGCGCGCCTCACCGACCAGTTGCTCGGCGACGATCATCCGACTTATCGTCGGGTCCCGGTGGGCCGCCCAATCGCCGCTGCGCGAGATTGCAGAGGTTCAGGGCACAGAGTCCGCCGTTGGCGCGCAGCTTCGCCGCCGGCATCGCCTCGTCGTGCAGCGAAAGTTGTCAAATGCTGAGCTATACGCGCCGCCGGCTTGTGGTCCTGCAACAGTACGACCCGCCCCGGCGGCTGCACCGGAAGCTGCATGGATGGAGGTCGGGGGGGCTCGCGCCCCCGGACCCCCGGGAGTGCCTGGCCGCTTTGTTTCTAGACTGCATGCGGTGAAGGCAGCAGAGATCCGCGAGCGCTACCTGTCGTTCTTCGAGGCGCGCGGGCACCGGCGGATGCCGTCGGCATCGCTCGTGCCGGCGAGCTACGACCCCAGCGTCCTGCTCACGACCGCCGGCATGCAGCCGTTGAAGCCCTACTTCCGCGGCGAGGAGCAGCCGCCGGCGCCCCGCTTGACGTCGTGCCAGAAGTGCTTTCGCACGACCGACATCGAGAACGTCGGACTGACCGCTCGCCATCTGACGTTCTTCGAGATGCTCGGCAACTTCTCGATCGGCGACTACTTCAAGCGCGAGGCGATCGAGCTCGCCTGGGAGCTCTCGACGTCGGCCGACGGCTACGGCTTCGACCCGGCTCAGGTCTGGGTGACGGTCTTCGGCGGCGACTCCGAGCTAGCCCTCGAGGAGGATGCCGAGGCCATCGCCTTCTGGCAGGCGATCGGCGTTCCCGACGAGCGGATCGTGCGACTCGGCCGCGACGACAACTTCTGGCAGGCGGGCCCGAGCGGTCCCTGCGGGCCGTGCTCGGAGCTCTATCTCGACCGCGGTCTGGACTTCGGTGGCTCGGATGACCGGCCCGGGGACGACAGCGAGCGCTTCCTCGAGTTCTGGAACCTCGTGTTCATGCAGTACGAGCTGCACGGCGACGGCTCGCTGACCGAGCTGCCGCAGCGCAACATCGACACGGGCATGGGCCTCGATCGGATGGCCGCGATCCTCCAGGACGTTCCGTCGGTCTACGAGACCGAGCACTTCCGGCCATTGGTCGAGTTCGGCGAGCGGCGCTCGGGCCGCTCCTACGGCGACGACTTCGCGACGACGCGCGCGCTGCGCGTGCTCGCCGACCATGGCCGCGCCGCGACGTTCCTGATCGCCGACGGCGTCGTCCCGTCGAACGAGGATCGCGGCTACATCCTGCGGCGGATCCTGCGCCGGGCGATCCACCAGGGCCGCGTGCTGGGGATCGAGCAGGGCTTCCTGCCCGAGCTCTGCGACGTCGTCGTCGACTCGCTCGGCGAGGTCTACGGCGAGCTGCGCGCCGAGCGCGAGACGATCCGTCGCTGGGCCAGCGCCGAGGAGGCGGGCTTCGGCCGGACGCTCGCCAACGGTCAGCGCCTGCTCGACGAGCTGATCGCGGCCGCGCGCGAGCAGAACGCCGGGGAGATCGCCGCCGCCGACGCGTTCAAGCTCCACGACACCTACGGCTTCCCGTTCGAGCTGACGCAGGAGCTGCTCGCCGAGCAGGCCCTGGCAGTCGACGTGGCGGGCTTCGAGGCGCTGATGGACGAGGCGCGCGCGACGGCGCGCGCGGGGGCCCGCGACACCGACGGCGGTGACGCCGAGCGGGTCGCCGAGCTGGTTCGCGGGGCGGGCTTTCAGACCAACTTCGTCGGCTACGAGCGGACCGACGCCGAGACCGTCGCGCGCTCGGTGCAGCGGCTGAACGGAACGCTGCTGGTGAAGCTCGAGGACAGCCCGTTCTACCCCCAGGGCGGTGGCCAGGTCTCCGACAGCGGCTTCGTCACGACGCCGACCGCGCGGGCTCGCGTCGTGGATGTCGTGCGCGTCGGCGGCGACCAGGCGCTCGCGCTCGAGCCGGTCGAGGGCGAGATCGCCGTCGGAGACGCCGTCCACGCCGTCGTCGAGCGTGACGAGCGGCTTGCGACGATGCGCAACCACACGGCGACGCACTTGCTGCACGCCGCGCTGCGCGAGCGGCTCGGCACCCACGTCCGCCAGGCTGGCTCCTACGTCGGGCCAGACAAGCTGCGCTTCGACTTCACCCATGGCGAGCGGCTGTCGGCCGACGACCTGCAGGCGGTCGAGCGGCGCGTCAACGGCTGGATCGCCGCAGGTCTGGCCGTCCGCGCGATCGAGACGACGCTCGACGAGGCGCGCAGGCTTGGGGCGATGGCGCTGTTCGGCGAGAAGTACGGCGACTGGGTGCGGATGGTCGAGGTCGCCGGGGTCTCGCGCGAGCTGTGTGGCGGCACGCACGTCGCCAGCACCGCGGAGATCGGGCTCTTCCACGTGACCACCGAGACATCGTCCGCTTCGAACGTCCGCCGCATCGAGGCGGTCACGGGGCCGGTGGCCACCGGGCTGTTCGAGCAGCGGACGGCACGGCTGCGGGAGCTCTCGGCGTTGCTCAAGGCGCCGGAGGCGGACCTCGTGCGCGCCGCCGAGCGGGCGATCGAGCGATCGAAGCCGGCGAAGCAGCGGCCGGCCGGCGGCGATGACGGCGCAGAGCTCGAGGCGCTGATGGCTGGCGCGCAGGAGGTGGACGGCATCCAGGTGGTCACCGCGCTCTCGTCCACGGCTGCCGACGCCAAGGCGCTGCTCGCCTTGTCCGACCGTGTCGCTCAGAAGCTCGGCGACGCCGTGGTGGTACTCGGGGCGGACCTTGACGGAAAGGTCCACCTCGTCGTCCAGTCGACACCGGCGGCCGTCGCGCGGGGCGTCAAGGCCGGCGCGGTTGTCCGTGCCGCTGCCGAGGTCGTCGGCGGTGGCGGTGGTGGGCGAGACAGCATGGCGCAGGCCGGGGGACGGCATCCCGAGCGCCTCGACGACGCCCTCACGACCGCCGCAGAGCGGGTCGCGGAGGCGCTCCGGTCGGCCGAATGAAGCTTCCTAGGGGCTCGCGCCCACACGATCGTTCGGCCGTGGGGCCGAGAGCGTGATGCGCGTACTCGCGCTCGACCACGGCTCCGCGCGCTGCGGCTGCGCGGTCTCGGACCCGTCGGGGACCGTGGCGACGCCGCTCGCGGTCGTTGAGCGCCCGGACAGTCGCAAGGGGCTGGCACGGATCGCCGCGCTCGCCGGTGAGCTCGGCGCCGAGCGCGTGGTCGTCGGGCTCCCGCTGACGCTCGCAGGCGAGGAGGGCGATCAGGCGACGGCGGCGCGGGCGTTCGCGGACGACCTTCGTCGACGCGTCGACGTGCCGGTCGACCTCTACGACGAGCGGCTGACCACCCGCATGGCCGCTGCGACAGGCGGCCGAGCGGACGAGGACTCGGTCGCCGCCGCGCACCTGCTCGAGAGCTACCTGGCCGCCCGGGCGGCCAACGTCTGATGCCCGATCGGTCCCGTGAGGAGCGCGAGCGCGCGCGGCTCGAGCGCGAGGCTCGCCGCGCCGCCAAGCGCGG
>DATABO010000113.1:0-19545 GCA_036259535.1 Thermoleophilaceae bacterium
GCGCCGCCCGAGCCGGTCGCCCCGATCGCGCTGGAGGCGGCGCTGGCCGCGCTGCGCGACCGCGGCGCAGTCTCGGCCGGCGCCGTCGAGCGCTTCGCCGGCTGCCCGGTCAACTGGCTCGTCGAGGACGTCCTGAAGCCGGTCGCGCTCGAGCCCGATCCCGAGCGGCTGGTCCAGGGCGCCTTCGCGCACAGCGTGCTCGAGCTGACCTACCGCCGCCTGCGCGAGCAGACCGGCGACCGGCGCGTGACCGAGGCCAACCTCGGCCGCGCCGAGACGATCATGCTCGCCGCGCTCGCCGAGGAGGTCGAGCGCCGCGGCGCCGTGATGCGCGGGCCGCGGATGCGCGCGGCCGTCCGCCGACTCGAGTTCCAGCTCCTGCGCCATCTCGCCTACGAGGCGCGCAGCACTTCGCGCTTCGAGCCCGAGCACCTCGAGCTCGCCTTTGGCCTGCCCGACGCCGAGCACCCCGAGGTCGAGCTCGACGACGGCCTGCGCGTGCGCGGCAAGATCGACCGCGTCGACCGCTTCGGGGACAAAGTCGCCGTGCGTGACTACAAGAGCGGTCGCGTCACCGACTACAGCGCGGCGAGCTGGGAGCGCAAGGGCCGGCTCCAGGCCGCGCTCTACATGCTGGTCGCCGAGCGGTTGCTCGGCGCCGAGGCGGTCGCCGGTCTCTACGCGCCGCTCTCGGGTGAGGAGCGCCGCCCACGCGGCGCGGTGAGTGCCGCGTTCGCCGACGAGCTCGGTGGCGACTTCTACGCCACCGACGTGCTTTCCGACGAGGAGCTCGCCGAGCTGCGCGAGTGGGCGCGCGGCGCAATCGCCACGGCTGCGGCCGAGATGGGGGAGGGCAAGCTCTGCTCGAAGCCCGATTCCTGCGCGTACCGCGGCGGCTGCTCGCACCCGTCGATCTGCCGGATCGAGCGATGACCGCGCCGGGCTTCACCGACGAGCAGCTGCGTGCGATCGAGCGCCGCGACGGCGGCCTGCTGGTCGCCGCGGGCGCCGGCTCGGGCAAGACCTCCGTGCTCGTCGAGCGCTTCGCCCGTGCGGTGATCGAGGATGGCGTGCCGGTCGACGCGATCCTGGCGATCACGTTCACCGAGAAGGCCGCCGCGGAGCTGAAGGCGCGCGTTCGCGACCGCTTCGCGGCTGTCGGCCGCCATGCCGAGGCGCGCGCCGCCGAGGGCGCCTTCATCTCCACGATTCACGGCTTCTGCTCGACGATCCTGCGCAGCCACGCGCTCGCCGCCGGCGTTGACCCGGAGTACCGCGTGCTCGACGCGCTCGACGCCGACCGGCTCGGTGTCGAGGCCTTCGACGCCGCGCTCGCCGCGTTCCTGCATGAGGACGCCGGTCCGGAGCGGCTGCGGCTCGTCGCCGCCTACACGCCCGACCGCCTGGCCGCGATGACCCGCACCGCCTACGGTCACCTGCGCAGCCGGGGGGAGGAGGCGCCCGAGCTGCCGGAGATCGAGCCGCCGCGGCCGGCGGGGGAGCGAGGGCGGCTGGCGCGCGCCGCAAGGACCGCATTCGCCGAGCTCGACGGCGCGGCCGACGGAGTGAGGGTCGGGGAGGCGCGTCAACGGCTGGAGCGCTGCCTGGACATGCTCGCCGTCGACGGCGGTGACGACTCCGGCAGCGGCCCGGCGCACGCCGAGCTGCCCAAGGGGGCCGACATCGACCTCCCGGCGCTCGGCACGTTGACCATCGGCAAGGCAGCTGGTGCGCTGAAGACCGAGGCCTTTGACGAGTATCGCGAGGCCCTCGACGCACTCACCGCTCTCGCCGCCCACCAGCAGGAGCTGCGCGACCACGCCCTGCTGCGCGACCTGCTGCGCTCCTACGGCGAGCGCTACGCGGGGCTCAAGCGCGACCGCTCCGGCCTCGACTTCGACGACCTCGAGCTGCTGGTCAACCGCCTGCTGCGCACCGATCCCGTCGTCCGCGAGCGCTGGTCTACCCGCTTCGCGCACGTGATGATCGACGAGTTCCAGGACACCAACCCGCTCCAGAACGACCTGCTCGGCCGGATCGCCGGCGACCGCCTATTCCGCGTCGGCGACGAGTTCCAGTCGATCTACCGCTTTCGCCACGCCGACGTGTCCGTCTTCCGCGACCAGGCCGAGCAGGCCCGCGCCGACGGCCGCTTCGAGGCGCTGACGACGAACTTCCGCAGCCGACCGGAGGTGCTGGACGCGATCGACCTGCTGTTCGGGTCGGTCTGGGGCGAGCGGTTCTCGCGCCTGCAGGTTGGCAGCGACGGGGACGGTCCCGCCGACGGCCCATGCGTCGAGCTGATCGTCGCCGACCGCCAGCACACCGGCGCCCGCTGGCGCGAGCGGTTCGAGGCCGAGGCGGCCGCGGGCGGCCCGCCCGCGGAGCTGGCCTTCGGCGAGTCGCTGCGCGAGGTCGTCCCCGGCCGGGCCGCCGAGGCGCGGATGCTCGCCAAGCGGATCGACGAGCTGGTCGCCAGCGGCCGCTACGCGCTCGGCGACGTCGTCGTGTTGGTCCGCGCCACGACCCACCTCGCCGCCTACGAACGGGCGCTCGAGGACCGCGGCATCCCTACCTACGTGATGGGCGGGCGCGGCTATTGGTCCCAGCAGCAGGTCGGCGACCTGCGCGCCTACCTGGCGGCGCTCGCCAACCCGCTCGACGACCTGGCGCTCTATACGGCGCTGGTCTCCCCGCTCGGAGGCGTGTCGCTCGATGCTCTGGTGGTCCTGCGCGCCGCGGCCCAGAAGGCCCGCGTCGAGCCGTGGACGCTGCTTGCCGAGCTCGCCGGCGTCTCCGGTGGCCGGGTGGCGATCGACGGCGGGTCGCGCAGCGCTCGCACCCAGGAGCTGGCTGACCGGCTGGGCGACCGTGACACCGAGCGCGCTCGCTCCTTCGCCCGCCTGCTCGCCGAGGAGCGCGCCGGCGCGCCGCGCTCCTCGCTCGAGGCGCTGATCGACCGCGGCGTCACCCGCTCCGGCTACGACCTGCACCTGCTCGCCCTTCCCGCCGGGAAGCGCCGGATGGCCAACGTCCGCAAGCTGATGCGTCTCGCACGCGAGTTCGAGGCCGAGGAGGGCCGCGACCTGCGCCGCTTCATCGACTACGTCGCCGAGCGCGACGAGCTCGGTGAGCGCCAGGGCGAGGCCCCGCTCGAGCCCGAGGATGTCCAGGCGGTCCGGCTGATGACCGTCCACCGCGCCAAGGGCCTCGAGTTCCCCGTCGTCTGCGTCGCCGACCTGGGCAAGCCGGGCCGCGAGGACCGCTCCGCGCTCCAGATCTCCGACGACGGCGCGGTCGGCATCAGCCTCGCCCAGCTCGGCGGTGGCAGCGTCGCGAGCTCGCGGCTGAAGGACATCCGCGAGCGCCAGAAGCTCGCCGACGAGGAGGAGGAGAAGCGCGTCTTCTACGTTGCCGCCACGCGCGCGCAGGAGCGCCTGATCCTCAGCGGCGGCACCGACCTCGAGAAGCTCGCCGAGGAGAAGCCGCTCGAAGAGCCGATGCGCTGGATCTGGCGCGCCCTGGCGCCCGGACTAGGAGAGGTCGAGACGAATGCCGTGGTCGAGCACGACCTCGACGGACGGTCCGTCGAGGTTCGCTGCACGGTCCTACGCCCCGACACCGTCGACACGGTCCTCTCAGCGGCAGACCGGGCCCCGAGACCCCCCGAGCAACCACCGGCCGGCCTCGATGCCCTGGATGCGCCCGCCCTCGCGGCCGTCCCGCCCCCAACGGCGCTGCCGATCAGCCGGATCAGCTACTCCGCCTTGCAGCGCCACCGCGAGTGCGGCTACCGCTTCTACCTGGAGCGCTCCCTGCGGCTGCCCAGGGGAGAGGCACTGCCCGAGCCTGCCGAGCCGGGGGCCGACGCCATCGACGCGCTGCCTCCGACCATCCGCGGCTCGATCGCCCACAACCTGCTGGAGGAGATCGACTTCGCCCAGCCGATGACACCCACCGCCGAGGACGTCGCCGCGCTGATCGAGGCTCACCGAGAGCCCGTCCGCGATCCCGAGGTCGCCGACCTGATCGACCTCTTCACGAGCTTCGCCGACTCCAATCTCCGGCAGCGCCTCGCCGCCGCCCACTCGCTCCGCACCGAGCTCCCGTTCGCCTTCGAGCTCGCACCCGAGACCGCCGGCGGCCGCACCCTGCTCGTCAACGGCATCGTCGACGTCCACGCCGTCGAGCACGACCGCACCCTGATCGTCGACTACAAGAGCAACCGCCTCGAAGGCGCCACCCCGGCCGAGATCGTCGAGTCCGACTACGAGATCCAACGCCTCGTCTACGCCCTTGCCGCCCTCCGCGCCGGCGCGCCCCGCGTCGAGGTCGCCTACGTCTTCCTCGAGCGCGCAGCCGAGCCCGTCTCAGCCGTCTACGAGGCCGCCGAGCTCGCAGACCTCGATCGCCAACTGCGCGACATCGCCGCCCCCGTCGCCGCCGGCAGCTTCATCCCCACACCCCAGCCCTGGCGCGGCCTCTGCGCCGACTGCCCCGGCCAACCCGGCCTCTGCTCCTGGCCGCCGGAGCGGACTTTGGCGCTGCAGCCCAAACCTGCGCTCTGAGGGAGTCGGTAGGTCGATACGGTACGGCCGTGGCCCTCTTCGAGATCGGTGACGGAAACGGCCTGGTGCCTTTTCGACACCTCAAAGGCGGGACCGAGCTCTACGAGAGGGAGATAGAGAGCCTGGTATGGGACAACCTCGACGACTTTCTTGGTGGCTCGCTGTTTCGCGTGGCGCGCCAGCCCCAGATAGGGTCAGGCGGGCGTCCGGACATCGTCGGACTCGACGCCGCCGCTCACGTTGTGGTCATTGAGATCAAGCGCGACGTCGACAGGCGTCAGCTCGCCCAGTTGCTCGAGTACGCGGGCTGGGCGCGCTCCGCAGGCCTGGATGAGCTGGCGCGCATCTATCACCTTGGCGCCCATAGATTCTTCGAGGACTGGCAAGAGTTCACGGAGTCCCAGGTTCCCTTGACGATCAGCCGCCCGCCGCGCCTGGTACTCGTGGCGCGAGAGTTTCATGGCCGCACGGCCGGCGCATTCGAGTATCTGGCAGAGAACAGGGTGCCCATAGAGGTCGTCGAGGTCTCGTTGTACGAGGACGAGCAGCAGCGAAGGTTCGTAGACGTCGGGTTGGATGCGGTCGAGCCTCAGGACGAGCCCAGTGGTGCGGTTCTCGAGCGAGACGGTCGGGTGCACACACTCCTGGGAGGTCGTCGGGTGCGGATGGTGGATCTTCTTGACGCCGGCTTGCTCAGCCCGGGACAGGAACTGATCTGGGAGCGGCCACGACTAGGGGAGATCTATAGAGCCCACGTAACGGATAATGGATCGATTCGTCTGGAGGACGGCCGGACGTTCTCGTCGCCGTCGACCGCCGCGACAAAGGCCGCGGACATTCCCGCATACGACGGCTGGCTTGCGTGGAAGGCCGATGGGGTCCTGCTGAAGGATCTGCGCAACCAGCTGGTGCAGGCCGTCGAGACCGATGACTCGACCTAGCCACGGCTGTCGTTCCGTCCTAACCCATGCGTACCTTCTCACGCATGCCCCTCTGCTTCATCGAGCCTCAAGAGGCCATCCGTGTGATCGCAGACGCCGTCGGGCGTGAGGCCCGTCGGCAGCTCCTTGGCGAAGTCGTGCGCGCGTGGGTCGACGAGATCCCGGACGACGAGCTGGCGGTGCACTACGCCAAGGCGGTCGAGGTGCTGGACGACGACGACCTGTCGATGCTGGCCGCCTGGCATGCGTCGCTGGAGGTCGGGCAGCCGATCGCGAACAAGGACTTCCTGCTCAAGGCGTTTGGATCGCTCGGCGAGCATCGGCGCGAGGCGCTGCGGATCGCCGCCGGGTTCCGGGGCGACGACGCGTTCGAGGCCGGCGTCAGCGAGGAGCAGGCGATCGACACCGTCCTTCCCTTCCTGTCCCATGAGCGGATGACGGAGCTCGCCGCAGAAGCGATCGAGCTCTACTGCTGGGACCGCATGGGTTCGGACAACTAGCGCCGCTAGCGGTTTCGGGCGCTGCTCGCCGGCGCTCCTGTTGACGTGCGCTTGACATATTCCCATATCGGTATATATTGATCGGCATGGCACGAGCGGCGACTACGGCGGACGCGTTCAACGCGGTGGCGGAGCCCCGGCGGCGGGAGATCCTGGATCTCCTGGCCGGGGGCGAGCGCGCGGTGAACGACCTCGTCGAGGAGCTCGCGCTGGCGCAGCCTCAGGTCTCCAAGCACCTGCGGGTGCTGCGAGAGGTGGGGCTGGTCGACGTACGCGATGAGGGACGGCAGCGGCTGTACCGGCTCAACGGGCCGGCGCTCAAGCCCATCCACGACTGGGTGAGCAGCTACGAGCGCACGTGGTCCGAGCGGTTCGAGCGGCTCGATGTCGTCCTACGAGATCTCAAGCGAAAGGACGAAGGAGATGACGGCGATGACTAGCAGTGGCAAGGCGAGCGTGACGTTGCCCGCCGACGAGCAAATCCTGATCACGCGGGAGTTCGACGCGCCGAGGGAACTGGTCTACGAGGCCTGGACCACGCCGGAGCTGGTGCGGCGCTGGTGGAGCGGCGACCGCGGCGAGATGACGGTCTGCGAGATCGACCTGCGCGTCGGCGGAAGTTGGCGCTACGCGATGGTGGCGAATGGGGGGCAGGAGGTCGCCTTCCACGGCGAGTTCCGCGAGATCGTCCCGAACGAGCGGGTCGTCTCGACGGAGGTCTACGAGGGCATCCCCGATGCCGAGGAGCACGGGACCCTCAACACCCTGACCTTCACCGAGCTCGACGGCGGGCGCACCCTGATGGAGGTCCTCGTGGTGCACCCGACGAAGCTCGGGCGCGACATGCACATCAACTCCGGGATGGAGGTCGGCCTGCAGGAGGCGCTGGACCACCTCGAGGAGGTGGCTCTGTCGCTCCGCTCCTAGGAGGCCAGTGCGGCTTCGATGTCCGCGCGCGCCTGGGCCGTCGTCTCGAACGGGACGGCGACCATGCCCAGGTCGCGCGCGGCGTCGCAGTTGACCGCCAGGTCGTCGACGAAGATGCAGTCCTCGGGGCGCAGGCCGCCGCCTAGCCGCTCGATCGTCAGGTGGTAGATGCCGGGCTCGGGCTTGCGCATCCCGACGAACGCCGAGTCGACCACCACCTCGAAGATCTCGTCGATCTCCGGCAGCATCGCCCGCCAGCGCGCTTCCCACTCGCGCACGTTGTTGGTCAGCAGGGCGGTGCGCAGGCCGCGGTCGCGCAGGTCGGCGAGCAGGTCGATCATCTCCTGGTTGCGCTCGAGACCGGCCATGAACGCCTCGCCCATGCCGTCGAGCCGCTGGCCGCCGAGCTCCTGCTCCAGCCGCGCCATGAACTCCGGCTCGGTCAGCTCGCCGCGCTCGAGCACGAACAGCGGATGCTCCCCATGACGCTCGTGCGAGGCGACCAGCGCCTTGCCGAGGTCCTCGAGCGCGACGCCGCTCTCCTGCGACCACGCTGTGAAGGCATTGCCGAGCGGGGTCGTCAGGACCCCGCCGAAGTCGCTGATGATCGCCTTCGGAGCGCTCACGCCGCCTCCGGCTCCGACCTCGTCATCAGCTCGTAGCTTCCAGCGCCCTCGCGGTCGCCCAGCCGCCAGCGGAAGACGGCCGCGTGGACGTCGGCCGCCTCGAGCTGCAGCGACGAGCCGGCGACGACGGTCCCCGAGCCGCGCAGCGCATGGTCCTCGCCAGTCAGCCACAGCTCCAGGCCGGCGCTGCGCTGACGCCCGTCGCCGTCGTAGACGGTCGAGATCCGCGCATCCTCGACGGGCAGCGCCTGGCCGTCGTTGAGCAGCCACGCCACCGTCTGCTCGGCGTCGTGGCCGAGCGCCCCGCGCGGACGCCGCCCGATCGCCAGAAAGGCGTGGTTCTCGTCGAACAGGGCGGATATCGAGCGCAGCGCGTCGAGCTCGTCCCAGCTCGGCGCCTCGTGCGTCTCGGACACCGTCGCCATGCAACGCACGTCGTTCCCACCGACCTTGCCGGTAGCGACGCACAGATGAACGGTCACGCCCTCGAGGTTCGCAGCGGGTGCGACGGGCTCCAGATCCAGCTCGAAGGCGCCGTCGAGCTCGGCGCGCCATCCGTCCCCGTCCGCCTCGATCCGCGTCCCGTCGGCCAAGGCACGCGAGCTCGCCCCCTCGAACAGCAGCGTCATCCCCGAGCGCGCGTTGCCATGCAGGCCGTGCTCAGGATCGAAGAAGTTCAGCGACAGCGCCGGTTGGCTCACGGGCCGATTCTCCCCTGTGGCGGCTCATCGGGGTGCTCACGTGCCGTTCCCTCGACCGCGTCGCCCGGCTTACCGGCCCGTCGCGCCCGGCCCGCGAAGCCGGCGACCGCGCCCAGCCCGAACCGCTTGCCCAGCCGCCGAGCGGCGAAGCGCCGCAGCACGGCACGCGTCGGCGGGATCAGCAGCAGCAGACCGACGACGTCGGTCAGGAAGCCCGGCGTGATCAGGAACGCCCCGCCGAAGATCACCGCGATCCCGTCGAACAGCTCGCGATGCGGCATCCGCCCGGCGCGCATCGCCTCGTTGAACTGGCGCCACACAGACCTCCCCTGGCTGCGCAGCAGCATCGACCCCAGCAGCGAGTCGGCCACCAAGAGCAGGATCGTCAGTGGCGCGCCGATCGCATCCCCGACCTGGAGGATCACGTACAGCTCCGCGATCGGCACGACGATGAAGACGACTATGAGCAGGAGCGGCATGCGGGGCGGAACCCTAGAGGTCGCCGCGACTACCATTGCCCCCATGTCCGACATCGACGTAACCGTGGACGACGTGCGCGAGGCGCTCGAGAACGTCATCGACCCCGAGCTCGGCCTCGACTTCGTCGAGCTCGGCCTCGTCTACGACATCGCCGTCGAGGGCTCCGAGGTCTTCATCACCTTCACCCTCACGACCCCCGGCTGCCCGATCGGCCCACAGGTCACCGAGCAGATGGAGGAGTTCGTCGGCGACCTCCCCGGCATCACCGCAGTCCACCCCAAGCTCGTCTTCACCCCCGCCTGGACCCCGGACCTGATGTCCGAGGACGCCAAGTTCGCCCTCGGCTACTAGCCCGGACTCCGATGCTCCGGCATCAGCCTCTCCGCTAGCGCCAGCGTCTCCTCGTCCAGCTCGGCCGGCTCCAACCCGTACGCCTCGCTGTACTCCGCCTCGACCGCAGCGCGCGCGTCGTCCCAGCCGATCCCCGGGAGCTCGTGTTCCAGGCTCCCCGTCGTCTCAGGCGCCCACTCGAGTCCTAGCGCCTCGTACACCGGCACCAGCACCTCACAGATGCGCTCCGCACCGCTCACCACGAGCACGCCACCGACGTACGCACCGCCCTTGACGACCCGCTGGCCCAGCCCGACCAGCTTCGTCGCCCCACGCGCGTTGACGCTGTGCTCACCGCGGCAGTACTCGCCCGGCACCTCGCCAACCCGCGCATCGACCCCCAACCGCTTCAACGCCCGCGCCGTCAGCTCCGCGGTCTCCTCAAAGCGTCGGATGACCGGTCCGGGCCCGGCCGAGCGAACCGCATGCCCGAAATGCAGCGTGCCCTCGTGGAACACAGCCGCCCGACCGCCGCCCAGCCGTTCCACCGCCTCAAACCCACTACCCCGCGCCGCAGCAATGGCAGGCCCATATCCCTCGCTCACCACGTCGCGCTTTCCAAAGACGACGGAAGCGCCCGGACGCGAGATCCTCAGCGTCTCAGGCACTTCTTTCGCAGCGACCCTGAGCATCAACGCCCGCGACACCGCCGAGTCCCAGACCGGATCGACCACCTCGCCACTGGAAATCAGAAGCACGACAGACGCTGCTTCCGCGGGTGGCGACGATTTTGCGTTTGCGCGCGCAGCTTGCGAGCACGTAAACCAAGATCGGAGACAGGACCCGCGGCCAGCACCGCCGATTCCTAGTCGCTGTCGATCAACCGCGGCCGCTGCGCCTTGCCACGAATCGCCGAGCGCTTCGCTCCCTTGCCATTGCTCGACGCTCCATTCGAAGCAGTCGTCCGCGCCCTCTTAGCGGCAGGCCGCTTTGCCACAGGCTTCTTCGTCGCCTGCTTCTTCGCAGCAGGTTTCCGCTTCTTCCCCGCCTTCCCCCGCGCCGCCCCCAACAGCTCCTCCAAGGACTCTTCGAAGAACCCCGCCATCCGCTCCAGGTCCGGCATCGCGTCGTAGTCGCCCAGCAACCCGAAGTCCAGCTTCCCGTTGTAGCTCATCGCCGCGATCGCCAGCGCGTGGTTCTCCGGCAGGAACGCCACCGGCACGATCTCCTGCATCTCCCGGCCCATCATGTAGAGCGGGAACTGCGGCCCCGGCACGTTGGTCACCAGCAGGTTGAACAGCCGCGTCGAGAAGTTGATCCGCGACGCCTGCGCGAGCAGCGTCGGCGGCGCGAAGTCCTCGAGCCCGGCGATCACCTCGGCGCCGAGCGCCTGCTTGGACTCCTTGACGTCCTTCATCGCCTCGCGCACGATCCGCATTCGGTCGACCGGGTCCTCGGCGTAGACCGGCAGCGGTCCGCGCATCGCCGCGATCCGGTTGCCGAGCGCGTGGTGCTCGTCCTTGGCCCGGATCGAGACCGGCACCAGCCCGCGCAGCTCCAGCCCCTCGGTGCGCACGCCGCGCGAGCGCAGCCACTTGCCAAGGCCGCCGGCGACGACGGTCAGGAAGGCGTCGTTGACCGTGCCGCCGAGCCCGTCCTTGACGGCCTTGAAGTCGGCCAGCTCGCAGCGCAGCCAGACGATCCGCCGGTGCGGTCCGATCTCCACGTTGAGCGGCACGTCGGGCGCCGGGTTGAGGCCGGCCCAGGCGATCTCGCCGACGCCCTCGAGCGCCTCGCGCGCTCGTTCGACGGTGGTAGCGGGGTCGCGCACCACCTTCGCCGCCTCGCCGGCGACCATCGACGGCGTGCGCATCAGCCCCTTGATCCCCTCGGCGACCAGCTCGGCCTGCGACGGCTCCTGCTCGGGGACCCACGGCTCGGTCTCCTCGCGCGGCGGCGGCGTGGGGGAGAGGTCGAAGAGGACGGTGGCGATGTCGACGCCCGAGACCCCGTCGACCAGCGCGTGGTGGGTCTTCGAGACCAGCGCGAAGCCGCCGTCGGCCAGGCCCTGGACGAGCCAGATCTCCCAGAGCGGCTTTGAGCGGTCGAGTCGCTGGGAGAAGATGCGCCCGGCGATCCCGCGCAGCTGCTCGAGCGAGCCGGGCGAGGGCAGGGCGGTATGGCGGACGTGGTAGTCGATGTTGAAGCGCGGGTCGTCGACCCAGAACGGCCGGCCCATCTCGAAACGCGGGAAGGCGAGCTTCTGGCGATAGCGCGGCACGAGGTGGAGCCGCGACTCGATGTGGCGCGTGAACTCCTCGCGCGTGGGGACCGGGCCCTCCATCAGGACGATCGCGCCGACGTGCATGTGCGACGAGCGCCGCTCCTGGTGCAGGAACGACGCGTCGATCGCGCTCAGTCGGTCTCGGTGGCTCTGAGCCATCGGTTGCAGCCTACGCGACAATCCACGCAATGGGACGGCAGTTCGATCGGCGGAGGGCGACCGCGACAGCGGCTGCTCTCGTGATGGCCGCCACGGTGGCGGTCGGCTGCGGCGACGGCGACGACGGCTCGGCTTCCGCCGCCGAGCGGGTGCCGCGCCCGACGGTCGATCGCTTCGACTCGGCCGCCGCCTACGAGCTGGTGCGCGAGCAGGTCGAGCTCGGTCCGCGGCCGGCCGGCTCGAAGCCGTCGCGCGTGCTCGCTGAGCGGCTGCGGCGGATGCTTCCCAACGGCCGCTTCCAGCCGGTGGGCGGCGGTTTGCGCAACGTCGTCGGACGGGTCCCTGGCAGCCAGCCGCGGCGCGTCGTGGTGCTCGGCGCGCACTACGACACCAAGGAGATCCCGGGCTTCCTCGGCGCCGTCGACGGCGCATCAGGCACCGCGGTCGTCGCCGAGCTGGCGCGCACGATCCGCCCGGGTGAGCTGCGCCCGACGGTCGTCTTCCTGATGTTCGACGGGGAGGAGGTGCCCGCCGGCAAGCCCGAGAGCCAGTTCACCCGCTACGGGATCCGCGGCAGCAAGGCGGCCGCGCCGCGCTACAGGGACGCCGAGGCGATGATCCTGCTCGACTTCGTCGGCGAGAAGGGCTTGCGCATCCCGCGCGAGAGCTATTCGAACGAGAACCTCTGGCAACGCCTGCGTGCCGCGGCGCGTGCAGTCGGCATCGCGAAGGTCTTTCCCGCCGAGGACCTGGGCGGCGGCATCCAGGACGACCACCTGCCGTTCATCGAGCAGGGAGTGCCGTCGATCGACCTGATCGACTTCGACTTCCCCTGCTGGCATCGCCGCTGCGACGACCTGTCGAGGGTCTCGGAGCGCAGCCTCGACGCAAGTGGCGAGACGGTCTACGAGCTCCTACGTAGACTCTGAGGGAATGGTCAACGCACCGGAGAAGCTGCTGCTCGCGGCGCCGCGCGGCTACTGCGCTGGAGTCGACCGCGCGGTCCAGACCGTCGAGCGCGCGCTCGAGCTCTACGGGCCACCGGTCTACGTGCGCAAGGAGATCGTGCACAACAAGCACGTCGTCGAGCAGCTGCGCGAGCGCGGCGCGATCTTCGTCGACCAGGAGAGCGAGGTCCCCGAGGGAGAGACGGTGGTCTTCTCCGCCCACGGCGTCGCCCCGAGCGTCCATGCGAACGCCGAGGCGCGCGAGCTCAAGACGATCGACGCGACCTGCCCGCTGGTGACGAAGGTCCACGTCGAGGCGAAGAAGTTCGCCGCCGACGGCTACACGATCGTCCTGGTCGGCCACGCCGGCCACGAGGAGGTCGAGGGCACGATGGGCGAGGCGCCCGACCACATCGTCCTGATCGAGACCGAGGCCGACGTCGACGCGCTCGAGGTCGAGGATCCCGACCGCGTCGCCTTCATCTCCCAGACCACGCTGTCGGTCGACGAGACGCGCGCGATCATCGCCAGGCTGCGCGAGAAGTTCCCGAACATCACCGGTCCGCGCACCGACGACATCTGCTATGCGACCACGAACCGTCAGATGGCCGTGCGCCAGATGGCGGGCGAATGCGATCTGGTGCTCGTGATCGGGTCGTCGAACTCCTCGAACTCCAACCGTCTGGTCGAGGTTGCGCGTGTGCATGGCGCCGAATCGCACCTGATCGACAACGAGACGCAGGTACGGGAGGAGTGGCTCGACGGCAAGCGCATCGTCGGCATCAGCTCCGGCGCGAGCGCTCCCGAGGAGCTCGTCCAGCGCCTGGTCGACTTCTTCCGCGCACGCGGAACCGAGCATGTCGCCGAGTTCGAGGTCGTCCAGGAGGACGTCCGCTTCATGCTCCCCAAGGAGATCCGCAAGGCCCTCGCCGCCCAGGTGTGAGTTTCCCCGCATAGGGGAATGACCCAGCCACGATGCAGGCTGGGAGAGCGATGCGGGGCTGGCTCGTTGGCGTGCTAGCCATTGCGGCGTGCCTTGCCACTGCGCCGGCGGCGCACGCGGCCTTCGGCATCCAGAGCTTCGAGGCGAAGGTCACTAACGCCGACGAGAGCGACCACTACGAGCAGGCCGGGGGCCATCCGCACTTCGGCATCACCGACATCCTCTTCAACACGACCGCCGACGGAAGCCCCGACGGCAACGTCAAGGATCTGCGCGTCGATCCGCCGGCCGGGCTCGTCTCAAATCCCCAAGCCCTGCCGCAATGCACCGACGCCGAGCGCAATTCTCTCGACGGGTGCCCCCCTGAGACACAGCTCGGCACAGAGGAGCTGGTCGCCTACCTGGACGGTCTCTACCTCACTCTCAAGGTGCCGTTCTACAACATGACCTTCGACGACACCCAGGTCTCGCGCTTCGGGTTCAATCCCGAGCGCGCCGCCGAGGGCCTGCCCGGTGTCCCGGCCGGTGTCGTGACAGCCCTCGAGGCGATCCACCCAGTCGACATCATCGGCGGCGTTCGCTGGGAGAGCGATTACGGCGTGTTCTTCACGATCGATGACACTGGCGCGTCACCAGAGGTGATCAGCTCGAAGCTCAAGTTCTTTGGAGTCCCTGCCTCCGATGATCACGACGTCGAGCGCGGACAGGCTTGTGTCGGAGCTCACACCGTGGTCGGGGGAACGCCTGTGCCGGTCTACGACTACAACTGCGGCACGAGCGGGAACGAGCCCAGCAGCGCCACGCCCACTCCGTTCCTCACCAACCCGACGCGCTGCCCCGAGCAGAAGCTGATGACGCTACTGACCGCGTGGTCGCACGCGGTCGAGCTCGCCCAGGCGGAGTCCTTCACGACGACTCGCGACGACGGGGGAGAGGGGCCGGCGAACTGCGGTGCCGTGCCGTTCCAGCCATCGATCTCGCTCACGCCGGACACCAGCCAGCCCGACAGCCCGACCGGCCCGCTCTTCAACCTGCACCTGCCGACCGACGGCCTGCTCGATCCAGGCGCGCTCTCGACCTCGCACGTCAAGGATGCGAGCGTGACGTTGCCGCCCGGCATGACGCTCAATCCCTCGGCGGCCAACGGTCTCGAGGCCTGCACCGACGAGCAGCTCGCGCTCGGCACGCGCAACCCCGTGACCTGCCCGCCGGCCTCGCATATCGGCGCGGTCTCGGTGCGGACCCCGCTGTTGCCGAGTCCGCTACAGGGCTCGATCTTCGTCGGGCAGCCGCAGCCTGGCAACCAGTACCGCGTATTCCTCGTGGCCGACGGCCATGGCGTGTCGGTGCGGCTGAAAGGCTCTGCGGTGCCCGACCCCATCACCGGCCAGCTGACGGTCAGCTTCGCGAACAACCCTCAGCAGGCATTCGAGGACTTCACGCTCGACGTCCGTGACGGCCCGCGCGCGCCGTTGGCGACGCCGCTCGAGTGCGGGCCGAAGACGACCACCAGCCTGCTGACGCCCTACGCGGGCACGCCTCCGGCGACTCCGTCAAGCGGCCTGGAGATCGCTGGACAGGGCTGTCCAGCGCCCTTCCAACCTGGGCTGGCGGCTCGCACGGCGAGACCTGTGTCCGGCGCGTTCGCGCCCTTTGGCGCGAGCATTGCCCGCCCGGACCGCAATCAGTACCTGTCCGGCGTGAGGGTCGATACCCCGCCGGGCCTGGGGGCGATGATCTCGCGGGTCCAGCAGTGCCCGGCCGCCGCAGCCGCCACCGGCGCTTGTCCCGCCGCGAGCAGGATCGGCACGGCGACTACCCGCTCAGGCGCAGGGCCGGAGCCGTTCACGCTCGCCGGCCCGGTGTACTTCACCGGCCCCTACGGCGACGCGCCGTTCGGGATGGTCGTCGCGATCCGCGCGATCGCCGGTCCCTATGACCTCGGCACCGTGGTGGTGCGCCAGAAGGTGTACGTCGATCCGGTCGACGCCCACGTGACCGTCGTGAGCGACCCGTTGCCGCGAATCCTCGAGGGCGTTCCGATCCGACTGCGCGACGTCAACGTGACGCTCGACCGCAACGGCTTCGTCTACAACCCGACATCCTGTGGACAGAAGCAGGTCGGCGCGAGCCTGCAGTCGATCCAGGGGGCCGCGGCCGGGCCATCGGCGACCGTGCGCTTCGACAACTGCGACGCGCTCTCGTTCCGGCCGAAGATGCGGATGCGCCTCACGGGCAAGCGTCAGATCAAGCTCGGCAGGCACCCCGGCCTGCGCGTGCGAGTGACGCAGACGCGCGGCCAGGCGAACATCGGCCGCGCGCGGGTGAAGCTGCCGCTCAGCCTGGCGCTCGACCCCAACAACGCCCGGGCGATCTGCGGCTTCGAGGCGGGGCTGCGGGCGGACTGTCCTGCCAAGTCGCGGATCGGTACCGCCAGGGCGATCTCGCCCGCCCTCAATCGGCCGCTCAGAGGGCCCGTCTACTTCGTCCAGGGCATACGCGTCGATCCCAAGACCGGTGCGCGGATCAGGACGCTTCCCAGCCTCCTCGCGAAGCTGCGCGGCGAGGTCGGCATCCATCTGCGCGGTAGCACGGCGGTCGTCAGGCGGCGGCTGGTCAGCACCTTCGAGAAGGTCCCCGACGCCCCGGTGTCGCGCTTCGACATGAGGCTGAAGGGCGGCAAGGGCGGCATCCTCGCGGTCGCCGCGAAGCGCGGCCTCTGCGCCCGTCGCAAGCAGTTCAGCCGCGCCGTGTTCACAGGCCAAAACGGCAAGCGTGTGAACCGCCGGGTGAAGATGGCAACTCCATGCAAGCGGAAGGCCAGCAGGCGCCGAGGTTGATACTCCGGTACGTACAACCGGTCAGACCAACCTTGGCCCCGAAAGCCCGCTCTTAACCGGTTTTTCGCGGTTACATTGGGTGTGAGATAGGCCCGATACGGGCATGTCTCTTAGCCAGATGGGTGGACTGACGCGACGACGTGGATCGGAGACTCGCATGCGGTTTTTGGGATTCTGTTGTGCCCTGATCGGAGTGTTTGCGGCCTCGGCTCCGGCCGCGCAGGCTCAACAGTTCGGGATCGAGAACTTCACCGGCATGGTGTTCGCCGACGAGACCCGTAACCGCACCGACGCCTACAGCAACACCGGCGGTCGAAGCACCGACGCCTACCCGGACCCCAGCACCGGCGGCACCGGCATCTACGACCTCGCAGGTGGCCACCCCTTCATCGGCGTCACCGACTTCAGCTTCAACCGGACAGCGCCCAACGGCCCACCGGCCGGCGGCAACGTCGACAACCTGCGCGTCGACATCCCGCGCGGCCTGATGCCGAACCCCCGCGCCTTCACCCGCTGCACCGACGCCGAGCTCAACCTCGGCGCCTGTCCGGCCTCGTCGGAGATCGGATACGAGCAGCTGGACCTCTACATCGGCGCGCTACATCCGACTGTCGGCGACCTCAGGCTCAGGGTCCCGCTCTACAACATGACGCCGCTGACCAACCCGGAGATGGGCCCCCAGGAGGACGTGGTCGCGCGCTTCGCGTTCAACCCGGCTGAGGCAGCCGAGGCGCTCGCCGGCGTGCCGCCGCTCGCCGGCCTCGCCGCAGCGATTGCGAACCTCCATGCGGTGCACATCGTCGGCGGCGTGCGCGACGAGCCGAGCGGGTTCGGCCCGTTCGACTATGGCCTCTACTTCACCATCGAGCACCTGCCCCACTACGCGGGAACCCCGACGTCGCCCGGGGTGCTGCGCTCGAATCTCACCTTCTGGGGCGCACCCGGCGATCCAGCGCACAACCAGCCGGCGCCCGGGCAGCCCGGGCGCGGCGCGAGTTGCGTGATCCTCGGGCAGCCGCTCCCCGTCCTCGGCGGCCAGTTCTGCACGCTGGCCGGGACGATCGTCGGCGCCCCCGATCCGAGCATCCCGTTCCTCAGCAATCCGACCGAGTGCACCAACGCTCCGCTGGTCGGCAAGCTGACGGTCTTCTCGCAGCCGCAGTCCAACGGCGCTGTGCTCATGGACACGCGGACCGACCAGACCCCAGCGATCGTCGACCGCGACGACGGACAGGTCAAGAACGGCGCCCAAGAGTGCCAGCAGCTGACGCTCGCCCCCGCGATCGACTTGCGACCGGGCACCGACCAGCCCGACACCCCGGTTGGCCCCGAGGTCGCGATCTCGATGGCTCAGGAGGGGCTGGCCAACCGCAGCAGGTTTGCCGAGTCGCACGCCAGGGACATCTCGGTGACCCTGCCGCCGGGGCTCACGATCAACCCCTCGGTCGCCAACGGCTTGGAGGCCTGCACCGACGATCAGTTCGGCGCCAACGTCGGCGTGCCCGCCGGCGAGGCCTGCCCGGCCGCGTCGCGGATCGGCGACGTGCGGGTCATCTCGCCGTTGCTGCCGCCCGCTGCCAGCGAGGATCCGAGCTCGACGCCGGTGCTGACCGGCAGCGCGTACGTCGGCCAGCCACTTGCCAACGACCAGTACCGCCTCTTCCTCACGATCGAGGGCCGCAAAGTGTCGATCCGCCTCAAGGGATCGATCCAGCCCGACCCGAGCACCGGTCAGATCACAGCGATCTTCCGGGACAATCCACAGCTGCCGTTCGACCGGCTCGCGGTCGACTTCCGCGACGGCTCGCGCGCGCCGCTGGCAACGCCGCTGGACTGCGGCCCGAAGTCCGCGAGCACGACCGTCACGCAGTGGTCGGGGACCGCGCCCGTCACGGCGACAAGCCCGGCCTTCGACATCGGCGGCGCCAGCTGCCCAGCCCCGTTCCGAACCAGCTTCGGCGCCTCGACCGCGTCACCTGGCAGCGGCCAGTTCTCGCCGCTCAGCGTGCACATCGGCCGTGACGACCGTAACCAGTTCCTGTCCCGGGTGAGGGTCGACGCCCCGCCTGGCCTGGCCGCCAAGATCAAGGGCGTCACCCAGTGCGACGGCGCGGCGGCGAACACGGGCGCCTGCCCCGCATCGAGCCGGATCGGCACCGTCACCACGGCGGCTGGGGCTGGCAGCGAGCCCTACCGGCTCAGCGGCCCGGTCTACTTCACCGAGGGCTACAAGCGCGCGCCGTTCGGCATGGTCGCGGTGATCCGCGCGATCGCCGGTCCCTACGACCTCGGCACGGTCGTCGTCCGCCAGCAGCTGCACGTCGACCCCGAGGACGCCAGCGTCACGGTCGTCAGCGACCCGCTGCCGCAGATCCTCGAGGGCGTGCCGATCCGCCTGCGCAGCATCGACGTCACGCTCGACAGGCGCGGCTTCACATACAACCCGACCTCTTGTGGCACGAAGGAGGTCGGGGGGCGCATGCACTCGATCAATGGCACGGTGGGCGAGCACCCCAACGCGTTCCTCCGCTTCTCCGGCTGCGAGCGGCTCGGCTTTACACCGAAGCTGCGCATGCGCCTCACCGGCGCGCGGCAGATGCGCCAGGGCGGTCACCCGGGCCTGAGGGCCCGCGTCACCCAGCGCGCGAGCCAGGCGAACATCGCCAGCGCGGTGGTCAGGCTGCCCAAGAGCCTCGCGCTCGATCCCGAGAACGCACAGGCGGTCTGCGGCTTCGAGGCGGGCCTGAGGGCGAAGTGCCCGCGCAAGACGCGGATCGGCAAGGCGACGGCGGTCTCGCCGGTGCTCAACCGCCCGCTGCGTGGACCGGTCTACTTCGTCCAGGGGATCCGCATCGACCCGGACACGGGGAACCGCATCCGGACGCTCCCGAGCCTGCTCGTCAAGCTCAACGGCGAGATACGGATCAACCTCCGTGCCACCACCGACGTCCGGCGCGGGGCGCTGGTCAGCACCTTCCCGAACGTTCCCGACGCGCCCGTCTCGCGCTTCAGCCTCAGGCTGAAGGGCGGCAAGGGCGGCGTGCTGGCGGCGACCGGGCGGCCATCGATCTGCGGCAGGCGTCAGGTCGCCGTCAGCCGCACGCTCGGCCACAACGGCAAGCGCGCCAAGCAGCGTCGGGTGCGGATCACGACCAAGTCGCCCTGCCGCAAGCTGAAGCGGATCCAGGCGAAGGCGAAGCAGCGCAAGGCGGCTGCGCAGCGCAGGGGCGCAGCCAGCTAATCCTCCAGTCGGGTCCTGAACCCCTCCGACGGCTCGACGATCGCGCCGGCGTCGACGA
>DATABO010000114.1:0-20843 GCA_036259535.1 Thermoleophilaceae bacterium
GGGGCGCGGTCGAGGTCGGCGAGAATCCCGCCGACACGCTGGCGCGCGAGCTCGAGGAGGAGTGGTCGGTGGCGCCCGAGCGGCTCAGCGCCGAGGCCCTGATCCGGCTGCCGACCGGCCTGCTGCTGTTCGTCGGGCTCGCGCAGTTGCCCGCGGGCGCCGAGGTGACGATCGATCCCGAGCACGACGCCCATGCCTGGTGGCCGGCGGCGATCGAGGAGTGGCCCGACGAGGCCGACGCCCCGCTGCGCCTGATGGCGACGATGCTCGCGGGCTAGAGGACGCGCGGACGGGTCGCCGCCAGCTCGCGGTAGACCTCGGCGGTCTGCCGGGCCACGTCGGCCCAGTCGAAGGTCAGCACGTGCTCCGAGGCCTCCGCGACCAGGCGGTCGCGCAGCTGGTCGTCGGTCAAGAGCCGCTCCGCCATCTGCCCGAGCGAGTCGGGGTCGCGCGAGTGGAAGCGCAGGCCGACGTCGTCGTTGGGAACGACCTCGCGCAGGCCACCGGTGTCGGCGACCAGGCACGGGCAGCCCGACGCCATCGCCTCGAGCGCCACGAGGCCGAACGGCTCGTAGATCGACGGGACCACCGTCAGGTCGCTGATGCGGTACAGCGAGTGAAGGACGTCGTCCCCGATCCAGCCGAGGAACGCCCCGTGCTCGTCGAGGCCGAGCCGCGTCGCCTGGGCGCGCAGCTCCTGCTCGGCGGTGCCCGACCCGGCAACGATGAAGCGGACGTTGCCGACGCGCTCGATCAGTCCCGGCAGCGCCTCGAGCGCGAGCTGGAAGCCCTTCTCGTAGACGAGGCGGCCGACGAGCAGCACCAGGCGCTCGTCGGGCGCGGCGAAGCGCGAGCGCAGCGTGTCGAGGTCGTCGACCGGCACCAGGTCGGCAGGGTCGATCCCGTTGGGTATGACCGCGATCCGCTCCTCCGGCAGGTCGTAGACGTCGGAGACGTGCTCGCGCATGTACGCCGAGCAGGCGATCACGCGCTCGGCGCGGTTGGCCATCCAGTGCTCGACCCCGTGGATGTGGCTTTGGGGGTGCTTGTCGACCCACCCCTGGTGGCGGCCGTACTCGGTCGCGTGGATCGTGACGGCGAGTGGGCAGCGGAAGCGGTTGGCGAGGTGGTCGCCCGCGACCGCGACCAGCCAGTCGTGGCCGTGGACCAGGTCGAAGTCGAAGCGGTCCCCCACCTCGACGCCGGCGGCGAGCATGTCGGCGTTCATGTGCTCGACCCAGGCGACGAACTCGCCGAGGTCGCGCGGGCGCTCTGGCTCACGCACTCGGTGGACGACGACGCCGTCGAGCTCGTCCTCCGCGGGGCTGTCCTCGAGGCCGCGCGCCAGCACGTGGACCTCGACTCCCTGGGCGACGAGGTTCTCGGCCAGCTTGCGCACGTGGCGGGCGAGGCCGCCCTCGATCAGCGGCGGGTACTCCCAGGAGAGGATCAGGACGCGCATGCTCAGGGTGCCGCGAGCGACGCCAGGGCCAGATCGGGCGCCAGGTTGCGGAGGGACGGCTCCGGCACGGGCGCGGAGTCTGCCAGAGCCCCGAGCGCGGCGTCGTGTGCGGCGAGGTGCGCCGCCACCCGCTCGAGCGGGTACTCGGACGCCAGGTCGCGCGTCACCTGGAACGGCCAGTCGCTCGCCTGGATCGCCAGCAGCTCGCGCGCGGCGCGCTCGAGCGGCGGTCCCCCGGCGGCGTTCGAGCTCGCCGCCGCGACGGTCCGGAGCTCCGCGCGCCTGGCAGCGAAGGCGAGCTCGGCGACGCGCGGCGAGTCCCACGTCGAGAGGTCCTTGTCGGTCCCCCAGGTCGACGCGGCCAGCTCGCGCTGCACCGGCTCGACCCTCTCGACTGCGTCGCCGACGGTCGCCAGCTCGAGGCCACGCGCCTCCGCCTCGCCCATGACGCCGCGCAGCCACTCCAGGCCCTCGTACCACCAGTGGCCGAGCAGCTCGGTGTCGAGCGCGCAGCAGAGCACGCCGGGACGACCGCTGCGCTCGGAGTAGTCGTCGAGGCGCGCGATCGCGCGCTCGACGAAGTCGCGCGCGTGCTCGCGGGCGGCGGCGCAAGCCGCCTCCGGCGAATAGGCCCCGCCGCCGTTGCTCCACGGCCGCATGTGGTGGACCGTGCCGTGGTGGTAGTCGCGGTAGCGGGGATCGGCCGGATAGCCGCGGTCGTCCCAGACCAGCTCCACGGTCTGCCAGTCGATCGGAACGGCGATCGGGCCCGCCGGAGTCGCGATCGGCTCGAGCTGCTGGTCTGCCCCCAGCCCGAGCGCGCTCGTCTGATCGACGCAGAAGGCCCGTACGGCGTGGGGCGCCAGTCCCGCCTCGAGCCCAGGCCCGTAGGCACACTCGGGAAGCCAGAAGCCGCCCTGCCAGCCGCCGAAGCGGCGGCTGTGGCTGGCGACGCCGCTCGCGACCTGCAGTCGCAGGCCGGCGTCGGTGGCCAGCAGTGGCAGCACGGCGTGTGTCGCGGCCGACGTCCACAGCTCGAGCGGCCGGGTCTCCGCCGTCCGCACGACGCGCCCGAGCAGGTCGCCGCCGCAGGACTCGACCGCGGCGGCGGCGGCGGCGTAGTCGCCGGCGGCGCGTCTGACCTCGATCGCCAGCTCCCGCTCTCCCGCCTGGTCGAGGCCCGCGGCATCCTCCTCGTGAACCCACCGGCGGGTATCGCGGAGGTAGCCGAGCAGCCGCTCGCCCGCGGTCGCGTGGATCGCCTCGAGCTGGTCGCAGAGGACCGGCGTCAGGCCGAGCGTCAGCGGGGCGTCGGTCTCGTCGAGCAGGTCGAGCAGCGGCAGGTAGACGCAGGCGACCGCCTCCCAGAGCCACTCCTCGCCGAACGGCCAGGTGCCGAAGCCCTCGACGTAGGGCATGTGCGAGTGGAGGACGAGGCTGAGCGTGCCCCGGTCGCGGCTCATCGCAGGACGGCGACGAGGTCCAGCGCGCGCTCGAGCGGGCCGGCGCGCAGGGTGAAGTCTCGGGCGGCGATCGCCGGGGTGAACCGGTCGTAGAAGCGACGGGTCAGGCCGAGCCTGCTGTGGACCGCGTCCCAGCCGAGCTTCAGCGCCAGCTCGTGGACACGCAGCTTGCGCGCGTGGAAGAGCCCGAGCAGCTCGACGTCGTCGAAGACGGACTCGCAGAGCGCCCTGAACTCCTCTGGCCGGTACTCGCGCAGGTGCCAGGGGTTGTCAGACTTCCGGGCCCCGGGCGGGGCGAGCGTCAGCAGGTTGGGCGTCGACACGTAGGCGACGCCGCCGGGGCGCAGCATGTCCTTGAAGTGGCGCAGCACGCCGGCGTCGTCCTGCACGTGCTCGATCGTCTGGAGGAAGACGACGGCGTCGCACGGCTCGCGATAGGAGTCGACGAGGTCGCGAACGAAGTCGACGCGCGGTCCGCCATAGCGCGCGCGGGCGTGCTCGAAGGCCTCCGGGTTCGCGTCGACTCCGGTCACGTGCTTGGCGCGGCGGGCCAGCACTCCGGTCCCATAGCCCTCGCCGCATGCCATGTCGACGACGTCGAGGCCGGCACAGCGAGCGGCGACCCACTCGTAGACGGCGAGGTGACGGCGGTACCAGTAGTTCTCCTCAGGCACGTCCGGCAGGGTGCGCTCCCCGGTGAGGGCGAGCGGCGGCACGCCGTCGGGCTGGTCTCGCTGCAGGTACTCCCGGGCCGGCTCCACAGCCGCGTGAGTCTACGGATAGCCTTCCGCGCCCAATGGCCGCGCCCGCGACAGCCGAGGAGATCCACGAGGTCAACGTCCGCTACCACGACCTCGCGGCAGAGCACTACGACGCGAAGTGGGGCATCGACTACGGCGAGCTCGGCCAGAGTCAGGTGACCGGCAAGCTCGCCAAGGCGCTCGGCGGCAGCCTCGGTGACTATCGGCGCGGGCTCGAGATCGGCGCCGGCACCGGCTACTTCGGGCTCAACCTGGCTCTCGCCGGGGTCGTCCGCGACTACACCGCCAGCGACATCTCGCCCGGCATGCTCGAAGTGCTCGCGAGCACGGCGGCGACGCTCGGCGTCGACGCCGCCACGGTGTGCGCCGAGGCGGCCGAGCTGCCGTTCGAGGACGAGAGCTTCGACATCGTCTTCGGCCACGCGATCCTGCACCACCTGCCGGATCTCGACGGAGCCTTCGGTGAGCTCATGCGCGTGCTGCGCCCTGGCGGGGCGATCGCCTTCTGCGGCGAGCCCTCCTACTACGGCGACCGGCTCGCCGAGCTGCCCAAGCGCGCGGCCTGGCGGCTGTCGCCGGCGTGGCGGACCGTTCTGCGCGCGCGCGCCGCGGAGCGCGACCGCTCCGACGTCGTCGAGGAGGACACGCTCGAGCGGGTCGTCGACGTCCACGCATTCACTCCGGGCACGCTGGCGCGCCACGCGCGCAGGGCCGGCTTCGACGCCGTCAAGGTGCGCGGCGAGGAGCTGGCGGCGAGCCTCTTCGGCTGGGCGAACCGGTCGTTCGAGGCGAGTGCGCGGCCCGAGGACGTGCCGTTGCTATGGCGCAAGTACGCCTACCACGGCTACCTGGCGCTGCAGAAGGTCGATCGCGCGGTGCTCGAGCCGCGACTGCCGCCGGCGGTCTTCTACAACCTGCTTCTGTCGGCGCGCAAGGCGAGGTGATCCGGCGCACGCGTAAGACTGCGTTCCGATGACGACGTTGACGGTCGAGGTCTATGCGGACGGGTCCGAGCCGCACGACGCCTGGGGTGTCATCCGTGACGCATGGGCGACCGAGTGGTCGAGCACGTACCCCAGCATCGGCGCGGTCGCCTTCGAGGAGGCGCGCGATCTGAAGGCGGCGGACGTGCGCGCCGCGCTGCCGCCGCGCCTGTCGTTCATCAGCGACATCCGCAACCCCGACCTGTTCTTCACGATCCGGGAGCATCGGCTCGAGCTGGCTGGCCTCGAGTTCTCGACACACAGCCCGGATGGCTCGAACATCGAGAAGCGCTACCCGTTGCTCTGGTCGGCGCGGCGTTACGGCGTCCACGGCTTCCTGCTGACGCCTTACTCCAAGCGTCGCGGCAACGGGACGAGCATCAACCGCGTGCCGCGGCGAGCGGCCCAGCGCAACCTGGACGTCCTCGGAGCGTGGAGCCCCGACGATCCCGAGGGCGGCTTGGCTCTCACGCTGCCCTCGCTCGAGCTCCAAGAGGGCGACATCGAGGCCGTGCCCGACAGCGTGCAGCCGCACCTCGTCTCCTGGGAGGACGTCGGCCGCCTGCTCGCGCATCTGATGGCCGCCCGGCTTGCTGCGTCAGGCGGTCCGTGGAGCGGGCCCCTCACCCAGGCGCGCGACGACCTGCGCACGATGTCCGAGGCCTGCCGGGACGCCACCAACGCGTCGACCGCCTCGAGCCTCCACTACGACGGCAGTCGCTGGATCCAGGTCTACAACGCACGTCCCGAGACGGGGCACTGGGAGCGCGGCGAGGGCCAGTTCGACTCGATCGACGGACGGTTGATGGTGACGCTCGACGCCATCGATCTCCTGCCCGCGCCCAGCGCGCGCCCACGCTTGGAGTTCTGGCTTCCGCAGCTCGTGAGCTCCCACGCATGGGTGCTCGAGCAGCGGGCCGCCGGCTATGGGTCGAAGCGCTTCGGGAACATCATGCGCGTCCTGCGCGCCTTGTGCCTGACCAAGTTCGCCGACCACCTGACGCCGCGCGACTGGGCGATCCTGTCAGCGAACCCCAGGCTGCTGCTCGAGCGTGAGGATCGATGGCCCTCGGACATCTACCGGATCGTCGACGTCACACCGGATGACCGTCGCGCTGAGATCGCGCGCCACGGGCTTCCGTCGCTCGGATCAGCTGTCGCGAGAGAGGTCGAGGCGCTGCTCGGGAACGAGCACCTGTACTACACCTCCCATCGCGCCTACGAGGCGGGCTGGCAGGAACGCTTGAGCGCAGGTCTCGCTCGTGTGCCGAGCGGCTCGACCGTGATCGCTCCGCGGCTGCCGGCGGTTCTGCTGGAGCAGCTTGGGCGAGCCGGGGTGGATCTCGTTCCGGGCGATCGCTGCACGCGCTCGCAGCTGGTGATGCTGCGGCAGATCGAGCGCTCGCCGCACCGGACGATCGCCCCCTTCAGCGGACGATGAGCCCCGGGCAGGGGAGCACGGTCCGTCAGGCGGCCGAGCTGCTGCGACAGGCCGACTGGGACGTCGCCTACACCTGCGTCCCCAACCGTCCCTACATCGGGGTCGTCGCGATACCCGTGCCGAGCGCAGGGGGGCGTGAGCGATACCCGGACGTCGTCGCCGGTCGCGGAGCCGCCGTGGCGCTGGTCGAGGTCGAGCCGCGGCTCAGCGCCGACGTCGCCCGCGAGATCGCACGCCGGCTGGGTGAGCAGCGAGCCGCCCTGCAGGTCCCGGACGTCTACGCCTCATGGCGTCGCAAGGTCCACCAGCGGACCGGTGTCCTGCTGGCCGCGGACCCGCAGATCGAGCTCCACCTCCTCGTCGCGAGGCCGATCGCGGCCGAAGACGACGAGCTGGTCGGGCAGCTCGCCGGCGTCGGGATCGCTGCCAGCGATCCGGCAGCGTTCGCGGTCGCAGTCTCGGGCTGAGGCGCGGGCGCAGCGACGCGTCTTCGCAGCGCCGGTCGACGGTGGAGGCGGAGTCGGTCACGCGCTCGCAGACGCCAACCGCAAGCTGGGGATGAGCGCGAGCAGCTCGTCCGTCGCCACCGGCTCGTCGTCGCCGTCGAGCACGAGCTGCGAGGAGATCAACGGCGCCGCGTTCGCCGCGAGGGCTGCCTGGATGTCGCTTCCGAGCACGTCCGTCGCCTCGAGCTCGCCCAAGCAGGCGTCGAGCCGTGAGCCGAGCTTCGCCTCGAACTCCTCGAGCGTCACGACATGGCGGTCGACGGCCGCGAGCGGGCGACATGCCAGCACGGCGGACGTCGAAAGCGCGCCGATCCGGCCGTGGCGGAACTTCGTCTTTCGCTCCGTGTGGATCGGCCACGATCGAACGACGCAGAACCCCGCGTCGATGACCGCGTCGATCAACGCGGCCCATGCCTCCAACCGCGGATGGCCGTACATCAGCACGAGCCGCCCGTCGTCGGTCAGGCAGCGTCGCGCCTCGGCGAAGCCCTCGGTCAACCGACGCCGAAAGTGCGTCCCGTCCTTGGGCGACGGCGCGAGCGCGTGACCGCGATCGACGATCGCCTCGAGCGAGCGATCGACCGTCACTCGCTCGAAGTCGGTCGAGGCGACCGGCTCCAGAAGGGCTCGATTCCACGCATAGAAGGGATCGGCGAGGTACGAGTAGGCGATCGCGTCGAAGTACGGCGGGTCGAGCACGAACAGGTCGGCGCTTCCCGCGTCGAGGTGCGTCCGGGCGGCGTCGGCGGTCTCGACGGTCGCAGCATGTGGAAGCTCGGCGCAGTGCTCGAAGACGCGCGTCAGCCAGGCGGTGGCGCTGCGCCAGCCGCCCGCGCCGCGGGAGGTGACAGGAATCTCGACGTAGTTCCAGACCATCGGGATCGCCTGGCGCGAGAACATGTTCGCCGGGAACTCGCCGTTCGGCTGCCACCAAGTGCATCTCGTCCCATAGGGGATCAGTCGATTGAGCGTCAGCGTCAGCGCGATCGTCAGCGCATCGGCGTCGGCGGGCGAGAGCTCGGCGCGCGCCTCGGCGATGGCTTCCGCTACGGAGCCGAGCGCAAGGAGCTGCCTGGGATTGTGGAGGTCCGAGACCTTGGTCAGCCCGTACTGCACCGCCCAGGTGTGGCGAATGCCGTTGAGGTCGAAGGGCGCATCGCTCAGGAGGTCGGGCGTGCCATCGGGCAGCGTGCGCAGGCGCTGCAGGTCGCGATCGTCGACCGTCCGGTAGGCCCGCCGCCCGTCGACACGCTCGAGGCGGGCGTAGGGCGCCTCGCCGATGCGGCCAGCCGCTCCCTCAGCGCGCAGCTCAGCCGTGGTCAGGTGGTGCTCGCAGTGGATGCAGGTCGCGCCTCGCCCGCTTGCAGTGCCATCGCTGGCGTGGTCCCTCGCGTCGTCGACCTCGACGATCTCTACGCGCCAGGCGCCTCGTCCGTCGGTGACCGGCTCGGCGACCACCGATCCGCGAGCCAGCCACCATGTCCGAACGAGCGGCATCTCCCCGTCGCAGGAAGGACAGGTGCAGGTGCGGGCCCAGAACTCGGCCAGCGGCTCGGGCGTCGCCGCGTCGCCGTAGTGCAGGCCGAGTGCGTCGTCGAGCCGCTCGGCGACGACGTTCGCGACGTCGCGATAGCGCTCGACGAGATCGTGTCGCCCGGGGAGGGACCCAAGCGCCAGGCGCAGGGCGGTCGTCGCGACCGGGTGGAGGTCGCTCGCGTAACTGCGCAAGCCGAGCCGAAGCGCCTCGAGCGGCACCGATCCGCCACCCGCGTAGGTATCGACGACCAGGGCATCGGCGCGCCCGCTCGCCCTCAGCAAGTCGCGAGCCAGCTCGATCGTCTCGGCGTCCCGAACGGTCTCCCATTGCGAGAGGCGCACGACGAAGCGCTGAAGCTGCTCGGCGAGGCCGTCGTCGTCTCCCACTGCCCGGGCAAGCCGGGCGCGTAGCTCCGCGTCGAGCGACAGCGCTTCCGGCCCGTCGACCAGCGCGGCGAAGATCGCCGCCCGGCAGACCGCGAGCGGGCGCCGCGCGAACCACTGCTGCAGGGTGCTGATATGGCCATGGCGCACCGACTTCTCGGTCACCGAAGCCTCGGAGACGCCGCTGACGGGGAACGCGAGCTCGAGCAGGCGCTCCGGCGCCAGGTCCATCAGGCAGCGACGGGCTGTTCGAGAGCTTGGTCCCGTCCTGCGATGAGTGCCCCGAGGTCCTTTGCTGCGATCTTCGGGAAGGAGTCGCGTAGGAAGACGCTCGGACGCATCTCATGGATGCGCGCGGCCGCGGTCGGGGAATTGAGCCAGCGTGCGAGGCGCTCGAGCTCGGCTGCGTCGTCGGACTGGTGGCGCACCACGAGCACGTCGCCGGCGCAAAGCACGAGGTCCTCGCTGTAGACGGCTCCGAGACGACGCCCATTCCACAGCGGCACACGCCGCACGAAGAGCTTTGGGCCGACGAAGCGCTCGATCGTCTTGGGATGAGCCAGGTGATCGCCATAGCGCACCCAGAGCCGGTCGACCCGAAGGCTCGGCGGATCGATGTCGCCGGTGCGCACGCAGGGCAGCCAGCCCTTGCGCGGCGTGCTGCCGGAGAACGGCTTGCTCGTCAGGACCTCCGCGGTCTGGGGCGGGACCCCCGCCCCCACCTCGTAGAGCTTGATACCGGTCAAGACCTCGAATGGATGCGCGGACGCGGCGGCCCGGCGCGTCGGGCGCAACGCGAACGGGGCGCCGGCGACGTGGTGCACCAGCGCATGCCCGGTGGTGACGCCCAGTGGCCTGCCACTCAGGGCGTGCGAGCTGAACACGCCCTCTGCTCGATCCAGGAAGGACAGCGGCAACAGGAACGCAAGCTCGGTCCCAGGCTCTGCGAGCAGGCGCGCGCGCTCGAAGAACTCGTACTCCCGCCGCTTGCCATAGGGCGGATTGGCGACGATGGCCGTGACTCCCGGCGGGAGGTCCGATTCGAGGAAGTCCGCGCGCCGGACGCGCGTGTCCCCGACGGCACAGCCGAGATGGGTCGCCAACCGATTCCTGGCCAACTCGACCATCGCCGGGTCGATGTCGATTCCGACCAAGCGCTCGACGACATCCGGAACGCCGACGCGCCGCAAGGCCCGCGCCGCCGCTAGCAGCAGGTTTCCGTCTCCGCAGGCGGGATCGAGGATGCGCCAGTCGCGAGGGGAGCCTTCGAGCATCGCCACCAAGTCGTCGGCGACCGCGTCCGGGGTCATGTACTGACCGAGGCGACGGCGCTCGTCCATATCGCTCACGGATAGCATTTAAGCGCCGCCGGTGGACGGATCCCGGCGACGGCCGGGGGCGGACAAGGCGAGCGCGAGCGTGTCGAGAGCCTACCCGCCGGGCCCGACATCTCGCTCGCGCGCGACCGAGCGGACCGCGCCGCCCCGGCGCGGATCGCCGCCACCGGAGATCGCGCCCGTGCCGTCCCTGACGACCGCCTGCACGCCACCGAAGTAGAGGTTGCGGTCCCGCCACGAGCGCAGCCGCCAGCCATGCTCTGCGAGCCACTCGAGCGCCTCCGGGTCGACTCCGGGCTCGGCATCGATCAGGTCGCCCTCGACGTGGATGCGCGGGGCGTCGACGGCCTGCTGGGCCTCCATCTGGCCGTCGATGACGTTGGCGATCGTCTGGACGATCGCGGAGCGGATGCGGTTGGAGCCGGCGGAGCCGAGGGCGATCTCGACGTCGTTGTCGGCGAGGACGACGGTCGGAGACATCATCGAGGGGACCCGTAGGCCGGCTGGGTGGCTGTGGAAGCCGGAGGGGTTGAGGTCCTCCTCGCCGAGCATGTTGTTGAGATGGACGCCGGTGCCGGGGACGACTACGCCTGAGCAGGAGCCGTTGGAGCAGGTGACGGTAGCGCAGGCGCCGTCGCCGTCGACGACGGCGAGGTGGGTCGTCGAGCCGAGGCGCGAGGCGATCTCCGTGGAGACCTGGTCGAGGGCTCGCGGCGCGAGGAAGCTGTCGGCGTAGCCAGTGCTCTGAAGGCCGTCGACGAACTCGGCGTCGCGGGCACGGTTGGTGGAGGCGATGACCTCGGCGAGGGCGCGGACGTCGCGCGGGCGGTCGAGTCGCTCCAGGAGCTCGAGCGCGTCGGCGATCAGGATGCCGCCGGAGGATGGAGGGGGGTTGGTCAGGACGTCGCGGCCGCGGAAGCGGGCCCGGACCGGACGGCGCTCGACGACCTCGTAGGCGGCGAGGTCCGCCTCCGTGATGAGGCCGCCGCGCTGGAGCACCCAGTCGCTGACGGCGGTGGCGACGTCACCGCGATAGAGGAAGCCTGGGCCCTCGGATCCGAGACGGTCGAGCAGATCGGCCAGCTCCGGGAGCCGAACCCGCTCGCCGGTCCGCGCAGGGCGGCCGTTCGGCTCGTAGATCGCCGCCGCCTCCGGCGTGGAGCGGAAGATCGGGGCGAGGATCGAGAGCAGGAACTCCTGCATCGGCCCTACCTCCACCCCCTCGCGGGCGGCCGCCGCGGCCGCGCCCGTGAGGTCGCCGAGCGCCGTCGTGCCGAAGCGGTCGAGCGCCTCGGCAAGGCCGAGCGTCGTGCCGTAGACGCCGCAGGACGACGGGCCGACGTGGAAGACCTGGATCGACTCTGCCGAGAACGCCACCTCGATCGGCACCAGCGGAGCCGGCTCGGGGTCGGCGAGGCCCTGTCCGGGCGCTGCGACGAAGAAGTCGAGCAGATGGCTCTCGCCTGCCGCGGTGTGGACCAACATGAACCCGCCGGCGCCGGGGCCGGTCAGCGGAGACTCCGCCGCGAACGACATCAGCACCGCCGCCACGGCCGCGTCGACCGCATTGCCACCGGCGCGCAGCACGTCCGCCCCGGCCTGTGCGGTACGCGGATGCCCGGCTGCGACGACGCCCTTCATGAGGGCGCGAGACTAGTGCGTCCGCGCCTTACCGGCGTGGAATGAACTCAGGCACGTCCAAGTCGCCGAGCATGCTGGTCGTGACGCGCTCGCGACGCGTGACGCGCGGCTCACGGTCGACGTCCGCCGGGATCCCCGGGCTCTGCTGGCGGCGCTCGACCTTGCCGCCGTAGCCGGTGGCGACGACGGTGATCCAGACCTCCCCCTCGAGCCGCTCGTCGACCATCGCGCCGAAGATGATGTTGGCGTCGGGATGGGCGGCCTCGGCGACCGCCTTGGCGGCCTCGTTGACCTCCCAGAGCGAGAGGTCGTTGCCGCCGGTGATCGACAGCAGGATCGACTGGGCGCCCTCGACCGAGGTCTCGAGCAGCGGCGAGGCGACCGCCGCGGTGGCGGCGTCCATCGCACGCGTCTCGCCGGTGCCCATGCCGATCCCGAGCAGCGCCTGGCCGGCCTCGCTCATGATCGTCCGCACGTCGGCGAAGTCGAGGTTGATCAGGCCCGGAAGGGTGATCAGGTCCGAGATGCCCTGGACGCCCTGACGCAGCACGTCGTCGGCGACGCGGAAGGCCTCGACCATCGAGGTCTTCTTGTCGAGCACCGAGAGCAGGCGCGTGTTGGGGATCGTGATCAGCGTGTCGACCTCGGCGGCGAGCCCCTCGACGCCGCGCTGGGCCTGCTCGCTGCGACGGACGCCCTCGAACGAGAACGGCTTGGTCACGATGCCGACCGTCAGCGCGCCGACCTCACGGGCGATCTGCGCGACGACCGGCGCCGCGCCGGTGCCGGTACCGCCGCCGGCGCCGGCGGTGATGAAGATCATGTCGGCGCCCTTGAGCTGGCTCTTCAGCTCGTCGTACTGCTCGAGCGCCGCCCTGCGGCCGGCCTCGGGATCGGCGCCGGCGCCAAGGCCGCGCGTCGACTCGTTGCCGATGTGGATGCGCGTCGGCGCCGCCGACTGCTCGAGCGACTGCATGTCGGTGTTGACCGCGATGAACTCGACGCCCTCGACCTGGGCGTCGATCATCCGGTCGACCGCGTTGACGCCGGCCCCGCCGACGCCGACGACGCGCAGCACAGGGTCGTGCTTGAGCGGCGAGGACGGCTGGTGGATCGGCTCCTGGTCGGTCTCGGCGGACCGGCCGGTCGGCGCGCGGTCGAGGATGTTCTCGGGAATGTCGGTCGAGAAGACCGAGCGCAGGCGCTCCTCGGGCGTCGGCACCCCGTCGTAGCGGCTGACCGGCGCCTGCTCGGCGCGCTCACGGGCCACGGGCGTCTCGGGCGCGGGGTCGCGGCGGCGCTGAGGCCCCGCGGACGGCTCCGGACGACGCTCCTGCTCGCGGCGAGCGGCCTCGCGCTCCTGGTGGCGGCCCTTGGCGTCCGGCTCGAGGCCGTCCTCCTCGGTCTTGCGGAACAGGGCCGCGAGCGGCCCCTCCCGCATGCTCGCGCGCTTACCGCTTGCCATTGCCGAGGACCTCCTTGGCCAGCTGACGGTAGGCGTAGGCAGCCTTCCCGTCAGGGTCGTACTTGAGCACGGACATTCCCTTGACGGGCGCCTCTGCGAAGCGGACCGTCTTGGTGATGCGCGAGGCGAAGACCTGGTCGCCGAAGTTCTCCTCCAGCAGCTCGATCGCCTCCTTTGCGTGGACCGTCCGGCTGTCGACCAGGGTCGGCAGGATGCCCTCGATGTCTACGTCGGGATTGAGGTTCTCGCGGATCATCGAAAGGGTGTTCTGGAGCTGCACCAGTCCCCGCATGGAGAGATACTCGCATTGCACGGGGACGATTACCTTGTCAGCCGCCGTCAGGGCGTTGATCGTCAGCAGCCCGAGGCTCGGCGGGGTGTCGATGCAGATGAAGTCGTAGTCCTCGCGAATCGGCCGGATCGCCTTCTCCAGCGAGCGCTCGCGGCCGATCTTGGTCGACATCGCGATCTCCGCGCCGGCGAGGTCGATCGAGGCGCAGGCGACGTCGACCTCTCGCTTGCGGATGACCTCGCGGATCGAGACGTCGTGGACGAGCACGTCGTACATCGAGAGCTCGAGCGAGTCGGGGTCGATCCCCTGGCTCATCGTCAGGTTGCCCTGCGGGTCGAGGTCGATGCAGAGCGCGCGGTGCCCGCTCTCGACGAACGCCGCGGCCAGATTGAGCGTGGTGGTCGTCTTGGCCACGCCGCCCTTCTGGTTGGTGAAAGCGATGACCTTCGCCTGTGGCGTCACTGGTGCCTCCGGATCGGCGTGCGTGGGGTCCGCGTTTGCCATTGCTCCTGCCTATTCGCAGGGACGGGGGCGATTCCTCCTACCCTTCCCGGCCGTGAGCGCCCTCCTCGACAGGCGGCTGATCTTCGTCACGGGCAAGGGCGGAGTCGGCAAGACGACGGTCGCCGCCGCGCTCGGGCTCGCCGCCGCGCGGGCCGGCCGGCGGACGATCGTCTGCGAGGTCGCCGACCAGGAGCGCCTGACCGCGACCTTCGGGCTGCCCCCCGCGGGCTTCCGCGAGCTGGAGGTCGAGCCGTGCCTGAGCGCGTTCTCGGTCAACCCCGAGGACGCGACCGCCGAGTGGCTGCGCTTCCAGCTGCACTCGCGCACGCTGGCCGGGCTGCTCGGGGGCAGCCGGATCTTCCAGTACCTCGCGACCGCGGCGCCGGGGCTCGCCGAGATGGTGACGATCGGCAAGGTCTGGGAGCTGGCCCAGCTCGAGCGCAAGACGCCGAGCGCGGCCCCCTACGACCTCGTGATCGTCGACGCGCCCGCGACCGGCCACGGGCTGGCGCTGCTGAACGCCCCGCGGACGTTCGCCGAGATCGCGCGCGTGGGCCCGATCAACCGCCAAGCGGGGATCATCGACGCCTTCCTGCACGACCCGGCGACGACCGCCGTGGTCGCCGTCGCGCTCGCCGAGGAGATGCCGGTCAACGAGACGATCGACCTCGAGCGGCGGCTGCGCGCCGAGCTCGACCTCGGGCTCGAGCGGGTGTTCGTCAACGCGCTGCTGGCAGACCGCCTCAAGGGCGCGGAGGCCAACGCCATCGAGGCGGCGGCGCCCGACGCCTCGCCGCCCGCCCGCGCGGCGCTCGTGGCTTCGCTGGACGCGCACCGGACCGCGCGCGGCCAGCGCTCGCAGCTCGCGCGCCTGCGCCGGGGCCTGGAAGCCAAGGCGACGACGCTGCCGCATCTGCTGACCCCGGACGTCGGCCGCGACGACCTCGAGCGGCTGGCGACACGCCTGGAGCGCGAGCTGTGACGACGATCGACAGCGTCCTGGCCGAGAAGCGAGTCGTCGTCTGCGCCGGCTCCGGCGGCGTCGGCAAGACGACGGCAGCGGCTGCGATCGCGGCAGCGCTGGCAGCACGGGGTCAGCGCGTCATCGTCTTGACGATCGACCCCGCCCGGCGGCTCGCCGACTCGCTCGGCCTGCCCGCGATCGGCAACGAGGAGTGTCGCGTCGATCCGGAGCGGCTCGCCCGCGCCGGGCTCGACGGCGACGGAGAGCTGTGGGCGATGACGCTCGACGCCAAGCGGACCTTCGACGAGCTGGTCGAGCGCAACGCGCCGGACGCCGAGTCGCGCGACGCGGTCCTCTCCAACCCGATCTACCGCCAGCTCTCGAACGCCGTCGCCGGCTCGCAGGAGTACATGGCGATGGAGAAGCTCTACGAGCTGCACAGCTCCGGCCGCTACGACGTCGTGGTGCTCGACACGCCGCCGGCCCGCAACGCGCTCGACTTCCTCGACGCGCCGGGGCGGCTGTCGCGCTTCATCGACTCGCGCTCGCTGCAGGTCTTCCGCGCCTCCGGGCGTGCGGGCCTGGGGCTCTTCGGCCGCGGGATCGGGGCCGTGATGTCGATCCTCGAGCGGGCGACCGGCGTCGACCTGCTGCGCGACCTGGCGGCCTTCTTCAACGCCTTCGGCGGCATGGCCGAGGGCTTCCGCGACCGTGCACGCCGCGTCGAGGCGCTGCTCTGCGAGGAGGAGACGACCTTCCTGCTGGTCACCTCACCGCGCTCCGCTGCGATCGCCGACGCGCTCCACTTCCACGGCAAGCTGGCCAGCTCGCAGATGCCGTTCGGCGGGTTGATCGTCAACCGCGTCCGCGAGCCGGTGGCGGCGAGCGCCGGCGACGCCGAGCTGGAGAGCGAGCTCGACGCGCTGCTCGGCGAGGCGCTCGCGCGCAAGGTGCGCCACGACGTCGAGGACCGCAATCGGCTCGCCGAACGCGACACCCGCAACATCGAGCTGATGCGCGCGGACCTCAGCGACGGCGAGCTGCTGACCGTCCCGGAGCTGTCCGGCGACGTGCATGACCTCGACGGCCTCGCGGCGGTGGCCGAGCAGCTGTTCGCGCGACGCTAGACCGGCGCCGAGTAGCCGGCGTCGTCCCAGGCATCCTCTGCGCTCGTCCGCTCCTGGCCGGCGTCGACGGCGGTGACGCCGATCTCGGCTCCGGTGGACTCGAGCGACTCGATCTCGGACGCTGCGGCGGGCGTGACCGGCTGGCTGTGCGGCTCGGGAGTCGGCACGGCGGGCGGCGGCTGCTCGAGCAGGAGCTCGTCGGACAGGGCGCGCAAGTCGGGGTCGAGGTAGCCGCAGAGCACGTCGCGCAGCAGCGCGCGCAGGTGGCGCTCGACCTCGTCGACCAGCGTCCGCGGCGAGTCGGGCCCGATCGCGTCCATGTAGTCGTCGTCGGGGGAGTCGCCCATGACGAACCGCTCGAGCGCCTGGGCGAGCTCCACGCGTCGCTGGACCCCGCGCCGCTGGCCCTCCTCGGCGCACAGGACGGCGACGCGCAGGGCGAGGCCGCTGCTGGCGGGCTCGGCGCCGCGGTCGAGCAGGGCGCGCAGGCCGAGCAGGTAGTCCGACAGCGCCTCGGACTCGCGCGCGCGACCGCAGCCCATCTCGAAGCGCGACAGCGCCCAGGCGACCGGCCCGGTCGGGCGAGCGCGGTCGATTGCCGTGAGGAACTCGCGCAGCCGGGCGTCCTCTCCCTCCGCGAGCACCCACGGCGCGCCGCGCGTCAGGCCCGTCGGCTCGGTCTCGAACGGCTGCCAGACGCCGGCGCCGCTGCGCCGCCAGCCGACGGCCGACAGCGCGACGCCACCCGGCTTCCACAGCCTCAGACCTGTGACCAGGCGGCGGAAGCGCTCGCGCGCCTCGGCCAGCGGCGGCTCGGCGTCGGGGCTGACCTCGCGCGTCAAGGTGACGAGGACGTTCGGGTCGCGGCGGCCGTCGCCGGAGCTCTCGACGGAGTCGCTCCAAAGCGCGTCGTCGGGAGCGTCGGTCGCCCCACCGCGGACGAGCGCGAGGCCACCGCCGAGGTCGACCCGCTCGACCTCGAGGACCAGGCCGTGCACGGGCGCGAGGACGGTCGCCGGCTGGCTGCGCTCGTAGAGCGTCCGCTCCACCTCCGCGTAGACGCGCTCGAAGCGCTCCTCGGGGAACGACAGGTCGGTCGCGTCCTCGTAGAGGCGCTCGAGCATCGCCCGCAGCGCCGGCTCGGCCTCCGCGCCGCGCAGCCCGTTGATTCGCAGGTAGGCCGACGCGCCGACGCCCAGCGCGGCGCAGGCAGGCCCACAGGTCGGCAGCGCCCGCAGGCGCGGCCAGCGGTCGGCGATGAACTTCGCCGTCAGCGGGCGATAGTGGTAGAGCGTCGGCCCCCCGCGGCGTGCTCCCTCGTCGAGGTCGAACTCGATCTCGGCGCCGCGGTCCTGGTCCTCGCGCAGCAGTGCCGCCGTCTCGAGCGCGAAGGCGCGAAGGGCGTCGTGAAGCTCTCGATTCCGCATCCCCCGCCACTTCCGCGCCGACGCGCGGAACCCTGCAAGCAGCAGCGCTAGGCGGCGACCGTCTCGGCGGGAGCGGAGCGCGCCGCGTCTGCGCAGGCGGCGCCGAGCCACTCGCGGCCGTAGCGGCGCATGTCCTCGATCAGCGGCAGCAGCGCCGTTCCCTTGTCGGTCAGCGAGTACTCGACGCGCGGCGGGACCTCGGGGAAGGTGTGGCGGGCGACGATCCCCTCGTCCTCGAGCGCGCGCAGGCGCAGCGACAGCGTCCGCGGGGAGATCCCGGTCAGCGAGCGCTCCAGCTCACAGAAGCGCGAGCGGCCCTCGGCGAGGTCGCGGATCACGAGCAGCGTCCACTTGCCGCAGACGATCTCGGCGGTGGCGCAGACGGGGCAGGTCGCATCAGCGGAGGAAGCCACGACAAATCCCAGGTTAGCGCAATGCTTCACGAACTGAAGTGTTGGCGAGCCGCTGCGCAGGTGCCTTCGGCACGCCCACGAATCCCGCTAGGTGCGACCTTTTCCCGCCGCCTGGGATAGCCTCGCGGCGATGAGGGTTCGGCTCGCGACGATCGCGACAGTGCTCGTGTCCGCGGTCGGTCCCGCTACCGCCGTCGCGGTGGAGCCGATCATGAAGCTGGCGGAGGTGCGCCCCGGGATGCAGTGCAGCGCCCTGTCGGTGATCCGCGGCACCACGCCATCGGAGTTCCAGGTCTCGGTGATCGACGTGCTGCGCGGCGAGCCCGAGACGATCGGCGCGCGCATCCTCTTCCGCGCCTCCGGGCCCGCGGTCGACGCGACCGGCCTCGGGCCCGGCTTCTCCGGCTCGCCGATCTACTGCCCGGACGCCGGCGGGGCCCGGCGGGTCGCCGGCGCGATCTCCGAGAGCGTCGGCCAGTACGGCAACTACGTGGCGCTGGCGACGCCGATCGAGGAGGTGCTCGGGGTTCGGCCGGCCGCGCCGCAGGCCCGCAGGGCGAGCGCACTGCTGCGCGCCGCGCGCCCGATCGCCAGCCCGCTGACCGTCTCCGGCCTCTCGACCGTCGTCAGGCGCGCGCTGACCGCCGCCGCGCGACGCTCGGGCGTCCCGCTGCTCGCCGCTCCCTCGGGGCCCGCGCTGCCCTATGCGCCCTACGCCCCGACCCCCGGGACCTCGATCGCGGCGGGGATGTCGACCGGCGACATCGCACTGGCCGCGATCGGGACAGTGACCTACCGCGACGGCGACGCGGTCTGGGCCTTCGGTCACCCGCTCGACGGCGGTGGCCGCCGCTCGCTGCCGCTGCTCGACGCCTACGTCTTCTCGGTGATCGACAACCCGGTCGGGCTGGAGGAGGTCACCACCTACAAGCTCGCGACCGCGGGACGGCCCGTCGGCACGCTGACCAGCGACGGCCTCGGCGCAATCGCTGGGCGCATCGGGGCCCCGCCGCCGACGATCCCGCTCACCGTCCACGCCCGCGACGAGGTCAGCGGGCGCTCGCGGACGCTGCGCATGCAGGTCGCCGACGAGCGCGCGCTCGACCTCGGGAGCGGGCTCGACGAGGTCGGCACGCTGGCCGCCAGCGAGGCGATGGCGACCGTCCTGGGCGCCACGCCGCAGCGCTTCGCGACCTCGATGTGCCTGCGCGTCGCCGTCCGGCAACGCCGCAAGCCGCTGCGCTTCTGCCAGCGGTACTTCGAGGGCTTCGGCCCGCTCGACGACCTGTCGAGCGCGTTCTCGCTGATCGACGGCTACAAGTTCGGCCGCCTCGGGATCCGCTCGGTGTCCGTCCGGATGCGCATCCGCCCGCGCGTGCGCGAGGCCTTCATCGTGGGCGCCCAGGCCCCGCGTCGCGTGCGCCGCGGCGAGCGGATTCGAATCCGACTGCAGCTCCAGCACAGCCGCGCCGGCCGCGAGCGGATCTCCTTCCCCTACCGCGTCTCGCCCGGCGCGAGAACGGGCCGGCGCACCTTGACGATCCGCGGCAGCACCCCGGGCGGCGGCCTCGGCGGCCTCGAGGACCTCTTCATCGAGCTGCTCGTCGGAGGGGGTGGCGGCGGAGGCCCGATCCGCTCGGTCGGCGAGCTGGCCGGCAGGATCGCCGCGCTCGGCGAGCGCGAGGGCGTCCACGCGACGCTCGGCCGCAAGGGCAAGGGGCCGGTCGTCTACAGCGACCCGCGGCTCTTGATCCGCGGCAAGACCGAGGTCCCGCTGGTCGTCCGCCCCGCGAAGGGCCGCTAGCTCGGCGCCAAGGCCTGCTCGACGGAGGTCGAGCGCTGGCCGCCGGAGGAGACGAGCAGCTTGAAGTCGTGCGGGTGGGTGGCCGCCTTGAGCGCGTCCTCCATCGAGACCCGCCCTGCCTGGACGTGGGCGAGCAGCGCCTGGTCGAAGGTCTGCATGCCGTAGTACGAGCCCTCTGCGACGACCTCGGGCAGCTTGCCGGTCTCCTCCTCGTTGAGGATCATGTCGCGCACCCGCCCGGTCATCCGCAGGATCTCGCAGGTGGCGATCCGCCCGTTGCCGTCGGGCGTCGGGACGAGCCGCTGGGAGATCACGCCCTTCAGCGTGCCGGCGAGCATCGCCCGCGCCTGCTGCTGCTCGGCCTGTGGGAAGAAGTCGATGATCCGGTTGACGGTCTCGGGCGCGTCGACGGTGTGCAGCGTCGACAGCACGAGGTGGCCGGTCTCGGCGGCGGACAGCGCGGTACGCACGGTCTCCTCGTCGCGCATCTCGCCGATCAGGATCACGTCGGGGTCCTGGCGCAGCACGCGGCGCAGCGCGCGCTTGAACGAGACGGTGTCCTCGCCGACCTCGCGCTGGTTGACGATCGAGCGCTTGTCCGGATGGAGGAACTCGACCGGGTCCTCGATCGTGACGATGTGCTTCGCCGTGCTCGAGTTGATGTGGTCGATGATCGCCGCGAGCGTGGTCGACTTGCCGGAGCCCGTGGTGCCGGTCAGCAGGATGATCCCGCGCTCCTCGTCGGCGAGCTCGTTGATGACCGGCGGCAGCAGCAGCTCGTCGATCGTCTTGATCTGGATCGGGATCGCGCGGCAGACGATCGACACCGAGCCGCGCTGGCGGAAGGCGTTGACGCGGAAGCGCGCGAGGCCGGGGATCGAGTACGAGAAGTCGACCTCGTTGTCCTCGCGGAACTCGGCGAGCTTGCGCTCGTCGTCGATCATCTGCACGACGAGGCCCTCCATGACGTCGGCGGTCAGCCGCTCGCTTCCCTCGAGCGGCATGAGCTGGCCGTGGCGCCGGATCATCGGCTGCACGGGAACCTTCAGGTGGAGGTCCGAGCCCTCCTCCGCAATGAGCTGGCGCAGGGCCTGATCGAGATCGAACACGCCCTATCCATCGGCCCGGAGGCCGCTCGGCTTGAGCCGTCCGGCGCCGCTAGGCGACGTCGCGGAGCTTCTGCGCCTCCGCGAGCGACTGCAGCTTCTTGAGCGACTGGTTCTCGATCTGGCGGATCCGCTCGCGCGTGACGTTGAACGTGCGGCCGACCTCGTCGAGCGTGCGGGGATGCTCCCCGCCGAGCCCGTAGCGCAGCTCGAGCACGCGCCGCTCG
>DATABO010000115.1:0-2792 GCA_036259535.1 Thermoleophilaceae bacterium
ACAAGGCCGACAACATCGACGCCACGCTCGACGAGCTGCGCTACGAGGCGAGCCTCTTCCACACGCTCGACGACGCCGTCGCGGTCGCCGGCGGCCGCGATCGGCTGCTCGCCTGCGGCGCCGTCTACAGCGGCCCGTTCCAGACCCAGATGATCGCCTACGAGCTCGGCGTCCACGGGCTCGACGTGCGCGCGCTCGAGGGCACGCCGGCGCCCGGCGTCGCCTTCCGGACCCACACGATCCCCGAAGGCCCGCTGGTGATCAAGGTCACCGACGACCGCTTCCGCCAGGTCGCCGCCGACGGCCGCTGGCTGATCTGGACGGCTCCGCGGGCCGACGCGGTCGGTCGCGACTGCCCCGCCTCGGGCCCTGACGCGCCGCGCGTCGCGCCCGACGACCGTACCCCCGAGCTTGCGTCCTCGCGCTGACTAGGCTTCCCGCGATGTCCACCGTCGCACCTCCCCGCACGCGCGCGCTTCCGCGCGTGCCGCCGCGATTTGCTGCGTTCGCGTCCAGCCCGGCCGGCATCGCGCTGCTGGTCGGGCTGCTGGTGCTGTTGTCGCTCTATCTGCGCACGCGCGCGCTCGGAGCGTCGCTCTGGATGGACGAGGGCCTCTCGATCGGCATCGCCGGCCAGCCGTTCTTCGACATTCCCGGTGTCCTGCGCCAGGACGGCTCGCCGCCGCTCTACTACATGCTCCTGCACGGCTGGATGGAGCTGGTCGGAAACAGCCCGGCCGACACCCAGGGCCTGTCGGTGGCGATCTCGCTGCTCGCGGTGCCGGCCGGCCTCTGGGCCGGCTGGTCGCTCTTCGGGCGCCGGACCGGGCTGATCTGCGCCGCGCTCGCAGCCGTCAACCCGTTCCTCACCGCGTATGCGCAGGAGACGCGGATGTACTCGCTGATGGTGGTGCTCAGCCTCGTCGCGACGGCCGCCTTCCTGCACGTCTTCGTCTACCGCCACCGCCGCTACCTGCCGCTGTTCGCGGCCGTGATGGCGGCCCTGCTCTACACCCACAGCTGGGGAATCTTCATGACCGCCGGAGCGGTGCTCGCGTTCGCGGTCGTCTGGCTCCAGAGCGACGAGCGGGGCCCGTTGCTCAAGGACGCGGCGCTGGGCTTCGGCATCGCGTTCCTGCTCTACGTGCCCTGGATCCCGACGCTGCTCTACCAGGCCGCCCATACCGGGGCGCCGTGGCTCAACCCGCCACGCTTCGGCGTCGCGATCCAGGTCTCGAAGTCGCTGCTGGGCGGCGGATCGGTCACCGTCGCGCTGATCCTCGCGGCCGGCTCCGGCATCGCCGCCGTCCTGCTCGGGCGCACCGACGACCGCGAGCGCCGGGCGGTCTACGCGACGATCGCGATCGGTGTCCTCACGCTCGCGGTCGCCTGGCTGTTCTCCCAGATCTCGCCGGCCTGGACGACCCGCTACCTCGGCGTCGCGCTCGGGCCGTTGCTGATCGTCGCCGCCCTCGGCCTCGCCCGCGCAGGGACGCTCGGCCTGGTCGCGTTCGTGATCGTCTTCGGGGTCTGGGGGGTCACCCGCAGCGGCGGGCTCGAGAACAAGTCGAACGCCGCAGACCTCGCGGTCGCCGTCCAGGGGACCCTGCGGCCCGGGGACCTCGTCGTGACGCTGCAGCCAGAGCAGGCGCCGCTGATGCACTACCACCTGCCCGGCGGCCTCCAGGGCGACCTCGTCGAGGCGACCCAGCTCGGCCCGATCGAGACGAAGGGCGTGATGGACTGGCGCGACGTCCAGGAGCGCCTCGAGGAGGCGACTCCCGAGAGGAACCTGAAGCCGCTGCTTGATAGGCTGCCGCGCTCTCAGCGAGTGCTGCTCGTCTATCCGGTGACGACGAACATCGGCGATTGGGACGCCCCTTGGACGGAGACGGTCCGGCGCAGGGCGGCTCAATGGGGACGGGCGCTCGAGCTGGACGACCGCTTCGAGCTCGTCGGCGCGGTCCCGCCCTTCTACCGGCGGGCCGGCCGAATCGGGGTGCGAGGCGTGCTCTACGAGAAGACCTCCGACAGACCTCCGACGACAGAGACCCTCCGACAAGCGAGCGAGACCGGATGAGCGAGAGCCCGACCAGCACCAGCCAGGCGGCCGAGGCGGCGACGCCCGGCCTACGCGACACCCCGACCCTGATCCTCGGGGGCGGTCCCGCCGGCCTGACCGCCGGCTACCTGCTCGCCAAGCAGGGCTTCCCGGTGATCGTCTTCGAGGCCGAGGACCAGGTCGGCGGCATCGCCAAGACCGAGGTCCGCGACGGCTACCGCTTCGACCTCGGCGGCCACCGCTTCTTCACCAAGGTCAAGGAGGTCGACGACCTCTGGCACGAGATCATGCGCGAGGAGTTCCTCAAGCGCCCGCGGATGTCGCGCATCTACTGGAACAAGAAGTTCCTCGACTATCCGCTGCGCGGCCCCGACGTCTTCAAGAAGCTCGGGCCGATCGAGCTGACGCGCGCGACGCTGTCCTACTTCTGGGCGCAGATCAAGCCCAAGGGCCGCGAGGACACCTTCGAGCAGTGGGTGTCCAACCGCTTCGGCAAGCGCCTCTTCAACCTCTTCTTCAAGTCCTACACCGAGAAGGTGTGGGGCGTGCCGACCTCGGAGATCCGGGCCGAGTGGGCCGCGCAGCGAATCAAGGGCCTGTCCTTCTTCAGCGCCGCCAAGGCCGCCTTCTTCGGCAACAAGGGCGACGAGATCAAGACGCTGATCGGCGAGTTCAACTACCCGCGCTACGGCCCCGGCCAGATGTGGGAGACGATGACCGACGACATCAC
>DATABO010000116.1:0-3373 GCA_036259535.1 Thermoleophilaceae bacterium
GTCGCGGCCCTGCCGACGATCCTGATCAACCAGACGAGCGCCAACTTCTTCTTCGGCGGCACGTCGATCCTGATCGTCGTAGGCGTGGCGCTCGACACGATGAAGCAGCTCGAGGCGCAGATGATGATGCGCAACTACGAGGGATTCTTGAAGTAGCCTCCCTCGTCTGTGAGCGAGCTAAATCTCATCCTCCTCGGCCCTCCCGGAGCGGGCAAGGGGACCCAGGCCGAGCGGCTCGTCGAGGACTTCGACCTGCCCTACTACGCGACCGGCGACATCCTGCGGGCGGCCGTCAAGGAGGGGACCGGGCTCGGCCGCGAGGCCAAGCAGTACATGGACCGCGGCGACCTGGTGCCCGACGACGTCATCTGCGGAGTGATCGCCGAGCGGATCGACAGCCCAGAGGCGCTCGACGGCTTCCTGCTCGACGGGTTCCCGCGCACGCTGCCACAGGCCGAGGCGCTCGAGCGGTCGCTCGACCCACTCGGCCGCCGCCTGACCGCCGTGCTGTCGATCGAAGTGACCGACGACGAGCTCGTGCGCCGGCTCTCGGGCCGGCGCGTCTGCGAGCGCAACGGGCATCCGTACCACGTCGAGTTCGACCCGCCGAAGAACGCCGGCTTCTGCGACCAGGACGGCTCGCCGCTGATCCAGCGCGACGACGACCGCGAGGAGACCATCAAGCACCGGCTCGAGGTCTTCCACGACCAGACCGAGCCGCTCGTCGACCTCTATGAGGCGCAGGGCCTGCTGCGCCGCTTCGACGGCAGCCGCTCGCCCGACGAGGTCCACGCCCACATCCGCGCGACGCTCGCCACGCTGCGCCTCGAGGAACAGCTCTAGCGATGGCGATCATCCGCAAGACACCGGAGGAGATCGATCGGATCGCGGCCTCCGGGCAGGTCCTCGCGCGCTGTCACCGGCTGCTGCGAGCCAAGGCTCGCGCGGGCGTCACGACCGCCGAGCTCGACGAGGCGGCCGAGCGGTTCATCCGCTCCCAGGGCGCCACGCCCGCCTTCAAGGGCTACCGCGGCTTCCCGGGCTCGATCTGCGCGTCGCCGAACGCGATGGTCGTCCACGGCATCCCGGGCGCCTATGAGCTGAGCCGCGGCGACGTGCTGGCGATCGACATCGGCGTCGACCTCGACGGATGGATCTCCGACGCGGCGGTGACGCTGCCGATCGGGCCGGTCAGCGAAGTCGCCGCCGGCCTGCTCGAAGCGACGCGGGCCTCGCTCTTCGACGGCGTCGAGCAGTGCGTGCCCGGGAACCGCCTCGGCGACGTGTCGGCCGCGATCCAGCGTCGCGTGGAGGCCGACGGCTACTCGGTGATCCGCTCGCTGGTCGGCCACGGCGTCGGTCGCGAGATGCACGAGGACCCGCAGATCCCCAACTTCGGCACCCCGGGCACCGGCCCGCTGCTCGAAGAGGGGATGGTGCTGGCGATCGAGCCGATGGTCAACGTCGGTGGGCCCGACGTCCGCCTCGCGCCGGACAACTGGTCGGTCTACTCGCAGGACGGCTCGCTGGCGGCCCACTTCGAGCACACGGTCGCGGTGACGGCCGACGGGCCCCGCATACTCACCCCCTGGCACGTCGACGAGGGGGCGGCGAGCCCCGTCGAGGCCAAGGCCGCGAGCGGTCGCTAGCGATGGCGCGGGCGCTCCTGGGCCGGCGTGCTATCGTGCCCCGTTGGCGCTAGGCCGTCTCCTGGGCCCTGCGCTCGTTCTCTCCATACGGAAGGTAGCGATGAAGGTCCGAGCTTCGGTCAAACCCATGTGTGAGAAGTGCAAGGTCATCCGCCGCAACGGCGCCGTGCTCGTGATCTGCCAGAACCCGCGTCACAAGCAGCGGCAGGGCTGACCCGGACGATGGCGCGCATCGCAGGCATCAACATTCCGCTCAACAAGCGGGTCGAGATCGGTCTCACCTACATCTACGGGATCGGCCGCTCGCAGTCCAACGCCATCCTCGCCAAGGCCGGCGTCGACCCCGACACCTACGTCAAGGACCTCACCGACGACGAGGTCATCAAGCTGCGCGACGCGATCGACCAGGACCTCACGGTCGAGGGCGATCTGCGGCGCGAGCTGTCCCAGAACATCAAGCGGCTGATGGAGATCGGCGCCTACCGCGGCCTGCGCCATCGCCGCAGCCTCCCCGTCAGGGGTCAGCGCACGAAGACCAACGGCCGCACCCGCAAGGGCCCGAAGCGCATGCAGGTGGCCGGCAAGAAGAAGGTGACGAAGTAGTGGCACAACAGCGCCCAGGCAGACCTCGCGGCCGTCGCAAGGCCAAGAAGAACGTCCCGTTCGGACAGGCCCACATCAAGACGAGCTTCAACAACACGATCGTCTCGCTGACCGACCGCGAGGGCAACGTGATCGCCTGGGAGTCCGCCGGCGGCGCCGGCTTCAAGGGCTCCCGCAAGTCGACACCGTTCGCCGCCCAGGTGACCGCCGACGCGGCCGCCAAGAAGGGCATCGAGCAGGGGCTCGAGAAGGTCGAGGTCTTCGTCAAGGGCCCGGGCTCCGGGCGCGACACCGCGATCCGCTCGCTCCAGGCCGCGGGACTCGAGGTCACCGGCATCCGTGACGTCACCCCACAGGCCCACAACGGCTGCCGCCCCCGCAAGCGGCGGAGGGTCTGAGCGATGGCCCGCGACACCAGCGCCCAGTGCAAGCAGTGCCGCCGCGAGGGCACCAAGCTCTTCCTCAAGGGCGAGCGCTGCCTTACCGACAAGTGCGGCATCGAGCGGCGCAACTACCCGCCCGGCGACCACGGCCGCGGCCGGCCACGCCAGTCCGAGTACCGCGTCCAGCTGCGCGAGAAGCAGAAGGCGCGCCGCTACTACGGCGTGCTCGAGAAGCAGTTCCGCGGCTACTACGACCGCGCGTCGCGCCAAGAGGGCGTGACCGGCGAGAACCTGCTGCGGATCCTCGAGTGCCGGCTCGACAACGTGCTCGTGCGGCTCGGCTTCGCCGCCTCCCGCCGCCAGGCGCGCCAGTTCGTACGCCACGGGCACTGGCTCGTCAACGGCCGCCGTGTCGACATCCCCTCGTATCAGGTGCGTCCCGACGACGTGATCACCCTGGCTCCCGGCTTCAAGGGCGACCAGACGATCCGGGACGCGACCGAGCTGGTCTCCGTGGTCCCCGCGTGGTTGCAGGCTGACCACGACGGCCTCACGGCGAAGGTGCTGCGCCGGCCCGAGCGCGACGAGATCGCCGTCCCGGTCCAAGAGCAGCTCATCGTCGAGCTTTACTCGAAGTAGAAGTCCAAGCCGCGCGCGACGCCCGCCGGCGGTCGTGTGCGCACCAACGCGAAGGACATCGCCCATGATCGAGTTCCAGACCCCCCAGATCTCCGCCGA
>DATABO010000117.1:0-8753 GCA_036259535.1 Thermoleophilaceae bacterium
GCCGCTGATGGCCTCCTTCCGCGGGATCTCGCACTGCTACCAGCGCCCGACCTACGAGGACTGGCACTACTCGGTCTTCACCATGGCGCACGGACGCTCGAAGGAGGAGTGCGACGCGATCCTCGACTCGATCGCCGAGGAGTCCGGCATCGAGGACCGCCGCACGCTCTACTCGTCGACGGAGTTCAAGAAGATCCGGCTCCTCTACTTCACCGACGACCACCGCCGCTGGGAGGCGGAGCACGCTGGCTGACGAACGCTCGCGCGCCCTCTACGCGCGCGCAGGCGAGCTGATGCCCGGCGGGGTCAACTCCCCCGTGCGCGCGATGCGCTCGATCGGGCGCGATCCGATCTTCATCGCGTCTGGGCAGGGCGCGGAGATCGTCGACGTCGACGGCAACCGCTACGTCGACTACGTCTGCTCCTGGGGCCCGCTGATCGCGGGCCACGCCCATCCACGGGTGATCGAGGCCGTCGGCGCGGCGGCCGCGCGCGGCACGAGCTTCGGCGCCCCGACCGAGGCCGAGGTCGAGATCGCGGCCGAGATCGCCGACCGCGTCCCCGGCGCCGAGATGGCGAGGATGGTCAACTCGGGCACCGAGGCCTCGATGAGCGCGATCCGCCTCGCGCGCGCCGCGACCGGTCGCGAGAAGCTGCTCAAGTTCGCCGGCGCCTACCACGGCCACGTCGACGGCCTGCTCGCCGACGCCGGCTCCGGCCTGGCGACCGCCGGCATCCCCGCGAGCCCCGGCGTACCGGCCGCCCAGGCGGCGGCCACGGTCGTCGTGCCCTGGAACGACCGCGCGGCTGTCGAGCGCGCCCTCGACGAGCACGAGGTGGCCGCGGTCCTCGCCGAGCCGTACCCGGCCAACATGGGCCTCGTCCCGCCGGTGGGCGCGACCGGCGCCGAGGGCGGTCCCGACGGCGAGCCGTTCCTCGCGTTCCTACGCCAGCAGGCCGACCGCAACGGCGCCGTGCTCATCTTCGACGAGGTGATCAGCGGGTTCCGCGTCGGGCGCGGCGGCGCCCAGGGGCGCGAGCAGGTCACGCCCGACCTGACCGTGCTCGGCAAGGTGATCGGCGGCGGCCTGCCGGCGGCGGCCTACGCCGGCCGCCGCGAGCTGATGGAGCGCGTCGCCCCCGCCGGCGACGTCTACCAGGCGGGGACGCTGTCGGGCAACCCGCTCGCCACGGCTGCCGGTCTCGCCACGCTGGCGCTGCTCGACGCCGACGCCTACGCCCGCCTCGACGCCGTCGCGACCAAGCTCGCCGAGGGGCTGCGCGCCGCGGCCGCCGACGCCGGCGTGCCCGTTCACGTCAGCCGCACGACCGGCCTGCTGACGCTCTTCTTCCACGACGGCCCGGTCACCGACTACGCCGACGCCAAGGCCGCCGACGCCGACCGCTTCGCCTCCTTCTGCCGTGCGATGCTCGCGCGCGGCGTCTACCTGCCGGCGTCGCAGTTCGAGACCTGGTTCCCGTCGCTCGCCCACACCGACGAGCAGGTCGAGCGCACGCTCGCGGCCGCCGCGGAGGCCCTGCGCGAGGTCGCCCGGTGAGCGCCCTGCGCGAGGTAGTCGCGGCCGTCGACTCGGCACTCGCCACCCACGCTGTCGCCGATCCCGGTCCCGACCGCTTTGCCGACGTCGTCGCCGATCCCGACCGCCTTTTCACGCTCGAGGCCGTCCACGAGGGCTACCTGCTCCACTACGGCGAGCCGCGCGCCTTCCAGGGGATGGACGCCGACCTGCGCCTGCTCGCCGGCGACGCGCTCTACGCCCTCGGGTTGAGCCGAGTGGCAGAGCTGGGCGACCTCGAAGCCGTCACCGAGCTGTCCGACCTGATCACCGCGGCCGCCCGCGCTCACGCCGAGGACGACCCCGCCAGGGCGCACGCGCTCTGGCCTGACAGCGCCCAGCGGCTCGCCTAATTAGAATTGGTGGTCGCGCGCCCGACGGGCGCCTACCTCCCCAGCAGTGGCTCAACTCCCCGACAAGCACAAGCGCAAGTCGCGCTACACCGCCGACCGCAACATTCCCGGCGCGTTCGAGGGCGAGACCGTCACGCGGCGAACCTTCATGACCGCCGGCGCGCTGACCTACGGCGGCATCGCGTCGGCGATGTTCGGCCTGCCGGCGCTCGGCTTCGCGCTCGGCCCGATGTTCGAGCGCAGCGCACCCGAGACCTGGCAGGACGTCGGCGGCGAGGACGACTTCAACCCCGAGACCTACGTCCCGGTCGTGATGAACCTCGTCCCCTCGATCGGCGAGGCTGGCAAGACGACCGTCTACATCCGCCGCTTCGACCCGGGCCGCGACGCCGAGCGCAACGCCGACCTGCCCTACGTCGCGATCTCGACCCGCTGCGCCCACCTCGGCTGTCCGGTCCGCTACATCCAGGCCTCGCAGCGCTTTGTCTGCCCGTGCCACGGAGGCGTCTACGACTTCGAGGGCAAGGTCGACGGCGGCCCGCCGGTACGCCCGCTCGACCGCTTCTACACGCGCGTGCGCAACGGCCGCGTCGAGGTCGGCGACCGCTTCTCGGTCAACTCCGAGCTCGAGCGCTTCCCGCACCCGCGCGACCCGTCGAACCACCTCGACGGGCTCTGGCAGTACCTCTACCCGGCGAGGCCGAGCACATGAGCCTGGTGCCCAAGTTCGCCCGCCCGGCCCCGCCGCGCCCCGCCGAGCGCGACGGCGCGCCGCCGAAGCCGCTCGAGCGCGCCAAGCAGCAGGGCGCCGAGGCCGGCGCCGGCGTGATCGGCTACCTCGACGAGCGGACCGGCGCCAGCCCCTTCCTGCGCGGCTTCCTCTTCCGCAAGGTGCCCAAGGGCACCAACTGGTTCTACACGCTCGGCTCGGCGACGATGTTCGCCTTCGTCTCGCAGGCGGTCACCGGCGTCTTCCTGGCGATGTACTACGAGCCCGACCCGACGCGGGCCTACACGTCGGCGGCCCACATCACCAACGACGTCTTCCTCGGCGAGCTGGTCCGCGGCATGCATCGCTGGGGCGCGACGGTGATGATCGTCCTGCTGTTCCTGCACATGGGCCGCACCTTCGTCTTCGGCGCCTACAAGTACCCGCGCGAGCTGAACTGGGTGATCGGCGTCGTGCTGACCGTGCTGACGCTGATGATGGGCCTGACCGGCTACCTGCTGCCGTTCGACCAGCGGTCGTTCTGGGCGACGGTCGTCGGCGTCAACATCAACGCCTCCGGGCCGATCATGGGCCCCTACCTGGCCGACTTCATGCGCGGCGGGGCCGAGTTCGGCGCGACCACGCTGACGCGCTTCTACGCCTTGCACATGCTGCTGATCCCCGGCCTGATCGCCGCGCTGATCGGCGCGCACCTCTACCTCGTCGCGAAGCTCGGCACGAGCGCGCCGCCGTGGCTGAAGGCCGAGAAGAAGTCGCTGCGGCGCGAGGAGATCTGAGGTGAACGCGCGCGAGAAGGAGCAGTACCTGCGCGAGTACTCGATCCTCAAGAGCCAGGGCAAGCCGTTCTTCCCCTACGCGGTCGCCAAGGACGGCGCGATGGCGATGGTCACGCTCGCGGTGATCATCCTGATGGCGGTCCTCTTCGGTGCCGAGCTCGGCCCGAAGGCCGACCCGACGACCACCACCTACTCGCCCCGGCCCGAGTGGTACTTCTTCTTCCTCTTCGAGCTGCTGCGCGTCGTCAAGCCGCCGGAGCTGGTGTTCGTCGCGACGATCGGCATCCCGACGATCGCGCTGATGCTGCTCCTGCTGCTGCCGTTCTACGACCGCAACCCGGAGCGCCATCCGCTGAAGCGACCGATCGCGATGATCGGCGCGGTCGCGACCGTCGCCGCGATGGGCTACCTGACGGTCCTCGGCGCGCTCGCCGGCCCGCCGAGCGAGATCGACATCGAGGTCGCCTCGAAGTACCAGCGTGGCGCCAACGTGGCCGCGGCCTCGGGCTGCCTCGGCTGTCACCGGATCGGCCACAACGGCAACACGCTCGGCCCCGACCTGACCGAGATCGGCGACCGCCTCGGCCGCGACGCGATCGCCCGCACGCTGATCAACCCGACCGCGCCGATGCCCTCGTACCAGAGCCTGCGCGAGACCGAGCCCAAGCAGTTCGAGGAGCTCGTCACCTTCATCGCGTCGCTGCGCGAGCAGAACGAGGCCGCGGAGCCCGAGGGCGCCGGCGAGTCCTCGTCGTCGAAGAACTAGGGACGACCGGCCGATGAGCGCTGGCGCCCGTGCGGGTGGCGACACCCTGCCGGAGCAGCAGGTCGCGGCGATGTTCGATCGCGTAGCGCGTTTCTACGATCTCCTGAACTCGGTGATGACCGCAGGTTTGCACCACGCATGGCGGGCGCGGGCCGCTGACATCGCCGCCGTCGGACCAGGCGACCGGGTGGTCGACGTCGCGGCTGGCACCGGCGATCTCACTATCGAGCTGAACAGCCGGGTCAGCCCCGGGGGTGAGGTGGTAGGGGTCGATCTGTCCGAGGGGATGCTAGCGCTGGCGCGCGAGAAGGCGCCGGGAATTCGCTTCGAGCAGGGCAGCGCGCTAGACCTGCCCTACGCCGATGGCGAGTTTGCCGCAGCCACGGTCGGCTTCGGCGCGCGCAACTTCTCGGACCTGTCACGCGGCTTGGCCGAGATGCGCCGCGTCGTGCGCCCGGGCGGACGCGTGGTCGTGCTCGACTTCACCACGCCGACACGGCCACCGCTGTCTTGGTTCTTCCAGCTCTGGTTCGATCGGATCGTGCCGCTGCTCGGCCGTCTCTCGGACGACCCGGAGGCCTACATGTACCTCCCGAACTCGGTCAAGCGCTTCCCCCCCTCTCGGGAGCTGGCTGCGGAGATGGCCGGCGTCGGACTTGCGGATGTCCGCTGGATCGCGACCGCAGGCGGAATCGTGACTGTTCACTCGGGAGTCGTTCCGCCGACCAAATGAAGACGACCGAGCAGCTCGCGCCCGTGCTCGCGGCTGGAGGGCCAGGGCTGGCGCGCGGCCTGCGGCTCGCCGAGTCACGCCTGGCGACGATCGCGGGCGAGCACGGGGAGGTGCTCGCCGAGCATGTCGGCGGCACCCTCGCCGCGGGGGGGAAGCGCCTCCGCCCGCTGCTGGCGTTCCTCTGCGCCGGCAGCGAGGAGCCGGATGAGCGCGTGGTGGCGGGCGCGGCCGCCGTCGAGCTGCTGCACATGGCGACCCTGGTCCACGACGACGTGCTCGACCGCGCGACGCTGCGGCGCGGCCACCCGACGATCTTCGCGACCGCCGGACGGGACGCCGCGACGGCGACCGGGGACCTGCTCTTCTCACGCGCCTTCGCGGAGCTCGCCGCGACCGGCAGCGCTGCCGCCGTCCAAGCGCTCTCCACCGCCTCGACCGCGCTCGCCCGCGGCGAGCTGATACAGCGCGACGACGCCTGGTCCGCCGCCGTCACGCCCGACCGCTACCGCGAGCGCTGCGGCCTCAAGACGGGCAGCCTGTTCGCCGCTTCCTGCCGGCTGGGCGCGGAGCTCGCCGCGCGTGGGAACGCCAGCGCCGATTCGCTCGCGGCATTCGGCGACCGTCTCGGCGTCGCGTTCCAGATCCTCGACGACGTCCTAGACGTCTCCGGGCCGGTCGAGGACACCGGCAAGCACCGCGGCACCGACCTGCTCGACGGAACGGTCACCCTGCCGCTGATCCTCGCCCGCGAGCGCGACCGGGATCTAGCGGCGCTCGACCTGCGCTCCTTCGCCACCACCCCCCGCGAGGCAGAGGCGCTCTGCGACCGGATCGCAGCCACGGGCGCGCTCGACCTCGCGCGCTCCGAGGCGCTCGCGATCGTCGACGACGCCAAGCGGCGCCTCGCGGCGATCGCCCTCGAGCCGTGGCAGCGATCGGCGCTCGACCTCGTCGCCGACGGCGTCGTCGCGCGATATTCCTGAGCTACGTGGTCGCCGGATCTCGCTCCCGCCAGCTGCGCGGCGCGTCCCGTGGGACCGATCCGCCTGCGCTCCTCCGCCTACGCCGGTAGATTGCCCGGGCCGTGGTCCTCAGCGACAAGACGATCCGGACCGAGATCGACGCCGGGCGCATCGAGATCGACCCCTACGACGCGGGCCTGATCCAGCCGTCGAGCATCGACGTGCGTGTCGACCGCCGCTTCCGCGTCTTCCACAACGCGCGCTATCCCTACATCGACGTCCGCCAGCCGATGGACGAGCTGACCGAGCTGGTCGAGGTCAGCGGCGAGGAGCCGTTCATCCTCCACCCGGGCGAGTTCGTGCTCGGCCAGACGCTCGAGCGCGTCACGCTGCCCGACGACCTCGTCGCCCGGCTCGAGGGCAAGAGCTCGCTCGGCCGGCTCGGCCTGCTGATCCACTCGACCGCCGGCTTCGTCGACCCCGGCTTCTCGGGCAACCTGACGCTCGAGCTTTCGAACGTCGCCAACCTCCCGATCACGATCTACGAGGGCATGCCGATCGGCCAGCTCTCGTTCATGCGCATGGACGGCGCGGTCGAGACGCCCTACGGCGCCAAGGACAAGGGCAGCAAGTACCAGGGCCAGGGCGAGCCGACGCCGAGCCGCTTCTACAAGAACTTCGACGCCGCGCGCTGATCCGCGCAGCGTCGCCCCGCGCACCCTCCCAGCCTCTACCATCAGGGGCGTCCCGATTCCGCCAGGAGCGACCATGCCCAACATCGGCCCGGTAGAGATCATCATCGTCCTCGTAATCGTCCTGCTCATCTTCGGCCCGAAGCGGCTGCCCGACCTCGGTCGCTCGCTCGGCAGCGGGATGCGCGAGTTCAAGGACTCGGTGACCGGCAAGAGCAAGGACCGCGACGAGCTCGACGCCGCCGACGCCAAGCCCGAGCCGGTGCGCGCCGAGCCCTCGGAGCCGGCCCGCCACGGCTCGTAGCGGCGTCGCGGGACCGTAGTCAGGCGCGGGCCCATGCCGCGAGTCAAGCCCGTCGCGCACGACGAGCAGCTCTCGCTCGTCGACCACCTCGACGAGCTGCGCTCGCGGCTCTTCGTCGCGATCGGCGCGTTCGTCCTCGCGTTCGCGTTCTGCGGCTGGCAGAACCACCGCATCCTCGAGATCGTCAACAAGCCGCTGCCGGACCGCTATGACCAGCCGCTGACCTTCGGCGTCACCGAGCCGTTCACGACGACGTTCACCAACGCGGCGTACGCGGCGATCCTGCTGGCCCTGCCGGTGATCCTCTACCAGCTCTACGCCTTCGTCCTGCCGGCCTTCAGCCCAACCGAGAAGCGGGTCGCCAAGCCGCTGCTGCTGATGTCGCCGCTGCTGTTCGTCGCGGGCGTCGTGTTCTGCTACTTCGTCGTCCTGCCGCCCGCCACCGAATTCCTGCTCAGCTTCAACGCGAGCGAGTTCAACACCCAGGTCCGCGCCCGCGACTACTACAGCTTCAGCACGATGACGATGCTGGCGATGGGCCTCGGCTTCCAGGTGCCGATCGCGATCATCGCGCTCGTGCGGTTGCAGATCGTCAGCGTCGAGCAGCTGCGCCACCACCGTCGCTACGCGATCCTCGCCTGTGCGGTGCTCGCCGCGCTGCTGCCGACGATCGACCCGGTCACGATGCTGCTCGAGATGGTGCCATTGCTGATCCTCTACGAGCTGAGCATCTTGCTCGCCGCTTCGTTCGGCCGATCCGACGCCAAGGGCTCGGATGTCGTCGCGGCAGAGGGTTCCTAGCTAGTCTCCGCAGCGACATGCTGTTCGATCTCCAGGGGAAGCGGCGCCGGGTGGTCCAGGCCACCTACCTGACTCTCGCGGTCCTGATGGGTGGCGGGCTCGTGCTGTTCGGCATCGGCGGTGAGGTGTCGGGCGGCCTGCTCGACGCCTTCTCCGATCGCAGCGGTGGCAGCGGCAACGACGTCGTCGAGGAGCGGATCGACCGCAACGAGGAGCGCGTCCAGTCCAACCCGCGCGCCGAGGCTCCTCACAAGGAGCTCGTACGCGACTACTACGCGCTCGCGGTCGGCCAGGCCACCGACCAGGGCGTGTTCCCGGCCGATGCCCAGGACGAGCTGCGCAAGGCGAGCACCCACTGGAACACCTACCTCGAGGTCGAGAAGGGCAAGCCCGACGCTTCGCTCGCCCGCGTCGCGCTGCAGGTCTACGACCAGACGGCGCTCAACCAGCCCCAGCAGGCCGTCAAGGTGGCGCGGATCATCGCCGAGGAGGGCAACGACGCCGCCTCCTACATGCAGCTCGCCCAGTACGCCCTGTTGGCCGGCGACAAGCGGATCGAGAAGCTGGCCAGCGCAAAGGCCGTCGACCTGGCGCCGAGGAACCAGCGCAAGGCGGTGCGCGAGCAGCTGCAGCAGATCAAGGGAGCGATCATCGCGCAGCAGCTGCAGGAGTCCGGCGATCTGAACATCCAGCCGGGACAGGGCCAGGGAGGGGGCGCTCAGCAGCAGGGTGGAGGACAGGGCCAGGGCGCGCCGAACCAAGGAGGCCAGTGAACTTCCAGATCGCAGACCAGGAGATCGACGGCGAGACCCAGGTGATCGAGCTCGGCGGCGAGATCGATCTCTACACCGCCCCCGAGTTCAAGGAGCGCATGGTCGAGCTGATCGAGGCCGGCAAGAAGCGCATCGTCGTCGACCTCTCCTCCGCCACCTTCATCGACTCCACGACCCTCGGCGTCCTCGTCGGCGGCGTCAAGCGCCTCCGCCCCGCCGGCGGCTCGCTCGCCCTCGTCTGCACCGACCAGAACATCACCAAGATCTTCGAGATCACCGGCCTCGA
>DATABO010000118.1:0-5515 GCA_036259535.1 Thermoleophilaceae bacterium
GTCGTCCTCCCAGCCGAGGTCGTCGAGCAGGCGGGCGTCGTCGGCCATGCGCTGGCTCTGGCGGCGCGCGGCGTCGAAGTCGCCAGCTCGCAGGTTGAGCTCGATGTCGTTGAAGCCCGTGATGTCGGTTCGGAGCTGCGAATAGATCGCGTCGCGTTGCTCCCGGTTGAGGGTGATCGGCATAGCCGCTCGCTCCTTGCTGTTGCTGGATACGACAACAGCGGCGAACGTATCGGGCAGGAGTGCCGCCGGCCAAGCGAATGCCAGCGTTGGAGCGGCTCGGGCGCTTCCAAATCGCTTCCAAGGGACCCGGCCAGGGCGAAGCCCCAATGCGCTCCGCGATCCGCCATCCCACTGCTGGCCACGAATCGCGCGAATGGAGCCAGCCGGGCTCGAACCGGCGACCTCCTGCTTGCAAAGCAGGCGCTCTTCCAGCTGAGCTATGGCCCCTCGCGGGCAATGTTCGCACGACCGCCAGCGAGCGCCAAGCGCGGCGGCCGGCCGGTGCGGCATCCTGGGGCGATGGCCAAGGCCGAGGCGACGATGCTCGACGCGGGTGGGCGCGAGCTGCGCGTGACGAGCGCGGACCGGGTGATCTTCCCGGCGACCGAGCGGACGGCGGAGATCACGAAGCTGCGGATCGTCGAGTACTACCTGGCGGTCGAGGACGGGATCATGAGGGCGCTGGGTGAGCGCCCGACGACGCTCGAGCGCTGGCCGAAGGGCGTCCACCCGGGGATGACCCTCACCACCCGGGAGGGACAGAAGGGCGATGCCTTCTACCAAAAGCGGGTCCCGCAGGGCGCACCCGACTACGTCGAGACGGCGCGGATCGAGTTCCCCTCCGGTCGCAGCGCCGACGAGGTCTGCCCGACCGAGATCGCGGTCGTCGGCTGGTGCGCTCAGATGGGGACGCTGACCTTCCATCCATGGCCGGTCCGCCGCGCCGACGTCGACCATCCCGACGAGCTGCGACTCGACCTCGACCCCCAGCCGGGGACCGACTTCGACGACGCCGTGCGCGTCGCCGGTGTGGCGCGCGAGCTGCTGGGTGAGCTCGGCTACGCCGGCTTCCCCAAGACCTCCGGCGGCCGCGGCATCCACATCTACGTGCGGATCGAGCCGCGCTGGACGTTCACCGACGTCCGCCACGCCGCGATCGCCTTCGGTCGCGAGCTCGAGCGTCGGCTCCCCGGCGAGGTGACGACCAAGTGGTGGAAGGAGGAGCGCGGCGAGAAGATCTTCGTCGACTACAACCAGAACGCCCGCGACCGCACGATCGCCTCGCCCTACAGCGTCCGCCCCAAGCCCGGCGCCCCGGTCTCGGCGCCGCTGACCTGGGACGAGCTGACCGAGGTCGCGCCCGAGGACTTCACCGTCGCGACGATGCCCGCCCGCTTTGCCGAGGTCGGTGACCGCTTCGCGGCGATCGACGACGTCGCGCACTCGCTCGAGCCGCTGCTCGAGATGTACGAGCGCGACGAGGCCGAGGGCGCCGGCGACATGCCCTACCCGCCCGACTACCCGAAGATGCCGGGCGAGCCGAAGCGCGTCCAGCCGTCGCGCGACCGCGATCGCAAGAAGTAGCTCAGCCGAATTCGAACGCGAGGTCGAGCAGGCGCGCTGCCTGGCGGCCCGGGTCCGGCGAGTCGAGCAGGACGACGCCGAACGTTCGGCCGTGGCGGCGGGCGACGCCGACGAAGCAGCGGCCAGCGGCGTCGGTGTAGCCGGTCTTGAGGCCGATCGCGCCCGGGTAGTCGGCGCGGATCAGCGGGTTGTGGCCGGAGAGGTAGAGCTTGCGGCCCTTGATCGGAAAGCGGTAGGCGGCCTCGGCGCGGCGGGTGAGCTCGGTGATCCGGCGCTCGCGCATCGCGAGCCGCGTCATCACGGCGAGGTCGGCGGCGCACGAGCGGTCGCCGTCGGACAGCCCGTGCGGTGTCGTGAAATGAGTGCAGTCGAGGTTCCACAGCCGCGCCTGCTCGTTCATGGCGGTGACGAAGCGGCGCTCGCTGCCGGAGACGTGATCGGCGAGCGCCAGCGCGGCGTCGTTGCCTGAGACGAGGAGCAGCCCGGCCAGCAGCGGCTCGAGTCGCACCCGCCGGCCGAGTGGCAGGAGCCCGACGGCCGAGCCCTCGTAGCGGAGGGCTTTCGGGATCCGGACGACCTCGCCGCGCTCGGTCGCCGCCGTCACGGCGAGCGCGGTCATGATCTTGGTCAAGCTTGCGATCGGCAGCTCGTGTGTCGTGCGCCGGCGGTAGAGCGAGTCTCCGTTCTCGACGTCGAAGACCAGCGCGGCTCGCGGCGGCTTGCGCCACTTGACGTCGAAGGCGTCGACGCCGAGCAGCTCGATCGGCGCGGGGGAGCTTGGCTCGAAAGAGGAGCCGACAGGGGCGGCGCCGGTGCCGCCCGTACGATCGCCGGCGACCGCGCCGCTCGCGGCGATCGGCACGCCGCTGTCCTCCCCGGCGCGCAGAGCGACGAGGAGCAGAGCGCCGAGCGCCACCGCGGCGACCAGGATCTGCGCCGACACGACCAACCGGCCGCGCACTCCTCCTACTTCCCGGGTGGGTTGAACAGCGCGCCGACCACACCGAAGCCGACCATGCCGACGATCGCCAGCGAGATCAGCACGAGCGCGTCGACGCCGGTCCGGATCATCACGTCGATCGTCAACGCGCCCAACAGCAGGACCAGCGTCAGCGCGCCCCCGAGGGCGAGTATCCGTCCGTTCATCCCACCTCGGCCGCCGCGCGCTCCAGCGTCTGCTCGGCGAAGTAGCTCGACCGCACGAGCGGGCCCGCGGCGACCGCCTCGAAGCCCATCGAGTACGCCTTTCGCTCGAGGTCCGCGAACTCGTCGGGGTGCCAGTAGCGGACGACCGGCAAGTGGTCGCGCGTCGGGCGCAGGTACTGGCCGACGGTCAGCACCTGGACGCCGTGCTCGCGCAGGACCCCGAAGGTGTCGAGCAGCTCCTCGCGCGACTCGCCGAGCCCGGTCATCAGGCCCGACTTGGTCACGACCGCGTCGCCGCCCATCTCCTTGGCGTTGCGCAGCACGCGGCAGGAGCGCAGGAACTTCGAGCCGCGGCGGACGAGCGGGTAGAGCCGCGGCACCGTCTCGACGTTGTGGTTGAAGACGTCGGGCCGCTCGGCGATCACGCGGGCGAGCGGCATCTCCTCGCCGCGGAAGTCGGGCGTCAGCACCTCGACCTTGGTGCCTGGCGAGAAGCGGCGCACCGAGCGGATCACGCCGACGAAGGCCGACGCGCCGAGGTCGGGCAGGTCGTCGCGGTCGACGCTGGTGATGACGGCGTGACGCAACCCCATCCGCTTGACCGACTGGGCGACTCGCAGCGGCTCGAGCGGATCGTGGAAGGTCGGCTTGCCGGTCTTGACGTTGCAGAAGCCGCAGCGCCGCGTGCAGGTGTCGCCCAGGATCATGAAGGTCGCGGTGCCGCGCTCCCAGCAGTCGCCGATGTTCGGGCAGGCCGCCTCTTGGCAGACGGTATGCAGGCCCTCGGCGTCCATCTCGCGGCGCAGCTCGCGGTAGCGCTCGCCGCCTGGGGCAGGGACCTTGAACCAGCGCGGCTTGCGCGCGCCGAACTCGATCACCTCGCCGAGCTGGGCTGTGAGGTCGCGCGTGCCGCCGGGGTTCGCGCGGCTGCGGGTGCGGTGCTCGCGGGACATCGTTGCGCAGCCTACGCGGCGCTGTGGACCGCGGTCGTGGGGTTCGGGTCGGGCGGCCGCCAAGCGCTCGCGGCCGGCGATCCTGCCGTCGGCGTCGCGCCCGCCGCGCGCAGCAGTCGCCCCGGCGTCACGATCCGCTGGCGCCGGCCGAGTGCCTCGGCGAGCCGGAACGCCATCCGCTTGCGGAAGCACGACATCGAGGCTGCGCCCTCGCCGGCCGCTTCTCTCGCGCGCGCGATCGACGTCATCTCGGCGCCGTCGACCCCACAGGTGGCGACCCAGGCGAAGGGCGCGAGGTCGTTGGTCACGTTGACCGCGAAGCCGTGCGTCGTCACCCCGCGCGAGACGTGCACGCCGATCGAGCCGATCTTCGCCCCGCCGGCCCAGACGCCGGTCAGGCCCTCGGGCGCCGACGCCGCGATGCCCTCGTCGCGCAGCGCCGCGATCATCGCCCGCTCGAGCGCGGCGACGTACTCGCGCACCGAGGCGACGCGCACGATCGGATAGCCGACCAGCTGTCCCGGCCCGTGGTAGGTGACCTGGCCGCCGCGGTCGGAGTCCTGGACGTCGATCCCCTGGTCGCGATACCACCGCTCGCCACGCGGCAGGTCGGCGGCCGTCGCGCGGCGACCGCGCGTGTAGACGGGCGGGTGCTCGAGCAGCAGCAGCGTGTCCGGGATCGCGTCGGCCTGCCGGGCGTCGCGCAGCCGCTCCTGGAGCGCGACCGCGTCGGCATATGGGACCTCGCCGAGCGACGCTACCCAGAGATCGGACACCGCCTGGATGTTAGAGGCGTCGCCCCGTCGGTCCGCCAGGCGCTCGATGAGGGATTGGCCTCGCCGGGCCCACTCGATCCGACATCTGACCGTGTCGAGGAGCCGGCTACGCTGCGCCCGTGACGCCTCGCGAGCGCTTCTGGACCCGCCGGCTGCGCTGGCGGCTGCGGGGAGCGACGCAGTGGCCGGCCTTCGTCGCCCTGACCCTCGCCGATGGCGTCGTGCTCGACATGTGGCCGCCGGTCTCGACCACAGGCCTCAACCTCATCGAGGGGGTGCTGATCGCGACATTCGCCAACCTCTTCCTGGTCGGAGCCGTCGCGCCGTGGCTGGCCCGCCGTCTCGCCGATCGCCGCGCCGCGACCCATGCGACCACGGGCGCCCCGCCGCCCGGCGACGTGGAGCGCGACGTCATCCAGGACCGCACCGCCACGGCGCTGCTCGTCGTCGGGCTGCTGGCCGTGATCGCCTCCGGCCTCGCCAACCGCCCAGTGATCGTCTCGGAGACCGAGGCGACCGAGATCAACGCCGAGGCGCTCTCCCGCTACGTCGCCCGATCCGGCGACGAGGAGCTGGTCCGCAACCGGGACACCGCGAACACGATCCGCCTCGGCGAGGGCTACTTCCGCAACTGCATCGCCCGCGACGACCGCGAGCGTTACTTCTGCGTCTTCATAGACACGCGCGAGGACCCGCCCGAGGTCGTCGTCGACGACAGCGCCGAGCCGAACACGGTCTTCCGCGGGCGCTAGCTCAGGTCGCGCCGAGCGGCCGAAGGCGGTCGCCACCGAGGATCTCGAAGACCTCGACGCGGTTGCGGCCGAGCCGGATCGCGCGCTCGGGCACCATCACGGCGAAGCGCTCGCCGGCGCGCCGGCGCTGAGCCTCGGGCACGCGCAGGTGGAAGCTGACGCCGGTCGCCTCGATCGTCCCGTTGACCGCGACGGCGATCGGCCGGGTCGCCTCGGGCGCACCGCCGACGATCGCGCCGGCGACCTGCGTCGGGCGGACCAGCGAGTCGCCGCGCACCGCGCGGATCGCCGCTGCGCCGGC
>DATABO010000119.1:0-16843 GCA_036259535.1 Thermoleophilaceae bacterium
CGTCGTAGGCGGCGACGAAGTCGCCGAAAGACAGCTTCGAGGCCTCGTGGATCACCGGGACGACGAGCGAGCGCGTGCCGTCCTTGCGCTCGACGTCGACGGCGAGCCCGAGGCTGACGGCCTCCGGGCTGACGCGGTGCGGCTTGCCGTCGACGGCTGCGAACGAGTCGGCCATCACCGGCATGTCGTCGGTCGCACGAACGATCGCCCAGGCGATCAGGTGGGTGAACGAGAGCTTCTTGCCGGCGCCCTTGAGCGTCGCGCGGCGAGCGGCGAGCGTGTCGACGGCCAGCGTGCGGAAGCTGGTCGCCGTCGGGATCGAGCGGCTGTCCTCCATGAAGCGGACGAGCGTCGCCGCAGGTCCGCGGATCTGCTTCGCGGCGGCGCCATCGGGGGGCGCGGGGGCGCTGGGTGCGGCCGGTCCGCCGTTGCCCTTGACGGCGCTGGCGACGGCCGCCAGCACGTCGTCCTTGGTCACGCGGCCGCGTGGGCCGCTGCCGGCGACGCCGGAGACGTCGACGCCGAGGTCGGCCGCCATGCGAGCGGCGACCGGCGTGGCGTCGGCATCTGCCGCCGCACGGGGAGCGGCGGAGCCGTTGTCGGAAGGGGGAGCGGCGGCGCCGTCGTCGTCGACTGGGTCGTCGACCGGCGCCTTCGGGACCGCGCCACCCTCGCCGACTTCGATCTCGCCGAGCACGGTGCCGACGGTCACGGTCTCGTCGGGCTGAACGTTGATCGCGGTCAGGACGCCCGCCGCCGGGGACGGGACCTCGGCGTCGACCTTGTCGGTCGAGATCTCGACGAGGCCCTCGTCGACCTCGACTCGGTCGCCGACCTGCTTCAGCCACTCCAGCACCACGCCCTCGGTGACCGACTCGCCCATCGCGGGCATCGTGATCTGAACGGTCGTTCCGGGGGCGGCCATGGCCGTAACCCACTCTATCCGGCGGCAGATAGAGTGGCGGCGCGGTGAGCGATGGCAGACGCAAGCGCGAACTGGCTCGCGCCGACCGCGTCCTGCCGGGCGTCTGGCGGCTGCGGCTGCCGTTGCCCTGGCTCGGCGTTCCGCACGTCAACGCCTACGCGATCGCCGCCGGCAACGGGGTGGTTCTGTTCGACACCGGGATGCACGAACCGGGCGCGTTCGCGCAGCTCGAGCGGGCGCTCGACCAGGCCGGCCTCGGCGTCGAGCACATTCGGCTGGTCGTCTGCACGCATGCGCACTCCGACCATTACGGTCTTGCCGCTCCGATCTGCGAGGCGGCCGGCTGCGAGCTGTGGATGCACCCTGCGCACGGCCACATGACCACGGCCGCCCAGGATCCGGCGGCGGCGTTCGAGCGGCGGATCGAGGTCGCCCGCCAGAGCGGGGTGCCGATGGCGGCGCTCGAGCGCTACCGCGAGGAGAACAAGGACCGCGACTTCGGGATCGCCGGCGTGAAGCTGCCCGACCGCGACCTCGTGCCGGGCGTCGAGGTCGACACCGACCTTGGCTGCTGGCAGGTCGTCGAGACGCCGGGCCACGCGCCCTCGCACGTCGTCCTGCACCAGCCCGAGCGCGGGCTGCTGATCTCCGGCGACCATGTCCTCGGCCGCCCCTCGCTGTACTTCGACTTCGGCTACACGCCCGACCCCGTCGGCGAGTACCTGACGAGCCTCGAGCGCGTGCGCGCGCTCGACGTCGACCTGATCCTCGCCGGCCACGGCCGTCCGGCGCGCGACCTGGCCGGGCACATCGACTCGCATCTCGACTTGGTCGACCAGGCGTTGGCGCGAGTCCGCGACGCGCTCTCGGGGGAGCCGCGGACGGCGTTCGAGATCGCCGGCGCGGGGCTGGGATTGGAGCGGGTCCCGCGGGCGGCGATGAACTGGGCGCTGTCGCTCACGCTGTCCTACCTCCGCCGACTCGAGGTCACCGGTCGGGTCGAGAAGGTCGACGGCTCGGATCCCGAGCGTTGGCGGGCCTTGGAGGACGGAGCCTCGCTACCCGTGTACGACCCTGTCCGCCTCTAGTCTGTTGCGCGGATGGGAGCCCCTCGCTCACCCGGGACTTGGGCCGATACCGCGCTTTGGGGCGAGTTGGAGCGCCGCGACGGGGGATCGGCGGCGTCGCTGCGGTGGGTGACCCAGGGCGCTCTGGGCGACGCTGAGCGAATCCTGCGCGCCGGCGGCACGGCGCCGACGGACTTCACCCTGCATGACGGCGACCACTCGTTCCGGGTGGCCCAGCGAATGGCGGAGATCGTGTCCGCTGAGGTCCTGCGGCAGGTCTCGGCCTACGACGTCGCGATGCTCCTGCTGAGCGCCTACCTGCATGACATCGGCATGACACCGCCGGCGGCCAAGGTCCAGCGGCACCACGCCTACCTGCTCGTCGGCGCGGACGACGTCCTCTCCGACGAGGAGCGCGACGACCTTCAAGCATGGCTCGACGAGAGTGCGGACGGGCTCGTCCCGCCGATCGCCACGGGCGCTCCCACGACGGCGGACCTGCGACTCGCGAGTCGTCTGACAGCCGGCTACGTCCGTGCTCGGCACAACGACTGGAGCGAGCAGTGGATTCGCGCGACCATCGAGCCTTACGCCGGCCGGCTCTACGCGGGCTGGCTCGACGATCTGGTGCTGCTCTGCAAGAGCCACCACCATGGCTTCGATCGACTGCGCGGGCAGCGCTTCGATCCCCGGCTGGTCGGCGCCGACGCCGAGGTTCTCCATCTCCGCTACTGCGCCTGCGTGCTGCGGGTCGCGGACATCCTCGACTTCGATCCGGAGCGCACGCCGGCGGTGGTCTTCGAGCACCGTGACGTCGACCCCGCGAGCGCGATCTTCTGGCACAAGGATCACCATCTCTCGTTCGCGTACGAGGGCGGGCGCATCCTGATCCAGTCCAGGCCGCCGGACGCCCAGATCCACCGTGCCGTCGAGGAGACGATCGAGGGAGTCGACCGCGAGCTCCTGCTGTGCAGGCGGCTCGCAGACGAGACCCACTTCGAGCGCTTTCCAGGACTCGAGGCCGACCTTCCGCACCGGTGGGAGCTCGAGACCCACGTACGGGCGCGCGTCGAGCCCGGCGACGCGTACGAGTACATCGACGGGACCTTCCGCCCGGAGCCCGCCAAGATCCTCGAGCTCATCGGCGGGCTCAATCTCTACAAGTCGGAGCTCGCCGCGGTTCGAGAGCTGCTTCAGAACGCGTTCGACGCCGTCCGGGAGCAGGTCGCGCTCGAGCGGCTGCTGGAGGACGATCCCACCGATCCGGACGTCGTCGCGTCGATACTCGATCGCCACAAGGTGGCTTTGAACCTGCAGCCAAGCGAGGACGGGCTCGTCCTGACGTGCTCGGACACCGGCGCGGGCATGTCGAAGGACATCCTCACGGGGCGCTTCCTGGTGGGCGGCGCCCCGCGGTCCTCGGAGATCCTCGAGCTCGAGCGACGCTGCCGCGAGGCAGGGTTCTCGGTGGGCCGGACGGCTCAGTTCGGCATCGGCGTGCTTTCGTACTTCCTGCTCGCCGATCGGATCTCGGTCCAGACCCGCCGGTCGGCGGAGGCCGGCGACCCGGACGGGACGGGATGGCGGTTCGACACCGCGGGCATCGAGGCGTTCGGCGAGCTGCGGCCCGACAGCCGGCGCAAGCACGGCGCCGCGGTCCGCCTCGAGCTCGACCGTAAGGCGGTCGAGCGCGTGGCGCGACGGGACGACGGCGCGTCACGGACCACCGAGCAGAGCAACGCCGCGTTCGCGGCGAGCGTTGCCGCATACATTCGTCGGGAGGTTCGTCGTCCGCCCTGCAGGCTGACCTTCGAGGCTGACGGTATGGCGCCGCCGCTCGACCTGCCGCGGGGCTGGGGCGCATTGAAGTCCGACAGGATCCTCAACGATCTCCGTCCGTTCCGGTTCGGTCCCGTGGTCTCCTCACCTGACCAGCCCAGCGGGCGATCGGGAGCGGCGGGCCGCTCGCGAACTCTCGCTGACGTCGCCTCGGAGGCGCTGCGCTGGTCCATTGCCACGGGTCAGCTGCCCGGCGGCCTGGGCGACTATCGCATCGCGATCCCCTACTTCGAGATCGCGGGCCATCAGTGCCTCGACTTCGTGGATATCGAGGATCCCACCGATCTCGAGCTCGGTGTGAGCGCGCGCGGGCTGGGCGCACGCGATGCGTACTCGTTGTTCGGCCGCCTCGGCTCGAGCTGGAACGGGATCTACGTCAATTTCCGCGCCGACCTTCCGACACGGGACGCCTACGCTCGGGGCGCGCTCGTAGACGTCGACTGGACCAGCGACCGCGCTGGTCGGCTGGCGGTCGATCGGGAGACCGTCGACGCCAGCGATGCCGCACGATCGGCGCTCGCGTTCGTGCGCGACCAAATCGAGCTGCAGACGAAGGCCCTGCTCGAGAGCTTCGACGCTTCCCCGTTCACGCTCATGAACCACGTCAAGCTGGGCCTCCCACCGCCCACCGGCGCCCAGCCGTACTGGATCGCGAGGCGGCCCACGAGCGAGGGTCTCAGGACGCGGCTGGAGCCGCTCCCCACGCCCTGCGTGGACGAGGACGTCGATTTCTCCGACGTCTCATCGCTGCAGGTGGTGGAAGGGCCCTCGCCTCGCCTTGCATGGAGGGGAAGGGAGCTCCACGTCGTGCCGAAGCTACGCTGGAGCTTCGGGGATCTGCCCGTCCTGAGGACCTGGCACGGACGGCACGTCCCTCCCTCGGCCGTCGGAGTCCAGAGATCGGCTGGCGTGACGCGCCCGCTGGCGGTCTGGAACGACGCGGAGCCGAGGGGGCCTAGCTCCGACGACGAGCTGCGGCCGCTGGCGAAGTTCCCCCCGGCGTGGAGCGCCCTCTGCGCGTACAGCCCCGGCAACACGCTGAGCGGGAGCGACGTGCTCTGGAACGCCGCCCATCCGATCGCGGCGCAGGTGACGCCAGAGGCCTACCAGTGGGCCTTCCGAAACCATCAGAAGCTGATCACGAAGTGGTCGGCGACGGAGGTTCTCGAGTCCGTCGCCCGCTGCGCGGCTTGGCTGGCCTTGCTGGTAGTCCGCGAGGAGGTCCAGTTCTGGGGCGATCTGGTCGAGGAGACGCCCGCATTCACCGAGGCGGTGTGGAGCAAGGTCTTCGGAGACGACCCGACGCCTGTCGTGTGCTGGTACTCGAACCGGCAGAGGACGGAGGAGGGCGAGCAGCTGCACGTGCTGCTTCCGGGCCAGTGCCATTTGCTCGAGGACCCGACCGATAGCCAGATCGCGCAGTACCTGCCGGACCCGGATCCGGAGTGGGTGGTCGAGGCCGTCGGGCCGAGGGACGGCGTCTCGGGCTAGACCGGCTGGGCCGCCCGCGTCCAAGGCTGCGCCGCCCGCAGCGCCGCCAGGATCGCCCGCGTCGCGGGCGATCGATTCAGGGTGTAGAAGTGAATCCCGGGCGCCCCGCGCGCGAGTAGGTCGACGCACTGCAGCGTGGCGTATGCCACACCCAGGTCCTGCAACGCCTGCGGATCCCTCTCGCGCGCCTCGAGCTGGCGCTCGAACGGCTCGGGGATCTCCGACTTGCACAGCTCGGTGATGCGCTTGATGTTGCGCAGGTTGATCACCGGCATGATCCCGGGGATGATCGGCACGGTGACGCCCGCGTCGCGCGCCCGCTCGACGAAGTCGAAGTAGAACTCGTTGTCGTAGAAGAGCTGGGTGATCAGGAAGCTGGCACCGGCGTCCTGCTTGGCCTTCAGGAAGCGGATGTCGGACTCCGCGCTGTCGGCCTGGGGATGGACCTCCGGGAACGCCGCCGCGCCGACCGCGAAGCCGTAGCTCTCGTTCAGCAGCGAGATCAGCTCGGTCGAGTAGCGCAGTCCGCCCTGCGTCTGGACCCACTCCTCCTGACCGGCGGGGGGGTCGCCGCGGAGCGCCAACACGTTGTCCACTCCGGCCGCCTCGATCTCGTCGAGCGTGGCGCGCAGCTCCCCGACGGTCGCGCCGACGCAGGTGAAGTGGGCCATCGCCTCGATTCCGAGGTCCTGCTTGATCCACTTGACGATGTCGATCGTCGTGTCGCGCGTCGAGCCGAGCGCGCCGTAGGTGACCGAGACGAAGTCCGGCTCGTCGTCGCTCAGCACGGCGAGCGTCTCGCGCAGGTTGACCAGGCCCTCCTCGGTCTTCGGCGGAAAGAACTCGAACGAGAAGACGGGCCGCCGCTCGGCCAAGATGCCGTCGATTCGCATGGCGGACAGGCTACCGTCGCCGCTCTCAATGGCACCCACAGAGGCCGCGGGTTATCGTCCGGCCGTGAGCAGTCGGCCTTTGGGCAGTGGGCTCTACTCCGGAGTCGTGCGCGGTGCCCTGGCGCTGGCGCTCTGCTCGCAGGTCCTTGCCGGTTGCGGCGGTGGCGGCGACCCGGCGACCGAGTTGCGAGTCGAGCTCGAGGCGAACGCGATCGTGGTCTACGTCGACGATCCCGACGTCAACGTCCCGGCGACGGCCGGCGGCGCTAGGGAAGTCAGCCTGGAATGCGTGGACTCCGCGGGCGAGGTCCGCTTCCAGCGCACGATCCCGTGGCCATTGACCGAGACCGATGGCGGGACGTCGTCACCGCACGCTCACGTGCCGCTGGCCGGCCTGGCCCTCGGCGGGATCTCTCACTGCCGCCTTAGGGGTACCGAGGGCCCGCTGAACGGTAGGCCTTCGTTCCCGCGATAGCTAACCCTCGTGGATCGAGCGGCCTGGGGGCGGGATGAACTCGAGGTTGGTGGCGACGACCTTGCGGCCGCCGACCGTGTACTCGACGTCGACCGAGTCGTTGCGCCCGTAGCTGCCGAACAGCGCTAGGAACATCGCGGCCCAGCGCCAGAAGCCGACCTTCTCCTTGACCAGCGAGCGTGAGAACAGCAGCTCGCCGTCGCCGAGCCGGTAGTCGCGCCCCTCCTCCTGGGGCACCGCGTTGACGAACACGCGCAGCGGCGGCTTCGCGCCCGCGGGGAGAGGCACTCGCCAGACCTCGGCCATCGGGCGGTTATAGCGATCGCTCGGACGGCGCGCTAGGCGCGCAGCGCCCGACGCAGCGCCGCCGAAGGCGACTCGCCGGCCAGCTGCTCGACCAGCGTGCGGCGGAAGCGTCCGGTGTACGCCTCGCTGGAGGAGTCACCGCGAACGTCGATCCCACCGCGCACGCCGTCGGGCCCACGGACCTCCACCCGCCCGACGACCTGCTGGACCGGCTCGAAGCGGCGGATCAGCCGCCCGCCGGTCGCCCGCGCGTGCGCCGTCCGCTCCATCTCCTCGACGTGTCGCTCGACCGCCGCGAGCGCCTGGCCGAAGTCCTCGAAGCGCTCGCGCTCGACCTTCGGGCCCTTGCGCGCCGTGACCACGTAGTCGCCCACCGTCGCAGCGTAGAGCTATGTTCGGCGGCGATGAGCGAGGACGAGACACCGGCGCCGTCGACGCCGCCCGCCGGGCCGCTGAGCCCCCGCGATGCGATCGAGGGCGTCGCCGTCCATGCGCCCAGCCGCGGCAACCGCAAGCTCGAGGCGCTGCTCGACGCCGCCAACGGCGACGACCGCGTCAAGGGCTGGTGGCACATGCAGCAGGTGTTCGCCGACCGGCTCGGGATGTCCGACCACTCCTGGGTTCACGTCCAGGTCGTGCTGAACGTCGCCCTGCGACTGTTCCGACTGCTCGCCAAGCGTGGCGTCCAGCCGGCGATGGTCACCGACCACCTGATGCGCGAGCGCGACGCCGAGGTCGTGATCGCGGCCGCCTGCCTGCTGCACGACAGCGGCATGTCGATCCACCGGTCCGACCACGAGTCCTACAGTCTCTTCCTCGCCGCGAGCGCGCTGCCGGAGCTGCTCGCCGACGCCTACTCCGAGCCGGAGCGGACCGTGATCGTCGCCGAGGCGCTGCACGCGATCATCGGCCACCGCCGCCGTGGCGACCCGATCACGGTCGAGGCCGGGATCGTCCGGGTCGCGGACGCGCTCGACCTTGCCCAGGGCCGCTCGCGCGTCCCGTTCGAGAACCGCCGTCCGAACATCCACTCGCTCTCGGCGGCGGCGATCGACAGCGTCGAGATCAGGGCAGGGGAGGGGCGGGCCGTGACGATCGAGATCGCCATGAACAACTCCGCGGGCATCTTCCAGGTCGACGAGCTGCTCGCGACGAAGCTGCGCGGGTCGGGCCTCGAGCAGCACGTCGAGGTCGTCGCGCGCATCGACGCAGAGCACGAGAAGCGGCTCGTCCCGGTCTTCCGTATCTAGTACGCGCCGCCTTGTAGGGGAATCGAGCGGACCACCTCTGCAATCCTCGTGCGGCACATGAGGCTGTCCAGGTACGGGTACGTATCTGGAGATGCCCTTCAAGCGCCGACATGCCGTCGCGTTTACGCTCGCGTGCCTGCTCGCTGCCGTGCCGGCGGCGAGCGCCGCCCCGGACAGCCCCCAGGTCGGCAAGCGGCAGTGGATCGACTGCTCCAGTGGTCACATGCGCGGCGTGGCGCCGTACTCGGTTTGGCCGGAGCTGTGGCAGGCGCAGCGCGAGGGCCGCAGCGGCGACGTGGCGCTGCTCGAGCGGATCGCTCATGTGCCGCAGGCCAAGTGGCTGGCGGGCAAGAGCGTGCGCCAGGACCCGTTCCGGATCGTGCGCAACTACGTCTCGAGCATGATGGCGACCGCGTGGGGTGGGCCCAACTGCCAGACCCGCTACTCCGGCCACGCGGGCGCCGACGATCCGTATGTCGGCGACTATCCCGTCTTCGCGATCCGCCAGCTCGAGCACGAGGCCTGCGACCGCGACTACGACGGCGGTGGGCCCTGGAACCGCCCCCGCAACGGCAGCTATCTGCCCTGGATCGAGAAGTTCATCGCGGCGATCGGGCCGATCGGCCACGAGGCGACCGTGATCCTGGAGCCGGACGGCCTGCCGGTGATCGGCAAGTGCCTGAGCCCGCGCGCTGCAAAGCAGCGGCTCGCCCTGATGCGTGCCGTCGCGCGCAGGCTCGGCAGCTTCCCGAACCTCGCCACCTACATCGACATCGGCTCGTCGCGCTGGCTGGACCGGCGCCACGCGATCAAGCTGCTGCGCCGGTCGGGCGTCCGCCACGTGCGCGGGTTCGCGCTCAACACGACGCACTTCTACTACACGCACGAGCAGGTCGAGTACGGCGACGCGATCGCGCGCCGGCTGGGCAAGCGCTACGTGGTCAACACCGCCGAGAACGGGCGCGGCGGTCTGAGGATCGAGAACCCCAACGCGAGGAACATCAAGGACCGCTTCTGCAATCCCAGGAACGCCGGCCTCGGGCCGCTGCCGACCACCCGGACGGCGTCCAGGCTCGCCGACGCCTATCTCTGGATCTCGCGCCCCGGCCTCTCCTCCAACGGCCACAGCGGCATGCGCCAGTGCAGCCGCGGACCCGGCGGCAACGTCTTCTGGCTCCCGAAGGCCGAGCAGGAGGCCCGTCTCGCCAGCTTCAACGGTCAACCCCCTTGGCCACCAGCCCCGCTCTGAGCCGGAAAGACGATTCCCCTAAGAGGCGGTTCCCTAAGCCTCGTGGGGAATCGTCTTTCCGGCCTACCGCTCCTTCAGAGGCACGTAGTCGGCCTGGCGCGCGCCCGTATAGACCTGTCGCGGCCGCGCGATCTTCGTCTCGTCGTCCTCCAGCATCTCCTTCCACTGGGCGAGCCAGCCGGCGGTCCGCGGGATCGCGAACATCACCGTGAACATGTCCGTCGGGATGTTCATCGCCTCGTAGATCAGGCCGGAATAGAAGTCGACGTTGGGGAAGAGCTTGCGGTCGGTGAAGTACTCGTCGTCGAGCGCGCGCTTCTCCAGCTCGACGGCGATCTCGACCTTCGGGTTGTCGACGCCGAGCACGTCGAGCACCTCGTCGACGTGCTTCTTGATGATCCGCGCGCGCGGGTCGTAGTTCTTGTAGACCCGGTGGCCGAAGCCCATCAGCTTCTCCTTGCGGTCCTTCACGCCCTGGAGGAAGTCGGGGATGTTCTCGACCGTCCCGATCCGGTCGAGCATCCGCAGCACAGCCTCGTTGGCGCCGCCGTGCAACGGGCCGTAGAGCGCGGCGATCCCGGCTGCGACGGCCGAGTAGGGGTCGACCTGCGACGAGCCGACCGACCGCACCGCGGCCGTCGAGCAGTTCTGCTCGTGGTCGGCGTGCAGGATCCACAGCACGTCGAGCGCACGCTCGAGCCGCGGGTCGGGCTCGTACTGCGGCTCGTTGATGCGGTAGAGCATCGACAGGAAGTTGCCCGTGTACCAGAGGTCGTTGTCCGGATAGACGTAGGGCAGGCCGAGGTTGTGGCGGTAGGAGAACGCAGCGAGCGTCGGCATCTTGGCGATCAGGCGGACGATCGCCATGTAGCGCTCGGTCGGGTCGTCGATGTTCTTCGCGGCCGGGTAGTAGGTCGACAGTGCGCCGACCGTCGAGAGCAGCATCGCCATCGGATGGGCGTCGTAGCGGAACGCCTCCATCGACTTCTTGATGTTCTCGTGTACGTAGGTGTGGTGGGTGATCGCGTAGACCCAGTAGTCGAGCGCCGCCTTGGTCGGCAGCTCGCCGTGCACGAGCAGGTAGGCGACCTCGAGGAAGCTCGAGCTCTCGCAGAGCTGCTCGATCGGGATCCCGCGGTGCTCGAGCACGCCGGCCTCGCCGTCGATGTAGGTGATCGCGCTGCGGCAGGAGGCGGTGTTGGTGAACGCCGGGTCGTAGGTCATCAGCCCGAAGTCGTCCTCGGACGCCTTCATCTGGCGGAAGTCCATCGCCTTGACCGTGCCGTCGACGATCGGCACCTCGTAGGTCTCCCCGGTGCGGTTGTCGGTGACCGTCAGCGAGTCGTTCGGCACGGCCGCCACGGTAGCGATCTAGCGGCGGAAGAGCTTGCCGAGCGGGCCGCCGCCCTTGTACGGCGGGAGCTCGGCCGCCTCGGCGGCGGTGAGAGTCAGCGTGACCCCCCGCTCCGCTGTGCGGGCGACCTCGGGGGCGTCGACGAAGACGCGCACGCCTGCCTCGTTCTCAAACACGATCCCGTCGAAGATCCGCTCGCGCGCGTTGTCGAGCACCTTGCGCACCGTTCCGACGACGATCTCGTCGGAGCTGTAGACCGGGACGCCGGTCGGCAGCGCGGTGTAGCTGATCGCCGTGCCGTCGTCGATCGCCACGGCGATCAGGCGGTCAGCGTCGGGACGGCGCCGTGGTCGGGCTCCTCGCCCTCCTCCTCGTTGGTGAGCGCACCCACCACCGCGGCGGAGATCGTGGCCAGCACCAGGACGAGAAAGATCGCGCCGACAGCGATCTCGCCGCTGCGCGAGCCGGGGAAGTCCTTGCGCACGACGCCGAGCAGCGAGACGAGCAGCGCGCAGGCCGCGAGCACGCTGCCGATGACGTAGTAGACGTCCACGGCGGCGAAACCTAACACCAGCGCCGGTCTGGTGCGAGCGGGCCGGATGCGTCTTGACTGGGCGGCGGCTCGCGGTCTAGGGTCGCCTTTAGAAACGAGCCTGTTTTCGAAATCGACCAGACAGCCGCTTGTGCCGGGAGGCCGAGAATGAGATTGAAGCTCACATCCGCCGCTGCACTTTCCTTCGTCCTCGCGGCCCTGACGGCGCCCACGGCCGCGACGGCGCATCATCCGAGCGGCGAGGGCCACGGCACGGGCCGGATCCCGGGCAAGGCGGACTTCGAGCGGATCGGTGCGGAGACCCACCGGTACGACCCGAAGACCGGCACCTACGTCGTGCGACGTCCCGGTGAGGCCCCGACGCGGTTGCACTACCATCGCGAGCCGGCCGAGGCTGTGGAGCTGATTCAGCAGGACACGCTCGTCAGCGACGTGTCCGCCGTCAACCTGGAGCTGCCGACGCTGCAGGACGCCCCGATCTGCGTGACTTCAGGCCAGCGCGTGGTCGCCGTCCGAGCCTGGTCGACCGCAAACCCGACGACTCCCAACGCACATGACCACATCCGCTCGATCGTGCGGCGCATGAACTACAAGTTCATGCAGCAGTCTCAGCTGTCCAGTGGCGGCTCCAGGACGCTCCAGATGAAGGTCGACTGCTCTCCTGCCGGGGAGATAAAGGTGCATGACGTCCAGATCCCGATGAACTACGAGGGCAACGGCGTCTCGACCTCTGACGGCTACGTCGATCCATCAGACGTCGGGTACTACGTTCGCGACGTCGCACTCGGGCGGCCCGAGGAGTGCTGCGGAGGAGTGGACGACGGGAGCAGGGCTGTCAAATATCTGATAATTCACGATGAGGGCGACGTGACCAACCATCGTGGACTGGCGTCAGGTGGCGACGATCGCCTCAAGAGCTCTGCCGACAACGGTTCGACGAACTCCAGCCGCGTGACGTCCGGGTGGGCCGTCGCGACTATCGGCGAGCCCACCGCAGTCGCCATGCACGAGCTGGTCCACACTTTCGGCGCCGTCAACAGCACGGCCCCGTTCGCGGTGCCGGGAAATCACTGCTCCGAGGAGGTAGACCTGATGTGCGACTGGGCCTACGCGTCGGGCCCGGCGCGCTGCCCCTCGAGCGCGGGCTACGGCACGCCCTCGGGCTTTCCCGTCGATTGCGGCTACGACACCTACTTCGATGCGGTGTCCGAGGCGGGCGAGTGGCTCCACCAGTACTGGAACGTTGGGGGGCCCGAAAATCCATACCTGCACGACGCGCCGACTGCTGCCCGGTGGTTCTTGAAGGACGCCAACGGCGTGGGCCCGCATGACAAGTCGTTCACCTTCGGCGCCAACGGCGACGTGCCGGTGGCGGGAGATTGGAACAACGACGGGATCGATACCCCGGGTATGGTCCGAGGAAATGTCTGGCATCTGCGCAACTGGAGCACCTCTGGCGGCACCGAGCTCTCGTTCACCTACGGCAGCTCGGGGATGGCGCCGATCGCCGGGGATTGGGACAACGACGGCACCGACACCCCGGGCATGTACTCAGCCGGCAACTGGTACCTGCGCAACTCCAACAGCACCGGAACGGCGAACCTGACGTTCCAGTACAGCAGTGGCGCCCCAGGGACGGTCCCGCTGATGGGCGATTGGAACAACGACGGCACCGACACCCCCGCCGTGCGGATCAGCAACCACTGGTACCTGCGCAACTCGAACAGCACCGGCGTCGCGAACCTCAGCCTCGACTACGGCAACTCGACCACCCATCTCGCGCTGGCAGGCGATTGGGACGGGGACGGCGTCACCACACCCGGCGTCTATGACACCTCGACCCAGACGTTCTACCTGCGCAACTCCAACACCACCGGCGCCGCCGACGTCTCGTTCACCTGGGGCTCGGCCGGCGACAGGCCAATCGTCGGTGACTGGAACGGCGACGGCATCGACACCGTCGGCCTGGTGCGAAACGGGATCTGACTCAGCGGACATCCTCGCCGGCTCGGCCCACGCCGGACCGGCGACCGACTGCGCGCGTGCGGACGCGTGGCGGTGCGGGCAGGGGAGCGGCGTGGTCGGGGCCGCGGCGTGGCGGCCGGGGCGGGACGAGCGGACCGTGCGGGCGGTTGGGTCGCTTGCTGCCGCCCTCGTCCTCGTCGACAGCCGCCGGCTCGGGCGCCTTGGCCGCCCACCAGACCAGCCAGAGCAGCGCGACGATCGGGATCTTCAGGACCAACGCCATCCACAGCACAGCCTCCATCTGTCCGAGGGTACCCGTCCGCGGGACCGTCGAACCGATGAGCTTTGTTAAGCCGTTGCGGGCGCTTCGAGGGTGGTGATCTGGCGGAACTGCTCGAAGCGAGCCTCGATCTCGTCGCGCTCGAGGCGGGCGACGCGCTCGGTGCCGAACTCCTCGACGTTGAACGACGCGAGCGCCGATCCGTAGGTCATCGCGCGGCGCAGCGTCGCCTCGCCGGTCCAGTCGTCCTGGGAGGAGAGGTAGCCGAGGAAGCCGCCGGCGAAGGAGTCGCCCGCGCCGGTCGGGTCGATCACCGTCTCGAGCGGGAAGGCGGGCAGCGCGAAGAAGCCGCTCTCTGTGAACAGCGCGGCGCCGTACTCGCCCTGCTTGGCGACGACGACCTTCGGCCCCATCTCCATCACGGCGCGCGCCGCGCGGACGAGGTTCGGCTGCTCGGTCAGCTGGCGGATCTCCGCGTCGTTGAGGAAGACGAGGTCGACGCCGGAGATCGTCTCGATCAGCGAGTCGCGCGCGATCTCGATCCAGAGGTTCATCGAGTCGAGGCCGGCCCAGCGGACGCCGCCGCACTGCCCGCGCACGCCGCGCTGGAGGTCGGGCTGGATGTTGGCGAGGAAGAGGTGCTCGGCCGCGCGCGAGGCCTCCGACAGCTTGGGCTCGAACTCGCCGAAGACGTTGAGCTGGGTGTCGTCGGTGTGAGCCTGGTTGAAGTCGTACTCGTAGTGGCCGCGCCAAAAGAAGGTGTCGCCGCCGGCGACGCGCTCGATGTCATCGGTGTTGACGCCGCGGCCGTGCAGCACCGCGTACTCGGCGTCGCCGAAGTCGTCGCCGACCGGGCCGACGACGCGCACGTCGGTGAAGAAGCTCGCGGCGAGCGAGAAGTGGACGGCCGAGCCGCCGAGCATCCGCTCACGCTCGCCGAATGGCGTCTTGACCGCGTCGAAGGCGATCGATCCGACTACTACGAGGGTCATGAGGCGCGCAAGGGTAGCCTGCCGCGCGTATGCGCGCCGTCCAGCTGACCGAGTTCGGAGGTCCTGAGGTGCTTCGCGTCGCGGACCTGCCGGTCCCCGAGCCGGGGCCGGGCGAGCTGCTGATCCGCGTCGCGCGGGCGGGGTTGAACTTCGGCGACACCCACCAGCGGCGCAACCAGTACATCGCCAAGCACGAGCTGCCGCTGGTGCTAGGAGGCGAGGTCGCGGGAGTCGTCGAGCGCGTGGGGCCGCCCGAGCGCTCGATGTCGGATTCGGATGTCCAGGCGATGCAAAGCCCGCATCGGGCGTCTGTGGCGCCGGTCTTCGAACCGGGCGAGCGGGTGATCGCGCTGCTGCGCACCGGCGGCTACGCGGAATACGCGGTCGCGGCGGCGGCACGAACGTTCCCCATCCCCGACGGCGTCTCCGACGACGACGCGCTCGCGTTGCTGATCCAGGGCCTGACCGCGTGGCACCTGTGGCGGACCTCCGCACATCTGGTCGAGGGGGAGAGCGTCGTCGTGCACTCGGCTGCCGGCGGCGTCGGCTCGCTGCTGACCCAGCTGGCGAAGCCGATGGGCGCCGGTCGGGTGATCGCCACCGCAGGCTCGTCGGAGCGGCGGACGGAGGCGCTAGAGCTCGGGGCCGACGTCGCGGTCGATCCGGTCACCGACGACGGCGAGCCGCGACCCGACGACGAGGCGCCCGGGGGCGAGGCGGACGTCGGCGGCGACGGCGCCGGGCCGCTCACCGCTGCGCTGATCGAGGCCAACGACGGCGCGCCCGTGGACGTCGTGCTAGACGCCGCCGGCGGGCGAGTCTTCGAGCAGAGCCTCGCTGCGCTGGCGCCGTTCGGGCGCATCGTCGCCTACGGCAACTCCACCCGCGAGAAGGTGGCGGTCACCAACGGCGAGCTGCTCAAGGGCAGTCGCTCTGTCGTCGGCTTCTGGCTGATGCACCTGCTCGACCGCCGCGACATGCTCGAGCAGCCCCTGGCCGACCTCTTCGCGCGCGCGGCCCGGGGCGAGCTGCGCCCGCGCGTGGGCGGCACCTATCCGCTCGCCGACGCCGCCCGCGCGCACGAGGACCTCGAGGCGCGGCGGACGACGGGCAAGCTCACGCTCAACCCGACTATCTAGCGCGCGCCGAAGCCTTTTCGGGGCTGGAGCCCTAAGAATGGTTCGTGCGCCGCTGGCGCTTGTCCGCCCCCTGTGGCAGGCTGGCCGGCATGATCCTCCTGCGCCGCCTCCTGATCGCCTGCCTCGCCGTCGCCGCCGTCGCGGCGCCTGTTGCCTTCGCCGCCGGCGATGGCACGTACAAGGGCCACGTCAAGGGCGACGAGTCGGCGAAGGTGACCGTCAAGGTCAAGAACAACCGCGTCACGAAGTTCGTCGGCAACGTCTACGCGTCGTGCGGGCTGAGCAACTTCATCATCACGGTCGCCTATCCGCCGGTCGGCATGAAGGGCGCCACCGCGAAGATCAAGAACGGCAAGTTCAAGGTCGTCTTCAAGGGCTCGCCGGACGTCGAGGACGACAAGCGGACGGTCAAGGGCACGTTCAGCGGCAACAAGGTCAACGGCTCGATCGAGGTCGAGGGCCTCTGCAGCGCAGACGAGCAGTACACGGCCAAGCGCTGACCGCCCGATGGGAGGGGCCTCGGGCCGGTCCCGTTGGCCCCAGTAGTCTGACTGGTCGCATATGACGACCTTCGCCGATCTCGGCCTCTCAAAGGAGGTGCTCGACTCACTCGAGCACCTCGGTTACAAAGATCCCACTCCGATCCAGCAGGAGACGATCCCGCTGTTGCTGCAAGGGCGGGACGTGATCGGCCAGGCCCAGACCGGTACCGGCAAGACGGCCGCGTTCGGCCTGCCGCTGCTCGACTACCTCGATCCGTCCGACCCCGCGGTCCAGGCACTCGTGCTCACGCCGACGCGCGAGCTGTGCATCCAGGTGACCCAGGCGCTGCGCGCCTACGGCGCCAAGCACGGCATCGAGGTCGTCGCGGTCTTCGGCGGCGCGCCGATCCGCGACCAGGCGTCGCGGCTCAAGCAGGAGGCGCAGGTCGTCGTCGGGACCGTCGGCCGGGTCATGGACATGATCCGCCGCCACTACCTCTTCCTCGACCAGGCGCGCTACGTCGTGCTCGACGAGGCCGACGAGATGCTCGACCTCGGCTTCTTCGAGGACGTCGACGAGATC
>DATABO010000120.1:0-11242 GCA_036259535.1 Thermoleophilaceae bacterium
GCGACGCCCGACGCCGCCGGCGCCTCGGCGAGCGGCCGTCCGAGCGCGTCGACGAGGAAGCCGTGGGCCTCGGCGCCCAGCGGGAACGAGCCCGCTTCGCAGCTCGCGCAGACCACTCCCCCGGCCGCCGGCGAAAAGCCGCTCAGGTGCTCGGCCTCCCCGCACGTGGCGCACGAGGCCAGCTCGGGAGCGAAGCCGGCCGCGAGCAGCAGCTTGGCCCGGAAGGCGAGCGACTGGGCACGGGTGGCCGCCTCGGGGTCCGCGTCGAGCAGGGCCAGTTGGTTGCAGAGCAGGTGGTAGGCGGCGGCGTTCGGCTCGCCGGAGTCGAGCAGTCGCAGGACGGACTCGCACGCCTGCGATGCACGCTCGAGCGACCCGCGCCGCTCGCGCAGGCCGGGATGCGCGCTGACCGTGTCGACCGAGGAGACCGTGCTGAGGTCCCCTCTGCCCTTGCGCAACACCAGGCGCACGCGCGAGAGCGGCTCCAGCCGGCCGCCCATTCGCGAGCGCGTCCGTCGCACTCCCTTGGCCATCGCACCGATGCGGCCGCGATCGACGCTGTATAGGTGCAGCACCCGATCGGCCTCGCCGTAGCGGATCGACCTCAGAACGACCGCCTCCGTCTTGAAGCTGCCGGCCACCCCCTCATGCTGCGCCCTCGACCGGACAGACCCAGGCCCTCAGGCCCGCGGCGGGCGCTGACAGCGCGGGCAGACGTAGGTGCCGCGACCGGCGGCACGCAGCTTGACGATCGCGGTGCCGCAACGCGGGCAGGGCTCGCCCTCGCGCCGGTGGACCAGGAAGCGGTCCTGGAAGCTGCCGCGGGCGCCGTCGACGTGGCGGAAGTCGTCGATCGACGCTCCGCGCGCGTCGATCCCGGCCTCCAGCGACTCGACCACCGCTCCGTGCAGCGCCTCGACCTGCGGGCGGCGCAGCGTCCCGACCGGGCGCAACGGGTGGATGCGCGCGCGGAACAGCGCCTCGTCCGCGTAGATGTTGCCGACGCCGGCGATCCGCTCCTGGGCCAGCAGGAATGCCTTGACCGGCGATCGCCGGCCCTTGGCCAGCGCGTGAAGCGCCTGCGGCGTGAAGTCCGGGCTCAGCGGCTCCACGCCGAGCCGCGTCGAGAAGTACTCGTCGCGCGCATCGTCGCCGAGCAGCACGAGGCCGGTCCCGAATCGGCGCGGGTCGGCGAACAAGACCGACGAGCCGTCGTCCAGCGCGAACCACATCCGCACGTAGCGCTGCTCGTCTCGGCTTGCCGCTGGGACGAGCAGCAGGTTGCCGGTCATGCGCAGGTGCATCACCAGGTGAACCTCTCCCTCGAGGGCGAAGTCGAAGTACTTGCCACGCCGGCCCAACGTCAGGATCTGCCGGCCCTCGATCGCGTCGGCCACCTCGTCCGGAGCGGCCGGCTCCGACCAGCGCGCGTCGAGGACCTCCACGTGCTCGATCCGCCGTCCCTCCAGCCGCGGCGCCAGCTGCCTGCGGATCGTCTCGACCTCTGGAAGCTCGGGCATCGGCCAGGGCTTCTACCAGGCACAGCGAATCCAGGAGGATGGCCACCGCCGTCGCACCCGCCGACAAGCGGCCCTTCGAGCACCTGGTGCTCGACTTCGTCGCCCACCTCGAGTTCGAGCGCGGGCTGTCGCGCAACACGCTCGAGGCTTACCGCTCCGACCTGCTGCAGTACGGCCGCTTCCTGGAGCAGCGCGGCGTGACGGCGCTGACGGCCGGGCCGCTCGACGTCGCCGACTTCCTGGCAAGCCGCGGGGGCGTGGAGGGCCGTACCGCGTCGCCGGCGACGATCAACCGCAAGCAGGCCTGCTTGCGCTCTTTCTACAAGCACCTGCGTCGCGAGGAGATCCTCGACGGCGACCCGACCGCCAAGCTGGGCGCCCCGCGCAAGAGCCGCAGGCTTCCCAAGGTCCTGACCCGCGGCGAGGTCGAGAAGCTGCTCGACCAGCCACAGGGGACCGAGCCGATCGCCCTGCGCGATCGCGCCCTGCTGGAGCTGATGTACGCCTGCGGCTTGCGCGCCTCGGAGGCTACGGGCCTGGAGGTGACCGACCTCGACCTCGTGGAGCTGGTCCTGCGCGCGCGCGGCAAGGGCTCCAAGGAGCGCCTCGTGCCGGTCGGCCGCACGGCCGCCGACGCCGTCCGGCGCTACCTCGAGCGTGGCCGGCCGCAGCTCGTCGGCGCGTCCGTCGAGGCCCGCCTGTTCGTCAACTTTCGCGGCCGCACGCTGACCCGCCAGGGCCTCTACAAGATCGTCAAGCGCCACGCACGCTCCGCCGGCCTCGCCGACCGCATGAGCCCGCACACGCTGCGCCACACCTTCGCCACCCATCTGCTCGCCGGTGGCTGCGACCTGCGCGCCGTCCAGGAGATGCTCGGGCACGCCGACGTGGCCACCACCCAGCTGTACACCCACCTCTCGAGCGAGCGGCTCAAGGACGTCTACTTCAGCGCCCACCCGCGGGCGACCGCGCGCTAGCGAACCTGGAAGCCCTCGCCGGACAATCGGCCGATGTCGTTGGTCAGGCCGATCGCGAACAGCCCTATCACGAGCATGAAGCCGACCACCCCCGCGCGCTCCATCACGCTGAACGGCACAGGCTTGCCGCCACGCAGCTTCTCGACCGCCGCCCAGAAGATGTGGCCGCCGTCGAGCGGCAGGAACGGGAACAGGTTCACGATCGCCAGCGACAGCGAGATGATCGCGAGGATGCCGACCGTCGTCGCGAGGTCGTGGACGATCGTCTGGCGCGTGACCTCGTAGGAGCCGACGATGCCGCTGATCTCCTTGCGCTGCTCGGTGTCGAAGATGCGCGCCGGCAGGCTGACCGTTTGCTCCGTTATGAACCAGAAGCGGTCGAGCGACGTGCTGATCGCCTCTCCCAGCGGCAACGCCTCGCGCGGCCCGGGCACGTAGCTGAAGCCGAGGCGGGTGCGCTCGGCACCTGGGTCGGCGTCGTAGACGGGCGTCAGTCGCTCGACGATCCGCCTGCCGTCGCGATCGATCACCAGCGTCGCCGGCTCGGCAGCCCGGCAGCCGTCCGTCGGTGGGCTCTGCGGGCACTTGTGACCGGCGATCTGCCTCGACAGCCGCGTCGGCTCCCCGCGTACGCCGTCGACCGAGACCAGGCGGTCGCCGGGCTGTAGCGCCGTCGCCGCTGGATAGCCCTTCTCCACAATGTCGACGCGTGCGTCGACTGGCTCGGTCTCCGCCCCGATCAGGCCGAAGTAGACGACGAGCAGCAGGAGGGCGACGATCAGGTTGACCGCGGGCCCCGCGGCGATCACCGCCATCCGCTTCCAGACCGGCTGGGCGTGGTAGGCGCGCGTGCGCACCTCGTCCGGCAGCTCCTCCGACGGGCTCATGCCGCTGATCCGCACGTAGCCGCCGGCGGGGATCAGCCCGATCGCGTACTCCGTCTCGCCGACCTTCTTGCTCACGAGCGTCGGCGGAAAGAAGAGCGAGAACTTCTCGACGCGCATGCCGACCCACTTCGCGACCGCGAAGTGACCCAGCTCGTGCAGGATGACGAGCAGCGCAAAGCCGGCGAAGGCGAGGAACCAGCTCACGCGAGCGCACCCTGACACGCCTCGCGCGCGCACTCGCGCGCCTCGGCGTCGGCCGCGTAGAGATCGGAGAAGTGCCGCACCGGCCGCTCCGGCAGCGCTGCCAGCGTCTGCTCGATCACCGCCGGGATGCCGAGGAACGACAGCTCTCCGCCGAGGAACGCGTGGACGGCGATCTCGTTGGCGGCGTTGAGAACGCACGGAGCGGTCCCGCCCGCGGCCGCCGCGTCGCGCGCCAGCCGCAGGCACGGGAAGGCCTGCCCGTCGACCGGCTCGAAGGTCAGCGCCCCGACCCGAGCGAGGTCCAGCGGCTCGACGGGCAGGTCGACGCTCTCGGCGCCGTGCAGGGCGTAGGAGATCGCGATCCGCATGTCGGGAGGCCCGACGTGGGCGAGCATCGCCCCGTCGGCGAGCGTGACGAGCCCGTGGACCAGCGACTGCGGGTGGACGACCACGTCGAGCCGCTCGTAGGGCAGCCCGAACAGGTGGTGGGCCTCCATCAGCTCGAGCCCCTTGTTCATCAGGGTCGCGGAGTCGATCGTGATCTTGCCGCCCATCTGCCAGGTCGGATGCGCGAGCGCCTGCGCGGCGGTCACCTCGGCGAGCTCTGAGCGGGTCCGGCCGCGGAACGGCCCGCCGCTGGCGGTTATCGTCATCCGGTCCACGCCGCCGGTCGGCAGGCCGGCGATCAGCTGGTGCAGGGCGGTGTGCTCGGAGTCGACCGGGACGATGCGGGCGCCCGTCGCCTCGGCGAGCGCCATCACCAGCTCACCGCCGACGACCAGGCTCTCCTTGTTGGCGAGCGCCAGGTCGATGCCCTCGCCGAGCGCGGCGACGGTCGGCCCGAGCCCCGCCGAGCCGACGAGCGAGTTGAGCACGAGGTCGCACTCGGTCTCGACGATCAGCTCCACGAGCCCCTCCCCGCCGCCCAGCACGCGGCCCGCCGTCCAGCGCTCGGCCGCACGGGCCGCAGCGTCGGGATCGGCGAGCGCGATCCGCTCGACGCCGTGGGCGGACGCCTGGTCGAGCAGGGTCTCGACGCTCGATCCGGCGGCGAGGCCGACGACCTCGAGCGAGTCGCTGCGCGAGATGACGTCGAGTGCCTGCGTGCCGATCGAGCCGGTCGAGCCGGCGATGACGATCCTGCGCATCCGCCCCAGTCTAGGAGGCGCTTCGTGGGGCGGCGGCGAGCCGCAGCAGCAGCTGCAGGCGAACTCCCGCCGGGGCCAGGCCGGCGGTCTCGTCGTCGGCGAATATCTCGATCAGGTAGGCGCCCGAGCCGTGGGCGACGACGGCCACGAGCGCAGCGTCGAAGCCAAGCTCGGCTAGCAGCGCCCGCTCTGCCGGATCGGTTCGGCCGTCCTCGACGTGCGCGACGAAGCCGCCGTGACCCTGGCGCAGCAGCTCCGCGGTGTGCGGGAAGTCCTCCACCCGGTAGACCTCGTTGGCCAGCCCCATGCGAAGGCCGCGCAGGCGGCAGTCGCGGCCGTCGGCGGTCGAGACCGAGCGGATCAGCGAGCTCCCCCGCTCCCAGCGCGAGATCGCCCAGGCGGCGGCGTCGAGCGCAGCCGCGAACCCGACCACAACCGTCTCGAGCCGGTCCAGCACGCGACGGTGGCCGGCATCGCGATCGAGGATGCGCATCGTCCGGGCCGCGATCGACTCGATCTGCTGGTCGAGCCGCTGGGCGCCCGGCTGGAGCCGCTCGCCGAGATCGGCCGTCGACGGGTCGGCGGCCGGTCCCGACGTGCAGAGGCGACCGCCACCGCGTCGCTTGGCGGCGTACTGGGCGGTGTCGGCGGCGTGCAGTAGCTCCGCGGGTGTGCTGGCCGCTCCGGCCTCCGCCGCACCGAAGGAGAGCGACAGGGGTAGGTCGTCGTCGCCGCCCTCGAGCAGCTCGAGCGCGGTTCGCGCCACCTCGTTGGCCGCCCCAACCTCACAGCCCTCGAGCAGCACGCAGAACTCGTCGCCGGCGAGCCGACCGACGAGCGCCGCGGCCTCGGGCGCTGCGGCGGCGACCAGCGCGTCGCCGACCCGGCAGAGCGCCCGGTCGCCGACGTGATGGCCGCGCGCGTCGTTGATGTCCTTGAGGCCGTCGACGTCTGCCAGCAGCAAGGTCAACGGGCCCTGTGAGGGACCCTCGGGATCGAGCAGGGCGGCGAGCCGCTCCTCGACCGCGCGGCGGTTGGCAAGACCCGTGAGCGGATCCTCGTAGGCGAGTCGCGACACCCTCGCGAAGCGCTCGCCGCGTGCGAGCACGAGCGCCAGCCGGTCGGCGATCGCCTGTAGGAAGCGCGCGTCGTCGGCGTCGAAGCGCGCCGCGCCGGGCGCAGTCGCGGCCCACACCTCTCCCCATACCTCGCCGTCGAGCAAGATCGGCACGCCGACGTCGGACTCCTTGCCGAGCGCCTTGAGGACGGCGACCGCGGGCGGCGAGGCGGCCGGGTCGTCGACGGCCGTCCGGTAGGGCTCGCCGTCGTGGAGCAGCTTCGCCACCAGCGGGTGCTCGGCAAGCGGATAGACCTCGTCCGTCGGGAAGCGCTGCTCGCCCGGGCCGAGCTCACCGACGTTGATCAGCGTCCGCATCGCCTGGCGATCGGGCTCCCAACGACTGATCGACAGCGACGCGGCGCCCGTGACGGCGAGCGCCGCCTCGGCCGCCTGCTCCATCACGTCCTCCAGCCGGTAGGCGTCCGCGGTCGCCGCCGCGATCCGCATCAGCGCCTCGCGCTCGCCGGCGACGCGACGCTCGCGGCTGTGGCCGACGGCGCGCAGCGAGCGCGGTTGGCGCGCCCGCGGGGGCTCGGGGTCGCGAAGCTCGTGGGGCTGGACCGACATCACGCATTCCGACTATCGACGCGCGGAGCGAGGAACTGTAGGCCTGCCAGTTGGCGACCGCCAGCTGGCAGGTCCCAGGGGGAGGCCGTCAGCCGTAGCCGAGCAGGAGCGCGGCGTAGAAACCGACCACGATCGTCAGGAAGACGGCATCCAGGCGGTCGAGCGCGCCACCGTGGGCGCCGAAGGCTCGGCCGCTGTCCTTGACCGCCAGGTCGCGCTTGACCGCCGACTCCAGCAGGTCGCCGAGCGGCGCGGCGAGCGCCACCATGAACCCGATTGACAGCGCGTCGAGACCGGACAGCCAGTCCTGATACAGGCCGGCGAACCAGAACGCGGCCGTGCCGCCGACGATGCCCGCGACCAGTCCCTCGACCGTCTTGTTCGGCGATATGTCCGGCGCCAGCTTCCGTCGGCCCCACATTCGGCCCCCGGTGTAAGCGGCGGTGTCGCCGACGAAGGTCGCGACCAGCACGTCGATCACCAGCCCCTCGCCGTGGTCCAGCGAGCGCAGGAAGACGGCATGGGCCAGCGGCAGGCCGACCCAGACCACCCCGAGCAGCGTCGCCGCGAGCCCCCACGAGACGTTCGCCAGTGTCGGCCGCATGAGCGCCAGCAGGAATGCGAGCGGCAGTGCGGCGACCAGCGCGATCAGCACGTCGGCACGCTGCTCGTAGGTGGCGAGCAGCACCATCCCGGCGACCGCGAGGAAGCCGGCGACGTCGACGGGGCGAGCGCGCCGCATCAGTCCGTAGAGCTCCCCGAGCGCGACGATGCCGAGCGCGATCAGCCCGAGCGCGAACACCAGCCCGCCCTGGACGACGATGAAGATCGCGAACAGCGCAGCTGGAACTGCGACCAGGATTCGTCCCGGAAGGTCCGACCCCCGGGGGCTCACGGCCCCGGACCCCCGCCGACGCCTGGCCGGTCGCTGAAGCTCATGCGGGCTCCCGGGCGCCGAAGCGGCGCTGGCGACGGCCGTACTCGGCGAGCGCGCGCTCGAAGGCCGCACGGTCGAAGTCGGGCCACAGCTCGTCGCTGAAGACCAGCTCTGAGTAGGCGCACTGCCAGAGCAGGTAGTTGGAGAGGCGCTGCTCGCCGCTGGTGCGAATCAGCAGGTCGGGGTCGTGCATCTCGGGCGCGTAGAGGCGGGCGCGGAACTCCTCCTCGGTAGTCCCGTCGAACCCGCGCGCGGCGTCGACGATCTCGGCGCGGCCGCCGTAGTTGAACGCCACGAACAGCGTGATCCGCGTGTTCTCGCGTGTCGTCGCCTCGGCCCAGTCCATCTTCGCGCGCAGCTCGGCCGAGACGCCGTCGCGGCGGCCGACGAAGCGCATACGCACGCCCTCCTCGTGCAGCTCCGGCGTCTCGCCGTCGATCCGCTCGCCGAACATCCGCATCAGTCCGCCGACCTCCTCCGGCGATCGCTTCCAGTTCTCGGTCGAGAACGAGTACACGGTCAGCTCGCGCACGCCCAGCTCGGCGGCGTCGCGCAGGCGCGCCTTGACGACGTCGGCGCCCGCCCGGTGACCTTCGATCGGCGACAGCCCGCGGGCTTGGGCCCAACGGCCGTTGCCGTCGGTGATGATCGCGACGTAGCGCGGCGTCCCGCTGCCGCCGTCGCCGTCCGTCGGACCCGTCGCCATCCGGGTCAGACCTGGAGTATCTCGTCCTCTTTGGCGGCGAGCGACGAGTCGATCACGGCGATCTTCTCGTCGGTGAGCTTCTGCAGCTCGGCCTCGGCGCGGTGCTCGTCGTCGGCGCCGATCTCGCCGTCCTTCTTGAGGTCGCGCAGCTCCTGCATGACCTCGCGACGGACGTTGCGGACCGCGACCCGGCCCTGCTCGGCGAGCCCGTGGACGACCTTGACGAGCTCGCGCCGGCGCTCCTCGGTCAGCTCCGGGATCGACAGCCGGATCAGGTTGCCGTCGTTGTTCGGCGTGAGGCCGACGTCGGACTCCAGGATCGCCTTCTCGATCGCCTTGATCGAGCCCTTGTCGTAGGGGGTGATCGTCAGCAGCCGCGCCTCCGTAGCCGACACGTTGGCGAGCTGGTTGAGAGGGGTGACCGCCCCGTAGTAGTCGACGTCGACGCGGTCTAGGAGATGCGGAGAGGCGCGGCCGGTGCGAACGGTCCCGAACTCGTGACGCGTGGACTCGACCGTCTTGCTCATCCGGTCCGAGGCGTCGTCGAGGTACTCCTTTACGAGGTCACTGTCCATCGCTGCTCACCACCGTCCCCACACGATCGCCGCACACTATCCGGTCGATGTTGCGCTCGTCGTCCATGTTGAAGACGTGGATCGGCAGGTCGTTGTCCATGCACAGCGACAGCGCCGTAGAGTCCATCACGCCCAGCTGGCGCTCGATCGCCTCGCGATGGCTGATCGCCGGTAGGAAGGTCGCGCCGGCCACCTTGCGCGGGTCCGCGTCGTAGACGCCCTCGACACCGTTCTTGGCCATCAGGATCGCCTCGGCGCGGATCTCCAGCGCGCGCAGCGCGGCGGCGGTGTCGGTGGTGAAGAACGGATTTCCGGTACCGGCGGCGAAGATCACGATCCGGCCGCGCTCGAGGTGACGGATCGCACGGCGGCGGATGTATGGCTCCGCGACCTCCGAGATCGTGATCGCCGACTGCACGCGCGTGACCGCCTCCTGCTTCTCGAGCGCGTCCTGGAGCGCCAGCGCGTTGAGCACCGTCGCCAGCATGCCCATGTAGTCACCGGTGGCCCGGTCCATCCCCTTCGCGGCACCGGACATGCCGCGGTAGATGTTCCCCCCGCCGACGACGATCGCGACCTCGACGCCGCGCCGCTGCACATGGGCGACCTGGGTCGCGATCGCCTGGATGCGCGCCGGGTCGGCGCCGTAGTCCAGCTCGCCCATCAGGGCCTCGCCGGAGAGCTTGAGCAGGACGCGCCCGAAGGCCGCGTCGCCGTTCGGCGCCTCCCCCCCGGCCACCCGCTAGTCCCCGATCGCGAAGCGGGCGAAGCGGCGGATGACTACGTTCTCGCCGGTCGTGGCCGAGATCGCCGCGCGCAGCTCCTCGATCGTCTTGCCGTCGTGCTTGTCGGCGTTGACGTGAGTCTGCTCGAGCAGCACGACCTCCTCGAGCCACTTCTTCATCCGGCCCTCGGCGATCTTCTCCTGGACCGGCGGTGGCTTGCCCTCCTCGGCCGCCTGCTCCTGGAAGACCTTGAGCTCGGCGGCGCGATCGGCGTCGGGGACCTCGTCGACGCTGACGTAGCGCGGCGCGGCCGCGGCGATGTGCGACGCGACGTCGCGCGTGAACTCCGCGAAGTCCTCGTTGCGAGCGACGAAGTCGGTCTCACAGTCGACCTCGACGAGAACGCCGACCTTGCCGTTGTGGTGGACGTAGCTGCTCACGAGCCCCTCCGAGGCGGCGCGCTCGCCGCGCTTGGCGGCCTTCGCCTGGCCCTTGACGCGCAGCAGCTCGATCGCCTTGTCCATGTCGCCCTCGGCCTCGACCAGAGCGGCCTTGCAGTCCATCATCCCCGCGCCGGTCCGCTCGCGGAGCTCCTTGACGTTGCCGGCGGTGATCGTGCTCACGAGGTCGCTCCCTCCTCGGGCGAGAACGTTCGCTGCCCGGCGGGCGCGGGGTCCTCGTCGGGCGAGAAGCTGCGCTGCTCGGCCGGCGCCGGTGCCGGCGGCTGCTCGGGCGGCTGACCGGCGGGAGCCGCGGGCTGCTCGCCCGATGCGGCAGCGGCGTCCTTGCGCGCCTGCTCCTCCGCCTCGCGCTTGGCGACGGCCTCGGCCTCTATCCGGGCCTTCTCCTCTGCCTCGCGACGCGCCTGCTCCTCCGCCTCGCGCCGCGCAGCCTCCTCCTGGGCGCGGAAGGCGGCGTGCTGCTCGCCGACCGTGCCGGCGATCGCCTCGATGATCAGCTTGCAGGACCGGATCGCGTCGTCGTTGCCGGGGATCACGAAGTCGACCGGCGCCGGGTCGCAGTTGGTGTCGACCAGGCCGATGATCGGGATGCCGAGCCGCTGTGCCTCCTTGACGGCGATCGCCTCGGTCTTGAGGTCGACGACGAACATCGCGTCGGGGACGCGCTGCATGTCGCGCACCCCGCCGAGGTTGGTCGTCAGCTTCTCGTGCTCCTTCTTAGCGGCGATCCGCTCGCGCGTCGGCAGAAGGTCGAGCGTGCCGGTCTCGGTCCACTCGGTTAGCTCGTGGAGCCGCTTGATGCGCTTGTTGATCGTCTGGAAGTTGGTCAGCAGGCCGCCGAGCCAGCGCTGGTTGACGTAGGGCATGCCCGATGCCAGCGCGGCCTCGGCGATCGTGTCGCGGGCCTGCTTCTTGGTGCCGACGAACAGCACAGTGCCGCCGCGGGCGGCGATCGACGACGCGAAGTCCTGCGCGTTCGCGAGCAGGCGCTCGGTCTTCTGCAGGTCGATGATGTGGATCCCGCTGCGCTCGCCGAAGATGAAGCGGCGCATCTTCGGGTTCCAGCGGCGCGTCTGATGGCCGAAATGGACGCCGGCCTCCAGCAGCTCCCTGAGTGTTACCTGAGCCATTCGGTACTCCCTTGATCGATGCGTGCGGTGATCCCGCCGGCCGTCACGTGGACCCGAGCCATCGGAGGCTCGGGCAGGGCCACGCCGTGCTGGCGGGGGTCGAGTTGCGATTGGCCGCCAAGACTACGGCAACCGGCCAGGGTTCGCTGGGGGGCCCGGGGGGCGAAACTTGCGCCCCCTACCGGTGGTCCTGCGCCAGTAAAGAAAGACGGGGGCTTCGCCGAATGGCGAAGTCCCCGGCCGCCGCGTGGCCCCCCTTGCGGCCTTTCCCTATCCTTGCCGCCG